>DATARB010000040.1:0-105909 GCA_036264375.1 Pseudolabrys sp.
CACTTATGGCGATGCGGGTTATGCCGCTGCGCCGGGCCAGGCTTATGCGTCAGGTGGCGACGCATCGTACTGCGCGCAGCGCTACCGCTCGTACAATCCGAGGACGGGTACCTATCTCGGCTTTGACGGGATGCAGCATCCGTGCCCGTAATTTAAGACGCGGATAAAACGCAAACACGCGCGCCGGTTCACCGTCGGCGCGCTTTTTTTTACGCCTGCCGTTTCTGCGCCGGGGGCGGCTCGAAGCCGAAGACGGAGCGGCCGCCATAGGCGTGCGACTGCTCGAACTCGTCTGCAATGAGCGTTTCGAGCGAGGGGCCGGTTGCGTGGCGTTCGAGCTTGCGCGCCTGGTCGTCGAGCCGCTTGAGCGCGCCTAATTCTTCGTCGCGGCCGAGCTTGGCCTTCTGCACCGCCGATTTCAGAACACCGATGGTCTCGTCATAGACCTTGATCGGCACCGGGAAGGGATGCCGGTCCTTGCCGCCATGCGCGAGCGAAAAGCGTGCCGGATCGGCGAAGCGATAAGGCGCGCCGTGCACGACCTCGGCGACCATCGCGAGCGCGCGCACGGTGCGCGCGCCGACGCCGGGCGTGAGCAACAGATCGGGGAAGTCGGCGGCGCCGCGGTCGGCGGCGGCAGCGAGATTGCCATGCAGGCGGCGCGTGATGACGTCGCTCGCGCGCACGTCATGATGCGCCGGCATTACGAGATGGGGCAGCAGCGGCTGCTGCGCCGGCGCGGGAACGCGGCCTTCGAGCTTGGCGAATTCGGCGGCAATCTTGTGCGGCCCGACCGACGAGAGCAGATCGAGCTGCGCCGCGCGCGATTGTTCGGCGCGGCGGTCAGCGAGATTGACGATCTCGCCCTGCCCCGCGCCTTCGATCGCCGTATGCGGATTATCGACGAAACTGGTCAGCCCCTCGGAGAGCCAGTGATAGCGCCGCGCCTGCTTGCGGTCGCCGTTCATGCCCTGCTGCACCACTGTCCAGTGGCCGTCATCGGTAACGAAGAAGCCGTGCAGATAGAGATCGAAGCCGTCCTGCACCGCAGCGCTGTCGACCTTGGCGACCAGGCGGCTCGCCGTGGCGAGCGCGCCACCGTCGAAGCCGACGCGGTCGCCGATGGTTATGAGTTCCTGGGGCGTCTGCCGCGAATGCTTGCCGCGCCCGCCGCAAACATGGATGCCGAGTTCCGCCTGCAACGGCGTAAGGCCGCGCTTCAGCGCACCGATGACGCTGGTGGTGATGCCGGACGAATGCCAGTCCATGCCCATCACACAGCCGAAGGACTGGAACCAGAAAGGATTTGCGAGCCGCCGCAGCAGTTCGTCACGGCCGTAATGATGGACGATGGCCTGCGACATGACCGCGCCGAGCCGCGTCATGCGTTCGGCCAGCCATTTCGGAACCTGGCCGCCATGCAGCGGCAGGTCGGCGGAGCCCGATCGCCGCCCCATCAGTCCATAGTGTCCTTCATGCGCATCGACAAAGCACAGTGTTCATGCTTTGTACAGAGACTGGCGAGTCGGGGCAAATGCACGGAATGACACGCGGAATCGGCCCTTCGGTTGCCCGGCGAGCCAGATGCACTGAATTGGCCGCTCGTCCCCGCGAAAGCGGGGACCCAGCGCAAAATTGCAAGCCCGGCTGGCCCTGGATTGCCGCTTGCGCGGGAATGAGCGGAGCAAGTGGCGACGCCGAAGCGTTTCAGGTGCGGGCATGACCGCCGCCGCTTACCTCGACAAGCTCAACACCGACCAGCGCCGCGCCGTTACGCACGGCGGCGAGGCGCTGCACGACGCCGCGCCGCTGCTCATCATCGCCGGCGCAGGCTCGGGCAAGACCAACACGCTGGCGCACCGGGTCGCGCATCTGATCGTCGCGGGCGCCGATCCGCGCCGCATGCTGCTGCTGACCTTCTCGCGCCGCGCGGCGTCCGAGATGCAGAAGCGCGTCGCGCGCATCGCCATGCAGGTGATGGGCGACAAGGCCTTGCCGATGACCGAGGCGCTGACCTGGTCCGGCACGTTCCACGCCGTCGGCGCGCGGCTGTTGCGCGAATACGCGCTCGAACTCGGGCTCAACAACGCGTTCACGATCCATGACCGTGAGGATTCCGCCGACCTGATGAATCTGGTGCGGCACGAGCTCGGCTTCTCCAAGATGACCAAGCGCTTCCCGATGAAGGGCACGTGCCTGTCGATCTATTCGCGCACGGTGAACGCCGAAGCCGATCTCGGCGAGGTGCTCGGCAATTTCTTTCCGTGGTGCGTGGAGTGGCACGGCGAGTTGCGCGCGCTGTTTGGTGCTTACGTCGAAGCGAAGCAAAAGCAGAACGTGCTCGACTACGACGACCTGCTGCTCTACTGGGCGCAGATGATGATCGAAGGCGCCATCGCCCAGGATGTCGCCGCGCGCTTCGATCATGTGCTGGTCGACGAATATCAGGACACGAACCGGCTGCAGGCCTCGATCCTGATGGGTTTGAAGCCGAACGGGCGCGGGCTCACCGTGGTCGGCGACGACGCGCAGTCGATCTATTCGTTCCGCGCCGCGACCGTGCGCAACATCCTCGATTTTCCCGCGCAGTTCAGCCCGAAGGCCGAGATCGTCACGCTCGCGCGCAACTATCGGTCGACGCAAGCCATCCTCGCCGCCGCGAATGCGGTGATCGAGCTTGCAGCCGAGCGCTTCACCAAAAACCTATGGTCGGATCGTGCCTCGGCGGAGCGTCCGGCGCTGGTGAATGTCGCCGACGATACGGCGCAGGCCGGCTACATCGTCGAGAAAATATTGGAGCACCGCGAGGCCGGAATCGCGCTCAAATCGCAAGCCGTGCTGTTCCGCACATCAAGCCACAGCGCCAGCCTCGAAGTCGAGCTGACGCGGCGCAATATCCCGTTCGTGAAGTTCGGCGGACTGAAGTTTCTCGAAGCCTCGCACATCAAGGACGTGCTCGCGGTGCTGCGCTTCTCGCACAACATGCGCGACCGTGTCTCCGGCTTCCGCGTGGCGCAATTGCTGCCGGGCATAGGCCCGAGTTCGGCCGGGCGGCTGCTGGATCGCATCGCCGAGGCCACCGATCCGGCCTGGGCAGTGAGCGAATTCAAGCCGCCGGCTGCAGCGGCCGAGCATTGGCCGGACTTCGATATGATGATCGGCACGCTGCGCCGGAACGCGGCCGGCTGGCCGGCGGAGCTCGATCTCGTCTGCCGCTGGTATGCGCCGCATCTCGAACGCAAGCACGAGGACGCGAGCCTGCGGATGGCCGATCTGGCGCAGCTGTCGCAGATCGCCGCGACCTATCCGAACCGCGAGCGCTTCTTGACCGAGCTGACGCTCGATCCGCCGGACGCGACGAGCGATGAGGCCGGTGCGCCGCTGCTCGACGAGGATTATCTCATTCTCTCCACGATCCATTCCGCCAAGGGACAGGAATGGACGTCGGTCTATCTGCTCAATGCGGTGGACGGCTGCCTGCCGTCCGATCTCTCCACCAGCTCGGTGCCGGAGATCGAGGAGGAACGGCGGCTTTTATACGTCGCGATGACGCGGGCGAAGGACCACCTGCATCTCATGATACCGCAGCGCTTTTATGTGCACGGCCAGCGCAGCAATGGCGACCGCCACGTCTACGCGCAACGCACGCGCTTTATTCCGAACGCATTGTTGAAGCATTTTGAATGGCGCGTGTGGCCCGCGGCAAAGGCTTCCGGTGCGCAGGCCGCGCGAGGGCATGCGACGGTCGATGTGCAGGCCAAGATGCGGCGGATGTGGGAGTAAACCGGATGCCCGCCTCGGCGCGCACTGGGCGTGCGTGGTATATTTGTACACTTGCGCGGCTGGATACCGTTTCGAAACCAATTGCGATCATCACTCAGTCTGCAAACGCATCGGCGGTCCGTCATCATGATCGACAACATGAAATGGGTCCACGCGGTGATGGCTTTCCTCGCCGCGTCTAATTTCGTGGTGTCGTCGATCAGGACGGTCATGATCCTGACTGGATCGTGACGCGAGCCGTTTGATTTTCTTAGCCGGATCGAGAGCCCCAATCCGTCATCCTGAGGTGCGAGCGAAGCGAGCCTCGAAGGATGTCGGCCGCTGAATCGCCACTCGTTGCTGCGCCTCGGCCGTTCATCCTTCGAGGCTCGCGCTACGCGCTCGCACCTCAGGATGACGCGACTAATGAACTGCTAGCCCTTCTTCCCCCTAAACACCGGCTTGCGTTTCTCCACGAAGGCACGCACGCCTTCCATGTAGTCGGGCGACGCGCCCGCCTGCCGCTGCAGGTCGCGCTCGAGATCGAGCTGCGTCGAAAAATCGTTCTGCTCGGAGGCATCGAGCGCGCGCTTGATCTGCGCCAGGCCGAACGTCGGGCCGGCAGCGAAGTGTGCGCAGACGGCCCCCGCCTCGGCCATGAGCTTGTCGTCGTCCACCGCCTTCCAGATCAGGCCCCAGCTTTCCGCTTTGTCAGCGGGCAATGGCTCGGCGAGCAGCGCCAGACCGCGGGCGCGCGCGGGGCCGATGAGGCGGGGTAGAATCCACGTGCCGCCGGAATCCGGCACCAGACCGATGCGGGCGAAGGACTGCACGAAGCTGGCGCTGCGCGCGGCAAGCACGATGTCGCAAGCGAGCGCGATGTTGGCGCCGGCGCCGGCGGCAACGCCGTTGACCGCCGCGACGACTGGAAACGGCAGCGCGCGCAGCTTGCGCACCAGTGGATTGTAGAACGCGTCGAGACTGGCGCCGAGATCGGGTCTGGCATCACCGCGCGACAGGCGATCGTTGAGGTCTTGTCCAGTACAGAAACCGCGGCCGGCGCCGGTCAACAGCAGCGCGCGGCATTCGGAATCGGCTTCGGCGTCATTCAAAGCCGCCATCAGCGCGCGATGCATCGCCTCGGTGAAGGCATTCAGCCGCTGCGGACGATTGAGCGTGATGACGTGATAGCCCGCGCGCGTCTCGGCGAGGATGGGTGTCTCGTCCATGGATCGTGCCCTCCCAGCCGCCGTCATCGTTGCAACGGTGGATATGGCAGGGTCTCCAGGACCAACGCAAGGTCAGGCGGGCGCGGCCTCGGCGCCCGCGCGCGGACGCTCTTCGAGAGATTTGATCAGCGACGACTTCACGCTGCCGACGTGCTCGCGCATTAGCATCTCGGCACGCCAGGATTGGCCGGTGAGGATCGCCTCGTAGATACGGTGATGATCGTCATGGCGGCGGCGCACGTCGTGGAATTCGAAGGCGACGATATTGCGGCTCGACGACATCGGCACGTGATGGCAGACGCGGATCATCTCGGCCAGCATCCTGTTCTTCGCCGCGCCCAAAATCGTATCGTGGAAATTACCGTTGATCCAGCGATAGCGCGCCATGGCACTGGGCGCGAAAGCGCCCTTCTCGAACAGCGCGTCGCCCTCGCGCAGGCTCTGCTCGATCGTTAAGCGTTCCTCCGCGCTCAGGCCGCGCTCGGCCACGAAGCGCGCCGCAAGGCCTTCGAGCTGGCCGCGGATGTCGTAGGCATCCACGATCTCCGACAGCGGAAATGTGCGCACGACATAGCCGCGGTTGGGCGCGTAATCGAGAAGGCCCTCGCCGGCCAGCACCTGCAGCGCGGCGCGCACAGGCGTGCGCGAGACCGCGAGGCTCTCGCTCAGGCGCACTTCGTTGAGCCGCGCGCCGGCGGCGATCTCGCCGCCGAGGATTTGCTCGCGCAGACGATCGCTCACCGAGAGCGAGCGGGTGCCGTCTCGCACCGCCGGCGCGAGGTCGCCTGCGCCGTGCGCCATGCTGCCCCCTCGCCTGTCGGACATTGGCCGATCCCCTGTGATCCCGCTGCGCTCAAGCAAAAGTGGATACAAACTACTCCGGTGAAATCAAGGGCTATGGCGCGGATTCCGACTATAAATCGCGCGTATTTATCGAGTTCGTCGGAACTGCGTAGAGCGCCAATGCAGGAAGTGTATACATTATGCCTTGACAGCGCCGCCCTCCGATTCAACGATCCGGCCGCGCCTTTCCGCCCCCGTCTTTGCGTATCCCCGAGGTGACATGACTGCCCCTGCAGCGACTTCCGCCGCCGACGACACTATCGAGCAGATCACCGCCGACCGCTCCGCCCATTACGAGCCCTTCGGCTGGCATCACTGGCCGGAGCATCCCTGGCTCTCTTATCAGTTCCGCCGCGGCTTGGGCGAAACGCAGGAAGGCGGCGGCGCCGTCAGCGAGGTGCTCCAGGCGGCAAGCCGCATGATCCCCGGCGACCTGGAAAGCTGGCACACCGAATGGATGCGCATCGCCGATCGCAACTGGACGCGCGGCCTCGCCGAGGAAAAGGCCGGCCACATCCGCACGGCGATGAACTGCTTCCTGCGCGCCGCCGACTATTACCGGCAGGCCGAATTCCATCTCGAGCCGGCCGATCCGCGCCGGCTGCCGACGTTCGAGAAAATGGAAGCCTGCTCGAAGAAATTCATCGCGCGGCTCGATCCACCGGGCGAAGCGGTCGACATTCCTTACGAGCCGGGCAAGCCGATCTGCGGCTATTTCGTGCGCGCGCCGTTTCCCGGCGACAAGCTCCCCGTGCTGATCTGCATGGGCGGTCTCGACTCGATCAAGGACGAGATGTGGTTCATGCAGGCGCATGGCTGCCTGCAGCGCGGCATCTCGGTGCTGATGATCGACGGCCCCGGCCAGGGCGGCACGCTGCGCCGGCACGGCATCGCCAGCCGGCACGACACCGAGGTGCCGATCGGCAAGTGCATCGACTGGCTGCTGACGCGCGACGATGTCGATCCCAAGCGCATCGCGGTGTGCGGCTCGAGCATGGGCGGCTATTACGCCGCGCGCGCGGCCTCCTATGAGCACCGGCTCGCCGCAGCGATCTCGCACGGCGCGATCTGGTCGCTCACGGATATGTGGGGCAACAAAGGCGACGACTTCGGACTGGCGATGCACATCCGCTGGGTGCTCGGCGCCAAGACCATGGCGGAGGCGCACAAGAAGATGGTACCCTTCACGCTCGAAGGCCATCTCGAAAATATGCAGTGTCCCTATCTCATCGTGCATGGCGGCCACGACGTGCTCACCGTTTCCGCCGCGCGCGCGAGCTACGATTACGCCAAGGCGAAAGGCGTCGATGTCACCCTGCGCATCCTCGATCCGGACGAGACCGGCGCCGAGCATTGCCAGCACGACAACCCGACCATCGGCCAGGAGATCCTCTGCGACTGGCTCGCCGACCGCTTCGGCATCGACCAGACGGCGCTATTGAAGCGATCCTGGAATCCACTGATCTGATTTTGACCTCCTCTCACAGAAAAGACCGACATGAGCGACAGCATGCTTCCCCGTCAGCGCAACGAGTTTTCGGCGATCGTCGATCGTCCGCCGCTGAAACTGCCGGGCAATAACCGCATCATCATCTGGACCATCGTCAACTACGAGGTATGGGACATCGGCAAGCCGATGGCGAGGCAGGTGCTGCCGGCGCCAACCGGGCAGCCGATGCTTCCCGACGTGCCGAACTGGAGCTGGCACGAATACGGCATGCGGGTGGGCTGCTGGCGCTTCTTCGATCTCTACAAGCGCCTCGGCATCCGCCCGACGCTGTCGATCAACGCACGCGTCTGCGAGGATTATCCGCGCGTCGCCGCCGAGGCGCGCGACAATGGGTGGGAGTTCATGGGCCATGCCTATGAGCAAGGTCCGATTCACAAGGAGCCCGACCAGAAGGCGATGATCAATCGCTCCATGGACGTGATCGAGAAGTTCACCGGCAAGCGGCCGGTCGGCTGGCTCGGACCTGGCCTGACCCAGACCTTCGAGACGCCGGAACTGCTGGTGGACGCCGGCGTGAAATATATCGGCGACTGGGTCTATGACGACGAGCCGACGGTGATCAAGACCGCCAAGGGGCCGCTGGTCACATTGCCCTATACGGTGGAGCTCAACGACATCCCGATGATGATCGTGCAGCACCACGAGAGCGATCACCTCTACAAGCGCGCGGTGGAGACCTTCAATCAGCTCTACGCCGAGGGCAAGGACCGCGTGAAGATCATGGCGATCGCCATCCACCCCTACATCAGCGGCCAGCCGTTCCGCATCAAGCCGCTGACGGACATCTACGACTACGTGAACAAGTTCGAAGGCGTGCTGCACTGGAACGGCGAGCAGATCCTCGACTGGTACAAGTCGGTCAACCCGGCGCTGGGTGGATCGAAGTGAGCGGCGCGCTGACGTTCGTTCTTCCGCCGGTGGAGGTGACCACGCTGCCGGTGATCGGCGGCGGCGTGTTCCCGGTACGCCGGGTCTATTGCGTCGGCCGCAATTACGTCTCGCACATCCGCGAGATGAAAGAGGCCGATGAGCGCGACCCGCCGTTCTTCTTCCAGAAGCCGCGCGACTCCATCGTCGGCGACGGCGCGACCGTGCCCTATCCGCCGGAGACCAACGACTTCCAGTACGAAGTCGAGCTGGTGCTGGCGATCGGCGCCGACGGCCGCAACATCGCGGTCGCCGACGCGGCGCGGCACATCTGGGGCTATGCCGTCGGCATCGACCTGACGCGGCGCGACCGCCAGCGCGATGCGCGCGACATGCAGTTGCCCTGGGAGGTCGGCAAGAGCTTCGACCAATCGGCCCCGTGCGGCGTCATCCATCCGGCGGCCGACATCGGTCATCCGGCGGCGGGCGCCATCACGCTGGCGGTGAATGGCAAGGAGCACCAGCGCGGCGACCTGAAGGAGATGATCTGGAACGTGCCCGAGATCGTCGCGCAGCTCTCCAAGCAGGTCGTGCTCAAGACCGGCGACCTGATCTTCACCGGCACGCCGGCCGGCGTCGGCCCGGTGGTGCCGGGCGATACGATCGAGGCGCGCATCGATGGCCTCAAGCCGCTGACGATCAAGATCGGACCGGCGGAGGCTTGAGGCGTCAAGAGACGCGCTCGCTTAACCTCTCGACAGCGAGCGGGTGGCGTGTGAGCTAACGCCACCCGCTCAGAACGGCACGCTACCGCGCACTTGGCCCGTCCATATTTTGTAGTTGGTCCCCAAGCCGCCGTACTCGCCATCGAGCGACACCGCGCAGCCGTTGAGAGCTTTTGCCGAGAGTTCCGCCGTTACCCGGCCGGACCATCCGGCACCGATGTTGGCCACGGCGGTCCCTGTCGGCAATGCCGTGTCACTCTGGAAGCGCCAGTCGCCGTAAAGCCCCACGTCCGGCGTCAGCGTCCACCCGTTCGATGCTAAAAACGAACGGCCTAGTTTCGAGCCCAAGGCGACGCGGCCGGCGGAGAAATCCCGGCCGTCCTGTGCTGTGCCGAGACTGTCGGTCCAAGCCGTTTGCCTTTCCCACAGGACGTAGACCTTCGCCGACGGCTCGATCGTGTAAGCGTTAAGCTTGTAGTCGCCGGTCAGGCCGGTCGAGCCGAGCCAGCGGCTGCCCGTGAACGACCCGGCGGCCGTTCCCGCAGTTGCATTGTAGTCGACGTTGCTCCAGCCGAGCGCCGCGTCAAAACGCAGGTTGCCGAAGCGGCGGGCGACGTAGCCGCCAATGGTTTCGCCGTTGCCTTTGAGTGTGCCTGCCAACGACGCCACGTCATATTTGAAATTTTCATAGCCAACGACCACACCGACTAACGTGTCAGTGTCGAGCTTCCGGCCAAGACCAAGGGTCGCGTTGATCTGGCTGCCTTTTAGATCGCTGCTGCCGCTAGTCGAATCGTCGACCTTCCAGCCGGTGCCACGAATATCGGCCCAGGCGCTCCATTCACGGTCGAGCCGTGGCGGCGCCTTGTTGAAGTCGGGCGCTTTGTTAGTTGAGCCGGCATAACCAAGCGCCGAGAAAGCCTCATCGGTGCGGCGCGCGATGTCCGACCTGGGTTCAGCCGCGAAATTTATGAAAGCTCCATTCGCGCTGAAACTCGTCGGCGTGCCGTCATTCGAGAAGCCATCCGTGATGCCGCCGTCGATGGCGCTGGAGATGGTCTCCCCGGATGTGGTGGCGACCAGGGTGCTGGTGCTGATTTGCAGCGCGCGGATATGTTGGCTGTCGGTTGGGATGCCGCTGGCGCCGCCCGCGCCCGATGATCCAGCCGACGTACAGGACCACGTTAAAGTATCCGCGCCATCGCCCCCGAGCGTGGCCACCATAAATCGGAGGCTTCCATAGGTCGCTATATCCGACGACGTAACGGTGTATGTGCTCGTCGTATAAGGAGGTGGGTAATCAAGGAATTCGTGCGCATAACCCGCATAGGAGAAGAGACCCCAATAGTTCGCCGTTCCTGTGTGTGTGAACGTAATGACGTCACCGGCAGCGAAGGTCGATATCTGCCCAGACTCCATGCCGGAGCCGGCTCCGGTGCCGTTCATCGTGCCCGAGAAGGCGCTGCACCCTGCCGACGCGAAAGCATTCCCACTTCCACTGACCAACGCGCACAAAAATACAATGCAACTGGCGCCTGCCAGTGCGATCCTTCGCAACCCGAACAAGAAAATCCCCCAATCCCGAGAATAACCAATCGGTCGGCACCCAGAATCGAGGCCTCAACCTTTCGGCAGCATCCAAAGGATGATTCTGAGGATTACAACAAGGGCATTTCTGAGTTCAACAATTCGGTGAGACAAAACTCACGGAAAACTTGGTTGCAACGGACCGAAGGCGGCGGGTTGCTTCGTCTTATGGACGGCGGTCGGTCGCGTCGGGAGCCGTGGCACTCTTGTCGAGTGTCTCTAACGCTGGCGTCACGGATTGGGACGCCGCAATGCCTGCGTCCGTTGTGGTCGACGGCATGCGCGGTGCCAAAACAGAGATCCCGACGCCAAAGGCCAACCACAGCCACCAATAACTTTCCTGTTTCGTGCCGCTCGGCGAAACTTCTGCCGGTCCACCTTCGCCCGGCAACGGGAGAAGCCGGACCAATCGCGCAGCAATCGTTTTCGCTTCGGCCTGCTTCCAAGTCCGGCCCGGGATCAGATCAAGCGTCGCGGCCAATGCCTTCTCCGCGAGTGCTTTGGGCATCGTCGCCAAACGACTTGCCTCTTCCCACGGATCGACTTTCGCTCGTGCCAAGAGAGACACGACACTGAGCGACATCCCGCTCGCGTCGTTGCAGACCGACGCGAACAGGAACGCGTCGTAGCGCGGCGTCAGGGGCGTGAGTGTCGATACCGATGGACGATAGGTCACGATGACTCCGTCTGTGATGGTAGCCAATGTATGAAGCGGCTTTTGTCGTCCTTCGGCAGCGGACCGTGCCGCCCAGCTCGCAGAAAATGCCCCGCCTGCGCAGGGTCATCTCCACTTCTGCACAACCCAAAGAAACTTCGTCATGATAAACTCCAGACTACTCTCTGATTAAGCTGTACAGTCCCAACGCGTAGCGTACCCGCTTTGTTCGCTTGGCTTGAATATTAAGTTCGTGGAAAGCTGGCTCTTCCTGAATGATTTTGCCTTCACTACCGGTGCAACAGCTTTCTGTGCGTGATCGACAAATGACGGGCCGCTGCAACGTTTAACAAGCCGCACGGTACTCATGATCGCGAGCGGTCCGTGTATCACCATACCGCGCACACGGCCGAATAAATCAAAATGCCGTTTCATACAGCGCACGATGGCACGTCCGTGCGTGCGTTGGTTCATACCTCTGCCAATAAGTATATCTTTGCACGGCTCTTTGGTGCATGATCCTCATGACAGTTGGAGTGTGCCATGCATCGCAGTTCAGCAACGAAGCCCGCTACCGGCAAGGCAACTCCCGGATCCTATCGGGTCGGAGCATTCTTGATCACGCGCGCGAAGAGCCGCTGGCATATTTGCGCGGACCACTCCGCACCGAAGCAACATTTTTCTACACTCGGCGGGGCCATAGCTTGGTGTCGTCAGCAGTCGACAAGGCCATTGCCCCAATAGATCAGCCGCCCGACGGCTCGCTTGGTATTCGTGGCGACTGAGGGACGCGTCCGCGCTCCCGCCTGTCTTCGCGGCCAACCACATTCCGGCGATGGTCGCGAGATCAGACGTCAGCAGCGATCAGGTCGTAAGAGTCCTTGCGGCCTCGCGCATAAACCTTGGCCGCGATTGCGTAGATGCGGTCGCGGTTGGCATCGAATGCCCGCAGCAGACCTGCCGCGTCCGGCTGCAGAGCCGGCTGCAGACGTGCAAGCGCTTCCGCTGTCATGAAAAATGTGGCTTCCATCGACCGATCATGGCCCCAGAATCGCACTGCGCGTCGTGTTGCATCGTAACTGCGGCTATCGTTTGGAAACCTGATCGCCGGCTTGCCCGCCATCTTGTGTTGAGCCAGCCATGGAAGCCACATCATCTCACCTTTGCGGAGCCGGCACTGGATTCGACCGCCACTGGCGGCTTGGCTTTGAATGTTGCGTGAGTCATGGACACCGCCGTGCCTTTGGAATCGCTTGCGGTCTCCACGCGGGCGTCGAGCTGTTTCGCCAAGGCTTGGATCAGGCTGGTGCCGAGCCCGGCCTTGCCGTCGCTGGCCTTGACATCCGGCTTGCCGGCACCGTTGTCGGACACGGTCAGCTTCCAGTCGGTCTCGGCGACCCTGTATGAAACGACAATCGCGGCACCGAGCCATTCGCCGGGAAACGCATGCTTCAAGGCGTTCATCACGAGCTCGGTGACAATCAAGCCGATACTCACGGCATCGCGCGATGCAGCGGCACCGGGATCTGCGTCAACTTTGAGCGAGATCGGCCGGCTATCGCCGATCATCGATTGAGCCAGCGTCTCGCAAAGCTTGTTCAGATAACTGCCGACTTCGATCGGCTGGTTCGGGCCTGAGAGATGCAGGTGCTGCTGAACCGCAGCGACCGACAGAACGCGCTGATGCGCATCCTCCAGCTGCAATCGCGTCTCCTCCGACTGGACGGTTCGCGCCTTGAGGAGGAGTATGCTGGCGATGATTTGCAGGCTGTTGGCCACGCGGTGCTGCATTTCCTCCAGCAACATGTCCTTTTCCCGCAGCAGGTCCTGTATCCGCTGCTCGACGACGCGCCGTGCGGTAATGTCTTCGAATGCCAGCAGCACGGTCGCACGGCTTCCCATTTCGTACACAACCATGCGGGCATTCAGCACCATGACGCGCCGGCCGATCGCGGGAAACTCGTCGTCGACCTCATACCCTTCAACGGCGACATGATCCTTGCCGATCTTCTCCAGAAGACGGCGAAGCCCCGGAATGTCCCACTGACCGTTATCGATCTCGTATAGCAAGTGTCCATGGACATCGTCTCTCGCCAGCCGGAATGTCTGATAGAAAGACCGGCCCGCAACGACGACCCGCAAATCCTGATCGAGCACCACGAAGGGATCGCGGACGGTGTCGACGATCGCTTGCGCGAGCGTGATGGCATCATGGACATCGACGAACGGGGCGTCTTTCGACAGGGCCGAAGTGAGCATGTGAACCTTTCGCCCTGCTTTCGAGCAAGGGCAAAGTCGCTCTAATTGTGGTTAAGTAGACGCAAATGCCGTAGACGCCATGGTCAGCGTCCAATGTGAACACGTTGCGCCGTTATCCGTGCAGAGTCGAGCGATCAGCCATCCCAACGGCGAGATGGCGTACTCCTTGCCCGCAAGTTGGAGCAACGACAGTATGGCTGACGGATTTCGTACCTCGAGCGCCGAAAGAACCCTAAGAGAAGTCAGACTTGCCGGCACGACGATCGGGGCACGAGCCATTGCGGCATATTGATATGATCGCCAAAACATCAATAAACATTGTCAGATTGGCGCCATACAAACAAACAACAACCGTATATGGGCATGAATCGCGCGCGTCACAGGGTTAGGAACGCTCGCGCGGAAATAAACATTCCCGGCGCCCCCCGCGGCACCAGCAGATGCCATCCGCCACACCCTGTGCGGGCGCCCATGGAAATACGACTGGACACACCCTGGTTAAAAGCGCAGCGTTGGCATGGCCGAAACGCTACCGCAAGTCGTTCGGTTTGCCACCAAAGCCTGACATTGGCCCTTTCGAGCGCCCGTTTCTTCGTTTCGATGCCTTTCGAACGAAAGGACACCCTATGCGCACTCTCGTCGAGCCACCACCCACGGCGCACTGCACCCACTGTGGCGGCGAGTTGCAATTAAAAACAATCGAAGTCGCCAACCGAACACTCGATTTGGAGAACCAGATCTTGGTCTGCGTGAAGTGTGGCCGTGAACATGCGTGTACCGTGAACCACAACGTCGGCCAGGCGCGCAAAGTGCCGGGCAAGGCAGCTTAGACGTCATCCCAGCGTCACTCGGACATGATGAACGGCGCCGTCATCCACCAGACTAATTTGGACTGAGCCCTCGTAGAGCGCTTGGCCGTCCAGTTCCAGACTGGCAATGCCACGGCAAACGCCGCCAGAATTGTCGACGTGGATCTCATACCGCGTGGAATGGTAGCGATATGCGATGTCGAACTCCTTCCACGCGTGCGGAACGCAAGGATCGAAATGCAGGCTTGTTCCCTCCACGCTGAGACCCAGGATCGATTCGACGCCCGCGCGATACATCCAGCCAGCCGAACCCGTGTACCATGTCCACCCGCCCCGCCCTACGTGCGGGGGAATGGAGTAGACATCGGCGCACATGACGTAAGGCTCGACCTTGTAGCGCTGCGCGGCCGCGAAGGTGCGAGCATGGCCGATCGGATTGAGCAGCGAGAATAGTTCGACTGCCTTGTCGCCGTCACCGAGCTTCGCGAAGGCCTGAACGCTCCAGATCGCCGCATGCGTATATTGGCCGCCGTTCTCGCGAATGCCGGGCGGATAGCCCTTGATGTAACCCGGTTCGAGCTCGGTCTTGTCGAAGGGCGGCGTGAACAAGAGCGCCAGGCCTTCGTCGCGCTTGATGAGCTTTTCCTCCACCGAGGCCATGGCTATCGCGGCGCGTGATGGATCGGCGGCGCCGGAGAGGACACCCCAAGACTGGGCGATGGAGTCGATGCGGCATTCGCTGCTCGATGCGGAGCCCAATGGCGTTCCGTCGTCGAAATAGCCGCGCCTATACCAATCGCCATCCCAGCCTTCCTTTTCCAGCGCGTCGCGCAGCAAGGCTGCATGCTGTCGCCAGGACGCGGCGCGGCCGTCTTCACCACGCCGTTCCGCGAACGCGACGAAATTGCCGATGGTGGCGTAGAGAAACCAGCCCAGCCAAATGCTTTCGCCCTGTCCTCCCGCCCCCACCCTGTTCAATCCATCGTTCCAGTCGCCGCCCCCAATCAGCGGCATGCCGTGACGTCCAACCTTGAGGCCTCGATCGAGACCCCGGGCGCAGTGCTCAAACAGAGTGGCCCGCTGATCCGATGCCATGGGCTGGAAAAAGGCATCGTGCTCGTCCGGTGCGAGGGTCATGCCATCGAGGAAGGCCACCTCTTCGTCAAGCACGGAAGGATCGCCCGTCGCCGTTATGTATTGCGCTGCGGCGAAGGACAGCCAGAGAGAGTCGTCGGACACGTGCGTGCGAATGCCCTTGCCCGAGGATGGCAGCCACCAGTGCTGAACGTCGCCCTCGATGAATTGCCGACCCGCCGCGCGCAGGAGATGCTCTCGTGTCAGGTCGGGCTGCGACGCGCAGAGGGCCATGCCATCCTGCAACTGGTCGCGGAAGCCATAGGCACCGCTGGCCTGATAGAAACCCGAACGCGCCCACATGCGGCACGCGAGCGTCTGATACAGGAGCCACCGGTTCAGCAGGATATCCATCGCTCGGTCGGGCGTGCGCACCTGCACGGCGCCGAGCGTTCGATCCCAGAATTGTCCTACGTCGCTGAAAACGGCGTCGAGGTCGAGGGCACGATAGCGTTCTGCCAACGACAAAGCGTCTGCCGTGCTGGCAGCTTCGCCCAGCGTGAATGCAATCTCGACTTCGGCATTGCCCGGTATCTCGACCGTGGTTTGCAGAACGCCGCAAGGGTCGAGGCCGGCGCCGACACGGTTTGACAGAGGTTCCCGGCTGGCGAGCGCGGCGGGAAGCGTGAGACTGCCGTTGCGGCCGATGAACTCCGTGCGATCGCCAGTCCACGACTGCTGCCGGCCCATCAAGTCGGCAAAGGCCACGCGCGAACCGAACTCCATCCGCCACGGATTGCGCGCCAGCATGACGCCCGTTGTCGGGTCGATCTCGGTGACGACATAAGGCGCACCAGCCGCCCGCGATGGCCCGAGCACCCACTCGACATAAGCCGTTACCGACAACCGCCGCCGGCGGCGCGACAGGTTCTTGATCTTCAGCCTGGAGATCTTGACCGAATCCTCAAGCGGCACGAATTGCACGAGATCGAGCGCTATTCCATTCGCCACATGCTCGAACCGGCTGTAGCCCTGTCCGTGTCTGGCAATGTAGCGGGATGCATCGCTGCGAATAGGAAGAGCCGTTGGCGTCCAGACCTCGCCATTGTCCTCGTCTCGGACATAGATGCATTCACCCGGGGTATCGCTGACCGGGTCATTCGATCGGGGCGTGAGCTGGTTCTCCCGGCTGTTGACGGACCACGTGTAGCCGCAGCCCTCGGCGGACACCTGGAAGCCGAACGAGGGATTGGCGATGACATTGATCCATGGCGCCGGCGTCGCCTGATCGCCGTCGAGAATGGTGACGTATTCCCGTCCGTTCTCACCAAATCCGCCGATGCCGTTGAAGAATTCGAGTTGCGGCGGCGTGGCGAACTCCGGCGGGCTGATGCTTCGCCGCGCCAGACGCGGCGGCTCCGCCACGGGCGCCACTTCCTGGAGACGTTTGACCTGCTCGGCAAGACTGCCGCGCCGGCTCACGATCACCACCCGCGCCACCGTCTGCAGCAGGTTTCTCACCTCGGCGGACAGCAAATCGGCACGCAGCAAATACACGCTTCCCGGAGCCGCATCTTTTTCGGACGGCAATCGCGACAGGTTTACTCGGTGCACCGACTCCAAAGCGGATTGCAGATCCTGGACATAAGACGTGCTTCTTTCATTGACGATCACCAAATCGACTGCGAGCTGCTTCATGCGCCAGTAGTGATGCGCGCGGATCAGCTGACGCACGGTCTCCAAATGCGTGGCGTCATCGATGCGGCACAGCACGATCGGCAAATCGCCGGAGATGCCATGCGCCCAAAGCGCCGAGGGTCCGAGATCGTTCCGCTTCAAGATTTCAGGTGACGGCCGTAGCGTCGGGTCCGAATACATGACGCGGTTGGCGAGGCGCTGGAAAAGATGCGCCTCGTCCGACGTTATTCCAATATGGTGACGCTGAACCTGAGCCTGGGTCCAGGCCAGAGTGGCTGCGCGCTCGAACGCCGCGGCATCCTGATGTTTGTCGGCCAGGCTGATAGCCTCGTCGCGCGACCGGGCAAGCAGCGTCCAAAACGAGACGCGAACGGTTGCACCAGGCGGTATGCGAACACGCTGACGAATGCTGAAAATCGGGTCGAGCACCGTGCCGACGGTGTTGGACAGCGCGCGGCCTCCGCCGATGGAAGCCGGGTTCTGCACGCCATTGCCGCGTCCGAGGAAGCGCGCACGGTCGGTCTCGAATTCCAGATCGCCGCGAGTCTCGCCTTCCACGACCGCCAGATGGGCCGCCCAAACCTCCGCTTCATTCGGGGAACGCCTCCTGCGACTCGCCAGAAGCGCACCAAGCTCCGGCGCGAATTCGGTCTGCACAAAGAGCTTCGAGAATGCCGGATGCGATGCATCGTCGCTCAATGGCGCCAGCACGATCTCGGAGTAAGAGGTGATCTCGACTTCGCGCGGGCGCGTTCCGAGATTCGATATCGATACCCGTCTGACGTCCCCGTCGTCCTCCGGCGAGACCACTACGTCGAGGGTTGTCGCCAGGGTTCCATCGCGTCGCGTGATTTCGGCACGATCCTCCGAAAACGCTACGGCATAACTGTCCGGCTCGGCGCCGCTCGGCTGATAGCCCGCCGACCACACCGCGTCGGTCTCGACGTCGCGCAGATAGACATACGATCCCCACGGATCGCAGGTGACGTCTTCGCGCCAGCGCGACACAGCGAGATTCCGCCAGCGGCTGTAGCCAGATCCGGCGGCGGTGATCATGACGGCGTAGCGGCCGTTCGACAGAAGATGGCTGCGCGGGACACGATCGTGCGGCGAGCGGAAGCGGCGCAGCATTGGCGGCACGAGTTCGCGCACCTGCGTCGTCTGACTCACTTCTTCGGCGCGGACCCATTTGACGGCGACGTCGCGCGGCGGCCTTTCCTGCAACAAAAGCTCCGTCGCCTGCACGATCGGATCGGCGTGGAAGCGCCCCTGCATCTTCGCGCCGCCAAGCGTGTTGGCGATGGCGACCAAACTCATCCCCTGGTGATGCGCCATGTAGGCGTGCACGACGGCGACGCTCTTGCCCTCCGGGACACGTCCAGGCGTGTAATCCAGGGCCTCGTACCAGCCGTAGCGGCCATTCCCGCCTGCCTCGGCCAGACGCGAGAAATTCCGCACCGCGGCCATAGGCTCGACCATCGATGCCAGCGCCGTCGCATAGGGCGCGACGACAACATTCTCGCTGAGGCCGCGCTTGAGGCCGAGACCGGGGACCCCGAAATTGGAATACTGATAGGTGAGCTCGAGATCGCGGAAGTTAAAGGCCGACTCGGAAATGCCCCACGGAACGCCGCACTGCGCGCCGTATTCGATCTGCCGCTTCACGATCAAACAGGCGGTTTGATGCAAGAGGCTTCCGGCCGGCTCGCGCATGACCAGCTCCGGCATCAGATACTCGAACATCGAGCCCGACCACGAGATCAGAGCAGAGCCGCGGTCGATCGGCGTGACCGCGCGCCCCAGCTTGAACCAATGTTTCGGTGCGACGTCACCTTTGGCGATGGCGATGAAGCTGGCCAGACGCGCCTCGGATGCCAGCAGATCGTAACAGCTCGGATCGAGCGTCCCTTCGGCGATTTGGTAGCCGATCGAGAGCAACTGCCGTGCGGGGTCCAAAAGGAAGGCGAACTCCATCTCGTCGAACATTGTCCCCACGAGCGCGTCGAGACTTTCGATGCGCCGCGCGAGAGCTTTCGCAGTTTCGGCCGATTGCTGAAGCGCGGCAATGAGATCGTCGATTTTCGCGACGTCACCGGCGGCGCCGTTTGCGACGTGCCCTGCCCGCTGCTCAGCAAGCTTCTCGATCAGTGCTTCGCAATGATCGGGCAGATCGGCCAGCGTCGGCGCGCTCTGCCCGATCGTGGCGTCATCGCTGAGACGGGCCCAAGGACATAGGCCGTCGACGTCGCGCCGATGTCCGGCGATCGAAGACACAATGGCCTCGGTCCATGTCACCAGGTCCGCCATCCAGGCAATGCCCCAATGGTCGTCCCCGTTGTCTTCGACGAGGGCGCGGGTAAGACCGGCGAGAGCCTCGGATTGCCGTTGTAGGTTCGACAATCGGTCCGCCAACTCCGCCTGTGACTGAGAGGGCAGCGTCAATGACGCTGCGAGCTCAACGAGGGCGGCATCGAGTTGTGCGCTCACGGTCTCCGAAATCCGCCGATCGCCGCTCAGCGCCTTCAGCGCGCCGCGAGCAAGTTTGACCGCATCGGCTACGCCGGCGAGCGCACCCGCGCCCATCGCCGGCGCCACGAGCATCTCCCGGCAGGCGCTGCGCAGCACGATCAGATGGCCGGCAAGATTTCCACTGTCGACCGACGATATGTATCTGGGTTCGAGCGGACGAAGATCGCGCGTGTCGTACCAATTGAAGAAGTGCCCGCGGAACCGCTCCAGCCGGGTCATCGTTCGAACCGTCTCTTCCAGCCGCTCGACAGTCGACGTGAGACCGAGCCAGCCGAAATCGCGCGCGGCCAAAACCGAGAGGAGATAGAGACCCAGATTTGTCGGCGAGGTGCGATGGGCGAGAACCGGCTGCGGATCCTCCTGGAAGTTGTCGGGCGGAAGCATGTTGTCTTCTGACGTCACGAATGTTTCGAAGAAACTCCAGGTGCGCCGCGCCGTGAGGCGCAGGCCTTCCGCGTCGGCATCCGACAGCGCGCTCTGGGCGGGAGGCGGCGCCCGGCTCACCCACCAGGCGATGGCCGGCGACAGAGCCCAGGCGGCAAGAAACGGAGCCGCGATCATCCAAGCATCGTGATGGGCGCAAGCAACCGCGGTCGCTCCGCACGCCGCCAGCACGACGGCGCCGGTCATCCGACGATAGAAGCCGGAGATGGTCAGCTCGCGGTCGGACGCTGCCGCTGCGGCGGTCGTCCATTCCAGCAGATCGTGGCGCCGATACAGCCTCGCCAGCGTGCGGGCGATCGCATCGGCCATCAGCCAAGCCTGGTGCGCAAGCAGGGCCACCTGCAGGCCGAACTGCAACGAGGCAACCCTGAGTTCCTGACGAAACGCACGGAAGTGGCTGTCGGCCGTCGTTCCGGGCACGCGCGGAATGAGCCGTGCAAGGAGCGGGAGGATCGCCGTCAGCAAGAATGGAAGCAGCACGAAGCCGCTCCACATCAAGGCGGCCACCGGCGGCAGCAGGGTCCACCCGACCACGAGCGCGAGGACGCTTGCCGGAGCTGAAATCGTACGGCGCAGGTTGTCCGCCAGCTTCCAGCGGCCAAGTGGTGGAATATCGCCGCGGCCGGAGGCGCCGAACAGCCAAGCCTTGCCGACGAGCCAGGGCAGCAACTGCCAGTCGCCACGCGTCCATCGATGCTGGCGGGCGGCGGCCACGTCGTAACGCGACGGAAAATCTTCGAAGACCTCGACATCGGAGACCAGCCCGGCGCGGGCAAAAATGCCCTCCAACAGATCGTGGCTGAGAACGCTGTTGTCCGCGATCCGACCCGCGAGAGCGGCTTCGAAGGCATCCACCTCGTAAATGCCCTTGCCGCTGTAGGAGCCCTCCTCGAACAGGTCCTGATAGACGTCGGAAACGGCGGCTGCGTATGGATCGATGCCGGTCGGGCTGGAGAACACACGCTGAAAGGTCGAACCGTGCTGCGCGGTCGGAAGAGACGGCGTGACCCGCGGCTGCAGCACGCCATAGCCTTCGACGACGCGTCTGGACACAGGATCGAGCCTGGGGCGGTTCAGCGGGTGCGCCATTTTTCCGATCAGGCGCCTTGCCGCGCCGATCGGGAGTCGCGTGTCGGTGTCCAAGGTGATGACATAGCGCACGCCCGGCGGCGCCAGCGGCACTTCACCCCCCACCGACAGGAATGTCGTGTCGGTTGCGCCGCGCAGCAGCCGGTTTAGCTCATGCAGTTTTCCGCGCTTACGCTCCCACCCCATCCATTTGCCTTGGCCTTCGTTCCAGACCCGCCGGCGATGGAACAGGATAAAGCGTGGCCCATCGGGGGTCGGTCCATAAGTCCGATTAAGCGCTGCAATGCCCTCGATCGCCGCGCCCAAGAGTCCTTCGTCGCCGAGAGCGTTTTCGGCGGCCGCATCAGGCCAGTCCGACAGCAGTGCAAACCGGATGTCACCGTCCGGGCTGGCGAGATAATGAATTTCCAGCCGCTCGATCAGTTCATCGATGATCGCCTTGCTCGTCAGCAGCGTCGGCATGACGACGATGGTGCGGAATTCGCTCGACACGCCATCGCGCAGCTCAAGCCCGGGAAGCGCCGCGGGTCCGAACCGATGGGTGGCCACGCGATTCACCAGCGTGATCGCGGCATCGATGGAAACAAACAGCCCCAGAACGACAAGCGCCGAGACAAGCCATCCGGCGGCGCCGGCCAAGGCGACAGCGACCAGCGTCAGCACCAGAAGCAGGCCGGCCACAACGGCGACAGCCGCAAGATAGCCGGAAATTCCTGCCTCCGCATTCGCGCGGGCCAGCCAATCTTTCAGCGAAGGCCGAAAACCGAGTTTCGCTTCGAAGGCCCGGCGTCCTTGCCCGATTAGATAATACCCGGGGTCCCGCTGCCGGGGCGCGGACTCAGCCAATCCGCCTGCCGGCCCAGCTTCGAAGCGTTTCGCGGCAACGATCGCTGCCCGGCCAACTTCGATCTCCGAATGGGCGGAACCGCGCGCAAGCTCTTCGATAGCGCGGCGATACCGATCGCGCGTCGGGAAATCCATGGCGGCGAATGCGCTTCCCGTTCGCAGATCTTGGTCGATGAGACTGACGCTTTCGAAGAATTCCGGCCAATCCAATTCGGATATGATCCGCATGCTGGTGACGATGTTGCGGATGGTGACGTTCGCCGCGCCTTGCCGCCGCAGCTCTTCGCGCACGATCTCATCGGCGTTGGTGCCCTGCGCGTTCAGGCGCCGGTCCAGCCACAACAAGGCCGGCGTCGTCGCAGGATCTTCATCACGCAAACGCTGCACGAGTTGAACGGCAAACGATCGCGTCAGCGGAAGATTTTCGTACGGCTGCACGGCAGAGGCCGTCGCCGCCTGAGACTTGCCCGCCGCGCTGAGCAGCCGATCGGCCAATGTATCGGCGGCGTCACGCGCCCCCTGGCTTCCGACGATGAGATCGGCCAAACGGCGTAGATTCTCGACGAGAACGACACGAAGCGTAATTGCCAGCGCCCATAATTCGCCGATCGTCAGCGGCTGCACGCGCTGATACGCCGTCACGAAGCGCTGCAGCATCTCCGCTTCAAAGCGGCTATCGGTGTGTGCCACGAACGCCCAGGCCACTTCGAAGATTCGCGGATAGCCGGCAAAGGGACCTTCCGCCAGCTTTGGAAGCTGATGGTAATAGCGCGGTGGAAGATCAGTGCGGATTTCACGGATCTGGTCTTCCGCGAGATGAAAATTGTCGATCAGCCATTCGGCCGCCGGCGTTATCGGGTGTTTGTCGTGGATTGCCGCGGCGATGACACGATAGGCGTGAAGAAGGGCTTCATCGTTGTCGCCAACCCGTTTCGCGAGCGGGCGGCCGCGCGAGGGCAGCGAATTTACCGACTGAGCCGCTGCCAGGCTCTCGGCGTGCTGCTCCAATCGCTCGATACTGAAGAGCTCTTCGCGAATGGTCTCTTCGTCGGCCCATGGCGGCGCCGTTGCCGCCCCGGGAAAAAATCGTGAAAGCAGTTTTTTCAAACTGATACCTCGCAAACCTCGGAAACGAGCGCGAGGGCAAATGGGCCAAACGGCGAAAAGGGCTATTTATGGCGCCCCCGGAACTCTATGTAATCACGATTTCCGGCAATACATCCTGCCGCACCACTTAAAACAGCGCGCCACAGGGGACCCACACACGACTGACACTGGTGGTGAAGGCCCACGTGCAGCCCCCGCAGGCACGCGTCACCCGGCCATTGCCTCAGCCGCTTTGCGTATGCGCGCAGCTACTTCGTACCCTTCGTCCGGGCCAGGTAGTCGACGATCGCGGTGGCATCTTTCGGGGAAATCGGGGCCTTGTAGGCGGTGATCATCTTATGAACGACCTCATCCCACTGATCCTTCGACAGAGAAGGCTGGCTCATCAGATGATCGGCTGAGTGGCAGGCGAGGCAGTTGTTGTTGACGGCATCCGCGCCCGGGCCAGGCGGGACCGTCGCGTCGCTGGTCGGCACGTCGAGCTTGAGCGACTTGAGCTCTGTCAAAGGCGCGGCGTGGCCGGCAAGCAAGGGCAAAACGACGCCGCAGATCGCGGCAGCCGCGAGCAGAATGCGTGGCATGTGTCCGGTCCTCATCAGGCTGCAACCACGTGGGTCGTCTCGATGGTGTTGATCATGTAGCCTGCGGGGTTCCAGATCGGCGTCGAGGGCTGTGCCACGCCGTTGCTGTTGGTGCAGCGAACCATCACGCCGTAATTGCCGCGCGCAGGCAGCGTGAATTGCCCCTGCCACTGGCGGAAGCCGTACTTGCCTTCGTCTTTCCCGAGTTGTGCCGGCTGCCAGCTCTTGCCTCCGTCGATCGACAGGTCCACGCGCGCCACGCCACAATCGCCGCCGAAGGCAATCCCACGCACCGGAGTCGGCGCACCGGCGTGCAGCGTGTCGCCCGCGTGGATGTTCGTGACGAAGGATCGGGGCGGCATGCGCGTGGCCGGCACCAGCTTCACGTCCTTCTGCCCCGGCGTGACGGTCGCGTTCGGCGTATCGGGGATGCGGTACGCGGTCGAGGTCCAATAGTTGGTGTCGGGCTGGTCCAGCACTTCGATGTCGTTCAGCATCTTCACCCAAAAGACCCCGCACCAGCCAGGCACGATCAGCTTGAGCGGGAATCCGTTCAGCAGGGGCAGTTGTTCGCCGTTCATGGCGAACGCAATCATGACCTCGCCGTCGCGCGCGTGATCGAGGTCGATCGACTTCAGGAATTTCGGTGCCTCCGGGATGACCGGCTCATCCAGGCCTCCGAACCGCACCTGCACCGCCCCCGCCTTCACGCCGGCGCGGTCCAGCACATCCTTCAAGCGGACACCACCCCAGAGCGCGTTGCTCATCGACCCGTTGGCCCATTGGGCGCCCGGAACGCGAGGCTGCATGTAAATGCGCGAGTTGCCCGCGCACTGGCTGACCGCCGCGAGTTCCACCCGCGGCATTCCGTGTAGAAGATCGTTCAGCGACAACGACAGCGTTTGGTTTACATGCCCGCGCACCGCCAGCCGGTATGTGCCGACATCGATCTCGCTCGGGAAGGTCGCCCAGTGCCAGCTCACATAGTGCTGATCGTTCGGCGTGAAGACGCCCTTGTCGAACACTTCGAACGGGGTTTCGAGCCAGGGCGGGCTCGACCGCTGCACGATCATCGGGCCCTTCTGCGGATACGCCGTCGTCACGGTCCGCATGCTGGGACCGCCGGGAGCGTGCAGATCGACCTCGGACTGCGCCCAGGCCGGCCGCAACAGTGGAGCGGATAACAGGGCGAGACTCCCGGCGCCCGCTGCGCCAAGCAGGCGCCGCCGCGACATCGGCGGATGAAGACGATCGGAACTTTGCACTGGAGGCCTCGCTGAATTCTCATGCGCGCCGATTATCCGGCGTGCTTGGGGCGTGCTTCATATCGCGCGCGCGATAAACACGCCTTGTTCGGGATTGGCGTTGTTGCCGAGGCTTGCGGCAAAAATGCAGACGGCTGCCAGGTGTCTCTCAGAATTTTGCCGGCGGTCATCAACCGAACGTGAACGCAAACGCTTCCACGCCCGGATCGAGAAACTCGATCTCGAACTGTCGGTCGGCGATGGGCTTTTGTTGCCGGATCAGTTGATACAGCCGCTGTTCGCTAACCGTGCCGTTGCCTTGATCGTCAACGTCAGTTCCGTGGGCGGCGCCCGGCGGCTGTCCGTCGATCAGCACGCGAAATCGCACGGACGTGTCGCGCGCTGCCGGTCCCATGACGAGATGAAGATCGCGGGCGTGAAACCGGTACGCGATGCGCCCATTGGCTTTGTTCAGCACGGCCGTATCCTTCTTCATTGTCCAATTGCCGGATAGCGCCCACTCATTCAAACGCAGCCGCGCCGGCCGTTCATACATGCGAGGCTTGTCCAACGCCGCCCCGCCAGGAGACGCAAAGTTCTCCGTGCGTTCAAACCCGACATAATTTTCCGGCGATCGAAGGCTGCCCCAATCGGCGGCAGCCTCGAGACCGGGGCCATCGGCCTTGACCGGCTCACGGCTGACCCCGGCGGCTCCGGCCTCTCGGAGCAGTTCCTGAATGATCATTTCCGACTGTTCGTATGAGCCTTCGCCAAAATATTGATGGCGAACACGCCCCTGCGCATCGATGAAATACAGCGCCGGCCAGTACTGGTTGTTGAACGCGCGCCATATGGCATAGTCGTTGTCGACTGCGACCGGATAACCGATCTGCATATCTTTCACGGCCCAGCGAACGTTGTTTAGGTTTTTCTCAAACGAGAACTCCGGCGCGTGGACGCCGATCACCACCAGTCCCTGACCACTGTATTTCTCGGCCCAGGCGCGGACATAGGGAAGTGTGCGCCGCCAATTGATGCAGGTGTAGGTCCAGAAATCGATCAGGACGACTTTTCCGCGTAGCGCCGACGGCGCCAGGGGCGGCGAATTCAGCCATTCGTTCGCGCGCGCAAGAGAAGCCAACTCGGCTTGGCTGGCATTCTGATCCGTGGGGAACCCGTGAAGGAACGGAACCCGTACCCCTGTCGATGTCATCAACTGCCCCTTCGTTTCCTCGACAAAGCCGCCAATCGGAGCCCCGATTGCGGTCGCGAGTACCGCGGCGGCCAAGAGCGTGTTTGTCTTCATCGACACACCCCTTTCAAGACGACTGCGCACTGACTCCCAAGGCCTGGACAGGCGAGATCAAGTCGACGATTTCATTCGTGGTCACAATGGCACTGGCGTAATTCGGCATGTTGATGTCGAGCGCGGCGTGCATCATCTCACCCGAGTAATCCGCCGTCGCGTCCCTTACGACCGTGACGTCGTAGCCGAGCTCGGCGGCATAGCGAACCGTCGCTTCGATGCAGGTATGCGCTATGAGTCCGATGACGATGAGCTGATGGATGGCGTGTTTTTTGAGCTGCAAATCCAGATCTGTGTTAGCGAAGCCGCTGGAACACCAATGCTCCGTGGCGACAATCTCACCCGGCTCGGGCTCGAACTCGTGACGGATCTCGCCACCCCACGTGCCATATTCGAAGCTCTTGTTCTTCCATGCGGCCTTCTGAATGGGCGCAATGTACGTCCAAGTCTCGTAATCGCCCGGACGGTAGCGATGATGCATCGCATAGAAGACCCGAAGCTTCGCCTTCCGCGCGGCCTTGAGGACCTGCAACATATGAGGAACGCAGTTGTTCGCTTCTGCAACAGCCCGAATGCGATTCCAGATCTTGCCGCCCTCGGAGATGAAATCGTTGTACGGATCGACCACCAGAAGCGCGGCGAGCCGGTGGTCATATGTCGCTTTCACCATGGCCCTCTCTCCAACGATTCGTTGCAGGCGGCAGCGTCATCACGAGCAATCCCCACATCAGACAGACGAGCCACGATCAGCGCAGCGGTCTGAATGCGGCTCGCAGTTCGGCGCTGAAGAGCTCCGGCTGTTCCCAGGCCGCGAAGTGACCGCCTTTGTCGACCTCGTGGAAGTAGATCAGGTTGCGATAGGCGCGCCGGGCCCATGTCTCAGGAGCTTGATAGCTCTCCCCTGGGAAAACAGTGATGGCGACCGGAAGCGCGATCTCGGACGTCATCTCCGGGCCCGCAAAAACAGGACTGCGTCCGGCGTACTCCCAGTACAGCCGCCCCGACGACGTCCCGCTGTTCGTCAGCCAGTACAGCGACATGTCGTCCAGCACCTCGTCTGGGGACTTTTCGGGATCGCTGCTGTTGTAGGTCCACGCCGAAAAGCCTGGATGCCCGAGCATCCACGCCGCGAGCCCGGCCGGGGAATCCGCAAGGGCGTAGCCGATCGTCTGCGGCCGGGTTCCCATGATCGCGGCGTATGACCGGTTCCCCATTTTCGCGGCCGCGCTGAGCTCATCGAACGCCGCGCGTTCCTTCTCGGAGAGTCCCGCCGGCGCGGGCCCGCCGTCGTTGAGCGCCTTGGCGATCTCCGCCGGCACCGTCGCCGGCAAGTTGATGTGGATGCCCTTGAGGCCAGGCGGCGCCTGGCGCGCCATCGCGCTGGAGACGGGGGAGCCCCAGTCGCCGCCCTGCGCGACGTAGCGGGTGTATCCGAGGCGCTTCATCAGTTCCGCCCAGGCTCGCGCGATGCGGTCGGGGCCCCATCCGGGGCCGGTCGGCTTGCCGGAGAAGCCGTAGCCGGGCATCGAAGGCATGACCAGGTCGAAGGCGTCTTCCGCGCGTCCACCATGAGCCGTGGGGTCGGTGAGCGGATCGACGGTCTTGAGCAACTCGAACACCGAGCCGGGCCAGCCATGTGTCATGATCAGCGGCATGGCGTTCGGATGACGCGAACGGACGTGGATGAAGTGGATGTCCACGCCATCGATTGTCGTCATATATTGAGGCAGGGCGTTGAGCTTGGCCTCGGCCTTTCGCCAGTCGTAGTCCGTTCCCCAATAGCGCACCAACGCTTGGAGTTTTGCGAGTTGTATACCCTGCGACTGGTCATCGACGGTCTCCCGGTCGGGCCATCGCGTCGCGGCGATGCGGCGGCGGAGATCGGCGAGTTGCTCCTCGGGAATGGAGACGCGGAAGGGACGAATCTCGTTGCCGTCAGCCGCCGCAGCACGTTGCCCGGGGAGGAAAGTGACCATACTCGCGGCCGCTGCGATGGCCAGAAACGCCCGCCGCATTTGCGATGTCGCAGACATGATGCTCTCCGTCATTGCGCGCATTCCAAAGAAACGCGACGGATCGGATGTGCGAAGTGGCGCGATCAGATCGATTTGCGCAGGGGTCTAAAGCCCGCGCGAACTTCCTCGACAAAGAGCTGCGGCTGTTCCCAGGCCGCGAAGTGACCGCCTTTATCGAGCCTGTTGTAATGGATGAGCTTCGGATACGCCTTCTCTGCCCAACTTTTCGGCGTCGCATAGATCTCGTCGGGGAAGGCGCTCACGGCGACCGGGAGATTGACGCCTCTCACGTCGAAGAAGCCTCCTCCGGTCGATATCTGTGTGGTGTCCCAGTAAAGGCGCGCCGAGGAGATCGCGGTGTTCGTCAGCCAGTAGAGCGTGACGTTGTCGAGGACGTCGTCTCGCGTCAGCCCCTCCGGCTTTCCATCGAAGACGCGCGCGATCATCCCATAACTGCGGATGTCGTGATCCAGCATCCACGCCGCGAGGCCGACCGGTGAATCCGCGATGCCGTAGAGCGTCTGTGGCCGGTTCGACATTTCTTGGGCATAGCCGAGACCGTGTTTGTAGAAGTCATCGAGCTGGTCCCACGCATGTTTTTCATCGGCCGAGAGGGCGGCGGGCGGCGGGCCGCCAACCGAAAGCGCTTTCGAAACCTCGAGCGGAACCGTGGCCGCCATGTTGGTGTGAATGCCGAGCAATCCCGGCGGCTGCTGCAGGGCCATCACCTCCGAGACGGCGTTTCCCCAATCGCCGCCCTGCGCCACATACTTCGTGTAGCCGAGGCGCTGCATCAGCGTCGCCCATGCGCGCGCGATGGTCACGGGGGTCCACCCGGGCGCCGTGGGCTTGCCGGAGAACCCGTAGCCGGGCAACGACGGAACGACGACGTCGAAGGCATCTGCTGCGCTTGCGCCGTGTGCCGTGGGATTGGTGAGCGGATCGATGATCTTCGTCTGTTCGATGATCGAGCCGGGCCACCCGTGCGTGACGATCATCGGCAACGCGTTGTCGTTTTGCGAACGAACGTGAATGAAATGAATGTCGAGCCCGTCGATCTCGGTGGTGAATTGCGGTAGCGCGTTCAGCTTCGCCTCGCACTTGCGCCAATCGTGCTCTGCAGCCCAATAGCGCGCGAGTTGCTGAACCGTCACGAGCTGAACGCCTTGCGATGGATCCGTCACCGTTTCCTTGTCCGGCCAGCGGGTGGCGGCGATACGCCGGCGGAGATCGACGAGCTGCTCCTCCGGAACGTTGATCTTGAAGAGCCGAATTGTGTTGTCTTGAGCAGCAACGCGCTCAGACAAGAGACTGACGGCCCCCACGGCCGCTGAGGTGGCAAGAACGTCTCGTCGCGTCGGCGATGTTCCAGACATGAGAGTTCCCCTTCATTGCGTGTCGCTGATGCAATCGGATTGCAATGCACCAGACGCGGGCGCGGGCCGCGAAGCGAGCGGCAGCGCCGTCATGAGCACGAGCGAAACCCGATAGCTGCGCAGCCGCACGAGGGCACTCACCCGCGGTGTGTCCGAACAATGAGCGAGCACCGTGGGGACTCGCGAAGGCCAACTGGGTTGTAACCGCCTCTCGGCAGACAGAATTCTATGACGGCAGGGCTATAGAATCTAGACGCCAGAGCAAGCGTCGGATTGCCGGTATCGCAGTGCGACGCCGCGCGCTCGCTGCGCGCCATCGTCAGCCGATGCATGCTGATGAATAGACACTGACCGGCCTTTTTCTTTCGCGGGCGACCCTAACCGGGGATCGTTTTGACCCAGGCTGAGGCCGTTTCGCCTAATGTCCTCAGGTGATCCGCCGCTGAGAAACCCGATACGCTCTTTCGCGGCTTGAGATCGTGATCACCGTCTTCCAGCCATCGGATCTCGATGTTTTTCGACAGCGTGTAGGTCGCCACCTCCTCGCGAGTGCCGAACATGTCTCGCGTCCCTTGCACGATGAGTGTCGGCGTTTTCAACTCAGCGAGATGGGCCGTGCGCAACTGGTCGGGCTTGCCGACCGGATGAAAGGGATAGCCAAGGCACAGCACGCCGATGATGCGGCCGGAGGCGTGAAGCCCATCGGCAACCATGCTCGCGACGCGCCCGCCCATCGACTTACCACCGATGATGAGCGGTCCTTTTGCATCAAGTGCATCGATCGCAGCGATGTATTCCGGTCCGAGCCTCTCCGCACGCGGTGGCGGCTTTCGGCCAGCCGAACTCCGACGGCCGGCCATGTAGGCGAACTCAAAGCGGGCGACGCGGAAGCCCGCTGTCGCCAGGATTTTCGCCGTCGCCGTCATCGCCGCGGAATCCATCGGGGCGCCGGCTCCGTGTGCGAGCAGGATCATGTGTTTCGCCTGCTCAGGTCCGTCGAACAGGAACAGTGTCGTCATCAGAGCCCATCTTCTTTCCATGCTTCGCGGTCGATCAAAGGCCGCCGCAGTCAACCTGCCGCTTTGGCTTCTGAAGCGCTGACTTTTAATAAACAGGGTCCTGGCTTCAAGTCCCCAGCACGCTCACGAGTATATAAGCAGGTTCGTAAGTGGCCCTCTGACTCACGGCATCGCGTCGTTGGTCGGATCGACGACCATCAACAGATGTCGCTCAGCGATTGAGCCAGACGGTCATGCCGGGCTCGAACCCGGTCACTTCACCTTGCGGATCAAGCCGCAGGCGTAACGTATTGCGGTCGTGATCGCCGACCGCGCGCTCCGCCTGCCAGGTCGCGAACACGCCGAGCGGGCGCAGTTCGGTGACCAGCGCCGGCGTCGCTTCGGCCGCGCCCGACCGGCGCACATCGACCTTCGCTCCGACCGTAAGCCCATTCAGCAGGTCCTCGCGGGCATTGAACGACAGAAACTGCTGGCGGCTCGCCGCGATCACAAGCACCGGCTGGCCGGCGTGGACGTTCTCGCCGATCTCGGCGACGATGAGGCTGACGACGCCGTCGGCCGGCGCGCGCAGGATCGTCTTGTCGAGCCGACGCTCGAGCACCGCAAGCGCCGTGGCCGCGGCCTGGACCTGGGCATCCGCGATCGCCCGCTCCTCGGCCGTCGGTCCGGCGACCGCGGCGTCGTGGTTTGCTTCCGCCTCGGCGACGTCGGCGCGCGCATTCGCGAGATCGCTCTGGGCCTGGTCGAGCGTCTGCTGCGTGCCGAAATCGCTGCTCGCGAGCGTGCTCGCGCGGGTCAGTTGCACTTGCGCGTACTCGAGCCGCGCTTTCGCTTTGGAAATCTCCGCCGCGAGCGAGGCGACCTGTTCCGCACGCACGCCAGCATAGACGTTATCGCGCGAGGCTTTCGCGGCGGCGAGCTCGGCACGTGCTTGACCGACCGACGCGGTCAGCTCGATGGCCGAAAGCTCGGCGACCACATCGCCCGCGTGCACACGCGCGCCGGGCTCGACCTTGATGGCGGCGAGTTGGCCGCCGACCTCGGGCGCGATGCGAATTTCGGTCGTGCGTACGACGCCGACGATCGGCTCCGCCGTCGCGCCGCGCCGCAGCAGATAGAAGCCGGCGGCCCCTACGACGAGGACGAGCGCAGCGACGACAGCGTATCTGGCCTTAAGCATGACTTAGCCTCCGCCTGACGACAACCACTGAAACCACCGCCAGCACGAAATAGACCGCGGTCAGCAACCAGAGCCCGCGCCAATCCTGCGCCACCTCCGCAAGGCTCGCGCCGAGCTGGTTGACGCGGACGATGCCGTTGACGGCGAAATTGACCGGGAAAACCTGGCCTGCGGCGAGCGCCGCAGGGGGAATTGCCTCGCGGGGCCAGGCGAAGCCGATCATGAAGAACTGCGGCAGGCTGGTGCCGAGAAAGATGAGCGTTGGCGTCTCCGGGCGTTTGAACCATGCCCCCACGGCCTGGCCCATGAAGCTCGTCGCCAAGAGGAAAACCGATCCCAGCGCGAGCAATTGCAGCGGATTGCCGAGCGTCGAGAAGCCGTAGACGTGCGGCAGCACGATGAGATAGAGCGCCAGGCTCGGCAAATAGATCGTCAGGTGCGCGATCCCGCGTCCGAACACGCTGGCCAATGCGCGGCCTGTGCCCTGCGCGAGCGCCACGCCGGTCAGCAGCGCCGCCCCGATCAGCAGTGTCTGCTGCAGGATCAGCAGGAACGCCGCCGGGACGATGTAACTCGCGTAGCCGCCGACGGGATTGAAGATCGGCTGCAACAGGACATCGCCCGGGCTCGAGGATGCGAGGCTTGCCTTGGCGAGGCTGCCGTCGGGGCGCGCACCGCCGGCTGCAAGTTCGGCCGACAGCGTGCCGATCGCGGTGGAAATGCCACTCGACATCGACCGGAAGATGAACAGATAGGTCGCGTCGGCGTAGATCGGAATATGAGCAGTAATGCCTTTGAGCACATCGCGCTCGGTGCCGGGCGGAATGCCGACAGCGGCGAACGCGTCACCGCGATCGATGAACGCGCTCGCGTCAGCGAGCGTGCGGGCGCGGGCCACGACGCTGACGGCGCCGCTTGCGTCGAGCGTCTCGACGATACGGCGGGCGAGTTCGGTCTGATCGGCATCGACGACCACGATCGGCAGCTTGCGCAGAATCTGGTTGAGATAGGGCTGCGGGTAATAGACGCCGTAGATCAGCGGCGCGCCGATCAGAACGATGAACGCGCCGCGGATCGCGAGCACGCGCCGCCATTCGCCGGCAAAAGCGCCGGCGACGCCGGGCCGGTCGGCGGGGAGCGCCACTTCATTCGCAGCCGCCGGTGTGCGGCTCAGGCGTCCGGCGACCGCGCGCAGCCGCAGCAGCGCCAGCACCACGTAGAGCGCGGCGAGCGCAGCAAGCACGGCAAACGGCTTGGCGGAATCCGACACCGGCAAGCCGTGCGCCGCCTGCCCGAGCAACACCGCCATGTACCAGCGCACCGGCAGGATGGCGCTCCAGGCCTGAGCGAACGCGTTCATCCCAAGGATCGGAAATCCGACGCCGGCATAGCCGAACGCCGGCGACACAACGATGCCGGTCAATCCCAGCCCGCTCGGCAGGTCGCCGAGCAGAAGTTGCAATAACGCAGCCAATGCCAGGTAGGCGATGATGAGGAGCGACGCGGCGGCAATCATCATCGGCACGTCGCCTTTGAACTGGATGTCCAGCAGCCCCTCCAGAACCAGCGGCTCCGCCAGCATGATCAGGAAGAAGATCGCAAACAGCGGCGCGAGCTTGCCGGCGAGCGCGACAACGGGATTGCCGCCCGCGCAGGCGAGCCACGTCCGCATGCTGCGCCGCCGGAACTCGGAGCCGACCGCATACCCGCCGGCGAGCGCGATCACCACGTGAATGATCATCGGCAGCAAAGTGCGCAGCAGGAACTGCGCGTAGTTCTTCTGCGGATTGACCAGGACGATCGTCTCGGCGACGAGCGAACCGACGCGCGCCGCTTTCGGCGCCGCCTGAGCCGCAGGTGCCGCACGCGCGGCCGCGGCCGCGAGACTGTCGCTGAGGCCCGATGACACGATGCCGGCGGCGGTGAGGTACTGCTGGTTATAAAAGGCGACGACCTGCGGGCGGCGTTCGGCCTTCACATCGCGCTCAAAATTGGCGGGGATATAGACTGCGGCGATGGCCTCGCCCGACCGTATCGCACTGGCGGCCGCCGCAAGATCGCCGGCGCGTGCGGCGATGCGCAGACTGGGCGACGCGGCGACCTGCTCGACGAGCGCGCGCGACGTATCCGACCGGTCCGCATCGACGACGACGACGCCGAGCCCGCGGATCACCGGATGGCTGAACACAACGGCGAGCGCCACGAAGGCGAACAGCGGCACGCCGAAGATCAGCACGAGCGCGACACTGTCGTGCAGCAGCCAGCGCAATTCGCGCCGGGCGACCAGCAGGAATCCGGGCTTCGCCCGCGGCCTCATTGGCGCGTCCGCCAGTCCAGATAGGCACTCATGCCGGGGCGCAGCTCCGGCACCTTCTCCACGGGATAGGCGCGGATCGAGAAGGTCCGCAGGTCAAAATCGCCGGTCGCGCGCGTCGCGCGCCAGCTCGCGTATTCGCCCTTGGTGGCGATCAGCTTGACCTCGACGATGATGCGGCGGTCCGCGAGCGCCGGGATACGCACGCCGAAACGGTCGCCGACTTTCAGGGTCTTGACCAAATCCTCACGCAGATCGAAATGGATCCACATGTCGCCGAGATCGATCAGAGTGACCAGCGGTACGCCGGGCGACACGTATTCGCCCGGTTCGACATTGCGCTGATAGACCTGAGAGGCGACCGGTGCATAGACGGTCATCTGATCGATGATGGATTCGACCGCCGCGATGTCGGCGACGGCCTTGCCGACATTCGCTTCGGCAATCTCGTGCTCCTCTCGCGTGTAGCCGTTGACGGCCTGCTCGTAGGCGGACTTTGCCTGGTCGAACGCGCGCTCGCTCTCGTGCAGCGAGTCCGTCGCCTGGTCGAGCCGCGCCTGCGGCGCATTGCCGTGTTCGGCCAGCTGGCGCTGGCGTTCGAAGGTCTTCTGCGCCAGCACGACGTTGGCTTCCGCCCTCTCCTGCGCGGCCTTGCGCGCGGCGATGACCTCGGCGCGCGTGCCGGCGCGGATGTTCGCCAACTGGGCTTGCGCGACGACCCGCGCGGCGGCCGATTGTGCGTGCTTGGCAATCGTCTCGGGGTTGTCGATCTTGACCAGCACGGCGCCCGCGGCGACATCCTGACCGCGTTCGACCGGGATCTCGCCGACGCGTCCGTCGACCCGCGCGGCGATGTCTAATCGCGTCGCGTCAACCTCACCTTGAACCAAAAGCGGTGCGGGCCGCACCAGATACCAGATCGAAAGCGCGCCGATGACGGCGATGACCACGCCGACGATAATCGCCGGAACCCGCGTGGACGGCGATGGGGCCGGTTTGGGACCTTCGCGCATCTGCGCCGGTTCGTTCAACGACGCCGGCGCGCCTTGCCCCTGCGGTTTAGGCGTCTGCACATCCATGGTGCACCTCCGCGATCCGCACATACCGTCATGTCCCGAACGACGGCGCGGCGAGTATATCCCAATTCACCAATGAGGGTGACTACATCATGCCATCATTCAAGCTGCTCATGATCCACAGCGACCCGGCGATCACCAGGAAGACGATGAGCACACCGAATGCGAGAGCCAGCACGTTGTTGGTATTGTCCGGTCCGGTGGTGATGTGCAGGAAGAAGACGAGGTGAACGCCCATCTGGGCGATGGCGAGCACGGCGAGCCCGAGCGGGATGCCGGGCGCCCAGAGCAGCGACGTATTGGCGACCCAGAAGGACGTCGCCGTGAGGATCACAGCGAGCAGCAATCCGATGCTGTAGACGAGCACGCCGGAGGCCGACCAGTCTTCCTCTCTGAGGCTCGCGCTGTCTCCCGGTGCGTGATTGTGGGGTCCTTCGCTCACGGGCTCACTCCCATCAGATAGACGACCGTAAAGAGCCCGACCCAGACGATGTCGAGCGCGTGCCAGAACAGGGAAAAGCACAGCAGGCGGCGCTGTACGTTGGCTCGGAAGCCCTTGACTGCGACCTGCGCCATCATCACGGTCAGCCAGATCAGCCCGGCGGTGACGTGCAGCCCATGGCAGCCGACGAGGGTGAAAAAGGCGGACAAAAACGCACTGCGTTGCGGGGTCGCCCCGATCGCGATCATGCCGGCGAACTCGCGGAGCTCGAGAGCGAGGAACGCGGCGCCCAGCGCGAAAGTGACGACAGCACCGAGGTAAGTACCGGCACGGTTCCGAGACGTAATTGCCAGCGCCATCAGTCCGCAAGTGTAGCTCGAGGCGAGAAGACAAGCGGTCTCGATCGCGACGCTGACTTGATTGAACAGCTGCGCACCGGACGGACCGCCCGCGGTGGCATGCACGAGCACCGCGTAGGCGGCAAAGAGCGCCGCGAACATCACGATGTCGCTCAAGAGGAAGACCCAGAAGCCGTAGGCAACCACTATCCGCTTCGGCGCGGGGCCCGCCTCGCTGGCGGCGGGCACGACGTCGGGTCGCGTCTCGTCAATGGCAACCGAGACGTTCATAGCGCGGCCTCCGCTTGGTGACGGCGGTCGAACGAGGCAATCAAGGCGGCCGGTATCTCGACCTCCTCCTCGTCGCGGAATGCGAACACGAGGATCGCCACAAACGCCCCCAGGAGACCCGCGGCCGCCAGCCACCAGATGTGCCAGATCAGCGCAAAGCCGATGACGACGGCGAAGAACGCATTGACGACGCCGATCGGGCTGTTCTTCGGTACTTCAATCGGCTCATACGTGCGCGTCCGCGCTGGCTCGCCTTGCGTGGTGCGCGCGCGCTGCTTGCCGCTCCAGTAAGTGTCCCGCTCGCCGACACGCGGCAGGACCGCGAAATTCCAGGCCGGCGGCGGCGATGCGGTCGACCATTCAAGCGTGCGGCCGTTCCAAGGGTCGCCGGTCACGTCGCGAAGCTCCGCGCGGTTGCGGATCGACACGACGAGCTGGACGATCTGGCAGATGACACCAGCGAAAATGACGGCAGCGCCAATCGCGGCCAGCACGAGCCACGGCTGCCAGCTGACATTATCATAGTGCTGCATCCGCCGGGTCATGCCCAACAGGCCCAAGACGTAGAGCGGCATGAACGCGAGATAGAAGCCGATGAGCCAGCACCAGAACGCGCGCCTACCCCAGCGTTCGTCGAGCATAAAGCCGAACGCTTTGGGGAACCAGTAATTGAAGCCGGCCAGCACGCCGAACACGACGCCGCCGATGATGACGTTGTGGAAATGCGCGACCAGAAACAAACTGTTGTGCAGCTGGAAATCGGCCGGCGGCACGGCCATGAGCACGCCGGTCATGCCGCCGATTACGAACGTCACCATGAACCCGATCGACCACAGCACCGGCACTGTGAAGCGAACGCGGCCGCCGTACATCGTGAACAGCCAGTTGAAGACTTTGACGCCGGTCGGCACCGCGATGATCATTGTCATCACCCCGAAGAAGCCGTTGACGTTCGCGCTGGCGCCCATCGTGAAGAAATGATGCAGCCAGACCAGGAAGGAGAGAACGCAGATCACCATGGTGGCGGCGACCATCGAACGGTAGCCGAACAGCGGCTTGCCGGAAAAAGTCGATATCACCTCCGAGAAGACGCCGAACGCGGGCAGGATGAGGATGTAGACCTCCGGGTGACCCCAGACCCAGAAGAGGTTCACATACATCATCGGATTGCCTTGGGCGTCGACCGAAAAGAAGTGAAAGCCGAGATAGCGGTCGAGCAGCAGCATCGCGAAGGTTGCTGTCAGGACCGGAAACGCCGCGACCATGAGCAGGTTCGAGGCGAGCGCTGTCCAGCAGAACACCGGCATGCGCATGTAGCCCATGCCCGGCGCCCGCGTTTTCAGGATCGTGGTGACGAAATTTATGCCGGTCAGCAATGTACCGATGCCGGAGATTTGCAGCGCCCAGAGATAATAGTCGACGCCGACTCCGGGCGAGAATTGGAGCTCGCTCAGCGGCGGATAGGCGACCCAGCCCGTCTTTGCGAATTCGCCAACCGCTAGCGAGATGTTGGTCAAGAGGATGCCGGACGCGGTCAGCCCCAACGCTACCGAGTTCAATGTCGGGAAGGCCATGTCGCGCACGCCGAGTTGCAGCGGCACGACGAAATTCATGAGCCCAATCACGAACGGCATCGCCATGAAGAAGATCATGATCGTGCCGTGCGCCGAGAAGATCTGGTCGAAATGCTCGGGCGGCAGATATCCCTGCGCGCCGCCAGCCGCGAGCGCCTGCTGCGAACGCATCATGATGGCGTCGGCGAAGCCGCGGAGCAGCATGAGCAACGCCAGCGCGATGTACATGACGCCGATGCGCTTGTGATCGACGGACGTGATCCACTCGCGCCACAGGTAAGGCACGTATCCCTTGAGCGTGACCCAACCGAGAATCAGCACGATGGCGCCGATCATGCCGGCGGTTGCCGCCATTACGATCGGCTGGTCGAACGGGATCGCGTCCCAGCCGAGCTTGCCAAGGAGAGTCATTGCTCTGCCCTCTGTGACGCAGGAAGACTGCACAGTGATTGATCGCCGGGCGACAGCCCGGCGCTCACGATGGTGCTGAACAGACCGGGGGCGACCGCGCGATAGGTGAAAGGCGCAACGGCTTGGCTCGGCTTGGCGAGATCCGCATAAGCCTTCTCGTCAAGCAGGCGAGCGCCGTTGCGAGCGGCCGTCACCCACTGGTCGAACTGCTGGGGCGGCACCGCCTCGACGGTGAAGCGCATATCGGCAAAGCCCTCGCCGCTGAACTGCGCCGACAGTCCCCGGTATACTCCGGGATGAGCGGCCTGCAGCTGCAGGTGCGTCGCCATCCCGGACATGGTGTAGATCTGGCTGCCGAGCTGCGGCACGAAAAAGCTGTTCATCACGCCCGCGGACGTCAGCTCGAAGCTGACCGGCGTGCCGGCGGGAATGGTCAAGTGATTGACGCTCGCGATCCCCTGGTCGGGATAGATGAACAGCCATTTCCAATCGAGCGCGACGACCTGAACGCTCACCGGCTTCACCGTGGCGGTAAGCGCCTTGCGCGGATCGAGATCGTGCGAGCCCACCCATGCGACGCCGCCGACCAGCAGCACCGTCATGGCCGGGATCGCCCAGACAAGAATCTCGAGCCGGCCCGAATAGGTGAACTCCGGCATGTAGTGCGCGCGCTGGTTCGACGCACGGAACCAATACGCGACGCCGAGCGTCGCGAGGATGGTCGGGATGACGATCGCCAGCATGATCCCGAGCGAGTTGAATAGGATTTCCCGTTCGGCGCCGGCAATCGGCCCTTTCGGATCGAGGACGCCTTCGGTACAGCCGCCGAGCGCCGCGGCACCGATCAGGACAATGGCGAGGACGCTGGTGCGCATGTCAGGCCCCGCACGGCCAGAGCGCGCGCGCGGAGGCGCCGCTGCCGTGGTCCACCAGCAGCGCCGCAAATAACAGGAACAAGTAGGAGATGGAGAACGCGAACAGGCGCCACCCGGGACGCCGGTCTGCCGCGCCGCTCCGGCTCAGTTGGACGGCGAGCACGATGAAGATTGCCCCACAGACGGCGGCGGTCGCGAGATAGATCGTGCCGGCAAACCCGAGCGCCCATGGCAGCACCGAAGCCGGGAGGAGAAGAACGCTATAGATGAGGATCTGCCGCGTCGTTGCGGTTCTTCCGGCCACGACCGGCAGCATCGGCACGCCGGCACGCGCATAGTCGTCGGCATGATTGAGCGACAGCGCCCAGAAGTGCGGCGGCGTCCACAGAAAGACGATCAGGAACAATGCGAGCGGCTCGAGGCCGATGCTTCCGGTCGCCGCTGCCCAGCCGATCACCGGGGGCAGCGCGCCGGCGGCGCCGCCGATGACGATGTTGTGCGGCGTGCTGCGCTTGAGCCACGCCGTGTAGACCGCGACGTAGAAGAAGATCGTGAAGGCGAGCAGCGCCGCCGCCTTGACATTGGCCGCGAGCGCAAGAACCACGACGGCGCCGGCGGCGAGTGCAAGTCCGAAGGCAAACGCCTCGGCACGCGTAACTTTGTTGCGGGGAATCGGGCGCCGCGCGGTGCGCGTCATGACGGCATCGATATCGGCGTCATACCACATGTTGAGCACGCCGGCGGCGCCGGCGCCCGCGGCGATGGCGAGAATGGCAACGGCCGCCATCAACGGATCGCGGTGGCTGGGCGCGATCATCAGCCCGACCAGGGCAGTGAACACCGCAAGCAGCATCACGCGCGGCTTCATCAGCGTGACGAAATCGGCAAGCCGCCCGGTGGCGCGATACCATGCCGACAGCGGCGGGCGCGCGACGGCAATCGGTATAGTCCTCATGCTCAATGTCCTTTCTCGTCAGGCATTGATGTCGCAACACCCGCCCGTGACACGATCCCCCGAACGGGGGAACGCGCGCCACGCCGGCGGGGGATGCGGAGGACGACCGCAGCTGTTTTTCGGAATCCGTGGCCGCCCTGGCCGGCTCGCGCAGCTCGCCTCGTTGCGCTCAGCGCTGCGCGACACCGAGCGTGCTCAGCTCGGCGCGGCATTCCTCGCTGAAGTCACGCAACGGGTCTAACGCGTGGCTCTCAATCAAGTTTCGCAGCTCGGGAAACGTCTTGTTCGGTGCGAAGTACGTCTCGACAATCGTTCGAACGACCGCTTCCGCCTTCTCGACCACGGCGGAGCTCGACACGACGCGCATTTGGCTGATCAGGGCGTAGGCGCTGACCAGCGCCGAAATCTCCGCCTCGTCGTGTACAAGGGCGTCGGCGTAGAGGTTCGCTGCCTCATCGATGAACTGCTTGTACAGCTTTTGCCGTCTGGTCTTGTCCTGCAAAACTCGCTTGGCACGATCTTGATGGTTCTGCGTAAGCCACGCTGACGCGAGCGACGTCAGCCCGCCGATCGCCGATCCCGCCAATGCTGCGAGAGCAGAAAGGTAGACGGGATTCATGACGCAAGCCTCGCCTCAACGGACAGGCTTACCGGTTTCGCCCCGCGGCGGCTCCGGGATCAATCGCGCGCTGCGCTGGCCGGAAAAATAGGACCACAGCCACTGGCTCTGCACGCGCAACCGGTTCTGCAGCTGCGGCAGCGACATCACGTGCAGGAATACCCAGACGAGCCAGGTGAGAAACCCGCTCATCTTTAAGTGGCCGCTCTCGAGGACCGCGAAATTCTTGCCGACAACCGCCATGCTGCCCTTGTCGAAATATCGGAACGGGCGTTTCGGCAGCCGTCCCTCGAGCTGTTGCGCGATCACCCGTCCGACATAGCGTCCCTGCTGGATCGCCGCCTGCGCCACGCCAGGCACCGGTCGACCATCGCTCATCACGGATGCCGCGTCGCCGACGACGTACACACGGTGGATGTCCTGTACATTCAGGTATGGGCCAACCGATACCCTGCCCGCCCGATCTGTCTGTGTACCGAGCAGCTTCAAGAGCGGTGATGGCGCGACGCCTGCGGTCCATAGCACCGTGGCGCTCGGAATTCTTTGCCCGGACGCGACGACACCGTTCTCGTCGACCGTCTCGACCCTGACTCCGGTCATGATCTTGACGCCGAGTTTTTCGAGCCGCCGCGCTGCCCTGTTGGCCAGGCGCTCGGCGAACGTCGGAAGAACCCGTTTGCCGCCTTCGATCAGAATGATCGCGTTCTTCGCCGGATCAATTCGCCGGAACTCTCCGCGGAGGGTGACGGCCGCCAATTGCGCCATCGATGCTGCCAGCTCCACCCCGGTGGGACCCGCGCCGACCAGCACGAACGTCATCTGGCGCGCGCGCTCATTCTCGTCATCCGTCGTGGCCGCGAATTCGTAAGCGCTCAGGATTTTTGCCCTGATGGTCTCGGCGTCGCTCAGAGTCTTGAGGCCAGGCGCATACTTCGCGAATTCGTCATGGCCAAAATAGCTCGGCTGCATTCCCGCCGCGATGACCAGGTAGTCGAACTCAATCTGGCGAATGCCGACGCCGGGGCACAGCGCATCGACCGATCTGGCCTCCACGTCGACGCCAGTCACCTCGCCGAGCAAAACGGTGACATTGCTCTGCTTTTCGGCGAGCTGCCGGATCGGCGCGGCGATGTCGGACGGCGCAAGCACAGCCGTCGCCACCTGATAAAGCAGCGGCTGAAAAATATGATGGTTGCGCCGGTCGATCAGCACGACGTCCGCGTCGGATTTTTTCAAGGCGCGCGCCGCGGCGATGCCGGCAAATCCGGCGCCGACGATCACAATCCGCTTCCGGCTCGCGCCAGGCGCGGCTGTTGTCGCCGTGCTCGCACTCGCGCTTGGTCGGCCGACTTCCGCGGTCCGCGGCTCTTCCAGGACGGTCTCACTCATCTCAGCCACCTGTGGTCTTCGCATCGGTGAGGAGCACGATGCGATCGTCGCTCTGACGCTGCGTCCAAGGCACCGGTGCAGCGCATTTCCTGCGCGACGTGGTAGGGAACGTCGCGAACAGCATCACGTGGCGCACGTAAGCGCGGAACACGAGGTCTTGTAATTCGCGCAGATCACCGAACATCATGCGGTCTCTTGGCGCGAGCGAGCCGTTCTGAGAGGCCTCACCGATGGAGCTTCAAACTTGGTGCGCAGCTCGATCAACCCGAGCAGGATCTCGTCGCGCTGGGTCTCCAAATCGGCAATCGAGCGCGAGCCGACCTCGGCGTGAACGCTGTCGATCAGCTTCTTTTGCACTTCGGGCGTCAACACCGGCTGCCCGAGAACCTTCCACCAGGCCGTCATGGGGCCAGTGAACTGCTGGAAGAAGTGCTCGATGCCGCCTTGGCCGCCGCCGAGGTGGTTGAGCATCATGTTGCCCATGATGCCCCAGCGTAGGCCGGGTCCCCAACACAACGCGGTGTCGACGTCTGCGGCGCTGACGACGCCTTCGGCGACGAGGTAATAGACTTCCCTCGCCAACGCGGCCTGCAGGCGATTGGCCACGTGTCCGGGCACCTCCTTGCGCACACGTACGGCCTTCTTGCCCAATCCCGTATAGAACTCGGCGGCGCGCTCGATCGTGGCTTCCGAGGTCTTCGCACCGCCGACGATCTCGACCAGCGGGACGAGGTGCGGCGGATTGAACGGATGGCCGATGACGCATCGCTCGGGATGCGACGGAGCATCCGATTGGATTTCGCTCATGGTGAGGCCCGAGGAGCTCGACGCGATGATCACGTCGGGCGGCAGGAGCTCGTCGAGCTGGCGATACAGCTTCTTCTTGAAATCGATCCGCTCGGGCCCGTTTTCCTGGACGAAGTCCGCGCCGCGAACGGCTTCTGGCAGGTCCGCCGTGAACGTGAGCCGCGACTGTGCCGCGCCCGGCGCGAGACCCAAACGCTGAAGTGCCGGCCAGGCCGCCTTCACGAAGCTCCGCAGCGACGCCTCGGCGTTCGGCGCTACATCGGTCGCGACGACGTCTAGTCCCTTCGCCAGGAACAGCGCCGTCCAGCTCGCGCCAATGACGCCCGTTCCGATGATGGCGATGCGGCGAATGGGCTTGCTATTGGACATTGTCGATTCTCCTTGATCGGGGTTTTTAGATTTCCGTGTAGGCGATGCCGGTGAGATTGCCCTGCGCGAAGAGAAAATTGCGCTCGCCCGACCCGTCGAGCTTGGCGGAATAGACCGAGCCGCCGAAGTCAGTCACAAACATCCGGTCGCCGGGGACATCCAGCGCGATACCGATGCCTTCCATCAGATGCGTCAGCACGATCTCCGGCGATTGCGGCTTCGAATCGATCGATGCACGGTTCACCGTATTGCCGCGCGGCGGGTCGCCGCGATCGGTCCAGTAGAGCACCCGATTTTCGAGATCGAGCTCGAGATCGATCGGCTCGGGCAAACGTTCGAAGAAAATTTCGATGTCGGAGCGGTTGGCGGCGGTCTCACCCTGGGGGATTTGCAGCCCCGCGCGGAAGAGGCGGCCCTGCTCTCCATTATCCGGGCCTTTTTGCGTCCAGTAGATTTGCTGGCGGACGGGATCGATGGTGATCCCGACGCACCATCGGGTCTGATCGCGCCGATCCGCGTCGCCACGGCCTGCCTCGACGAGCGTCTCAACCTGCGACCCGTCGAGATTCGCGCGCATCACGCGCATCCCTTCGCGATCGCACCAGTAGAGCTTGCCGTTCCACTTATCGAGGTGGATCTGCTTCGGCGTGAACGTGACACCCTTGGGAACGATGACCTTGCGGTTCTTTCCGTCGACATCGGCGCGCTCGATGGAGCCATCGTTTACGCTGGGCGTTGAGCCCATGTTGGTCCAGTAGATGTGGCCGGCTTCGACGTCGACAACGATGCCGTCCGGAAGGTGACAGTCGGTCATGACGACCTTCCGGCCGGAACCGTCCGGGTTCGTCGCGTAAATGCGATTGGTGCTCACCTCGAGAAGAAACAGCCGGCCAGCCGCGTCTTTCTTGCCCCCGGATTTTGATTTCGATTTCGAATTCGTCGCCGCGACTTCACTCATGTTGATCTCCTTTTACATCCGGTGTCTTGATCCCGCCGTGCGCGGGAGGGTGCATGCTTTCGGCTTGCGCTGTCCGATCAACCGACGGCGCGCGTCTGACCGACCCAAAAGCGCTCACGCAGCAGTCGCTTCAGGATCTTGCCGTTACCGCTTTTCGGCAGCTCGGTTTCCGAGAACTCGAAGTGGCGCGGGATTTTGTAATTGGCGAGGAAGCGCCGGCAGTGAGCGATCAGATCATCGGCGCTGAGGGCCATCTTGGGCTTGCGCACGACGCACGCCGCCACGAGCTCGCCCCACTGCGGGTCAGGTATTCCGAAGACCGCCGCTTCCAGAACCGCAGGATGTTCGTAGATGACGGCTTCGACTTCGCCGGAATAGACATTCTCTCCACCCGTCACGATCATGTCCTTCTCGCGATCGAGGATGTAGAAATAGCCGTCCGCGTCGCGGTAGCCGACGTCGCCCGTGCGAAACATTCCGTCTCGAAACGAGAGCCTGGTCTCGTCTGGATTGTTCCAGTAACCGGTCATGACGTTGGCGCCGCGAGCGACCAGCTCGCCATGCTGTCCCTGCGCAAGCTCCCTTCCGGAGTCGTCGACGATCCGGACGTCGACGCCGGGACACGGCCGGCCACAGGACGTGATCCGGTCCTCGGTCTGCTCGTGATCCGGGAGTCCGGTGAGAAAGCCCGTCTCGCTCAGCCCGTAGCCCTGGACGAGTTTGACATACGGCAGGACTGCTCTGGTTCGACGGACCAATGCGGGGGATATCGGTGACCCTCCGTAGGCCAAGGCCTCGAGGCTCGACAGATCGAAGTCACTGATGGCCGAGAACTGCACCAGCAGGTTGATCATCGTCGGCACCAAAATGGTGTGGCTGACGCGTTCCCGGGCGACCGTCTCGCAGAAGCTCGCTGCGCTGAACTTCGGGATCGTGATCTGGCACGTGCCGAAGGCCGGCGCCGCGAAGATGAACGGAAAGTCGAGGATGTGAAAAACCGGCGCCGCGTGCAGGTGCACACCGCCTTCGCGATAAGGCATCCAGTAATTGAGATGGTCGATATTGGCCTGGATGTTTGCGTGGGTCACGGCCACGCCTTTGGGACGGCCGGTCGTGCCGCTCGTGTAAATGAGAGCCAGTATCGCGTCCGGGTCGTAAATCGGGTGGGGACAAGGCCCTCCCGAAACGTCCAGCGGCTCTTTATCCAGCACGAGCTCCCATGCAAGCTGCACGGTCGGCGCGGGCAGCGACGAGTGCCGGATCACGCCGCGCGGGCTGGCGTCGGCGAGTATGCGATCGATTTCGGCCGCCGAGGACCGGGCGTTCACAGGCACCGCAATCACGCCCAGCCAGCTGCAGGCATAGATCAACTCGAGGTACTCGGGCTCGTTGGGGAGGAGCAAAGCGAGCCGGTCGCCCGCATGAAAACCATGCCGGCTAAGCGCGGCTGCGATGGCGGCGACGCGTTCGTGCAGGTCTCGAAAGGCCGGATGCTTGACCTCGGAGCCAAATACCGCCGGGCGCTCCGGATAATATCGGGCGGCGCGACCGAGCGAGTGCACGTACATCATCGCACCGACTCCGCAGGCCGGCTGCGTTCCAGAAACGCGCCGAGAGCTTGCTTTGCTTCCTCGGAGCGAATCCGCGCACTGAACTCCTGATTCTCGGCCTCTATTGCCGCCTTGAGCTGGTCGCGGAAGGGCCGCTTCATGAGCCTCTTGCTGGCTTGCAGCGCGCGCAAAGGCTTCGCCGCCAATTTTCGGGCGGCCTCCGTTGCCGTCGCCAGCAGGTTCTGATCGGGCACGACCTGCGTGACGAGTCCCAACTCCGCCGCCCGCCGTGCATCGAAAGGCACGCCCAACAGAATGAGCTCGGCGGCGCGGAGGTGCCCGATCCGCGCCGGAATGGAGTAGCTCGATCCAAATTCCGGCACGACGGCAAGATTGATGAAGGGCAATTGAAACTTTGCACTCTCGCCGGCGTAAACGAAGTCGCAGTGCGTCAGCATCGTGGTCCCGCCGCCGATGGCGGCGCCTTGCACGGCTGCGACCAGCGGCTTGTCGAAATCGATGAACGCGTTCATCAACTGCGCCTGCGGAGACTCTCCCGGCCCTGGAGGATTCTTCAGGAAATCCTCAATATCGTTGCCGGCGCTGAATGAATCGCCTGCGCCATGCCAGAGCACGACTCGTGTGCTCTCGTCCTTGGCCGCCTCATTGAAGATATCGGCGAGCGTCACATACATTTGCGACGTCATCGCGTTTTTTTTGGCCGGACGATTCAGTTCGATGCGGAGGATGCTTCCGGAATGTTCTGTATTGATGTCGCCCATCGTCCAGCTCCTGTGCTCTCGTGCAGGCCCTTGAATATTCGGGCGGCCGCCGGCGCATTTTCGTTCTTAGCCTTTACGCCGCACGTTCCTTCGCCTTCGGCACGGTGCCGCCGGCATGAAGCTTTTCGATCTGGGCGGCGTCGAACCCGAGCTGCTTTAGGATTTCGTCATTGTGCTCGCCCAGATCGGGCGCGCGGCGTGCGGCTTCCTTTGCAACGCCGTGTACCTGCATGGGGCTGTTGATCGTAAGCGTCAGGTTGCCTCCCGCGCCCTCGATTGGAACGACGATGTCGTTCGCGCGCAATTGCGGGTCTTTGACGACGTCGGCGGGGGCCAGAATCGCGCCGTACGTGATGTGCGCTTTGTCGAAGACGTCGTGCCAGTGCTGCATCGGCTGCTTGCTGAACACCTCATCCAGGATTGCTCGGAGCTGCGCGGCGTTGGCCGCCTGTTTGGCCGGATCGCTGAAGCGCGGATCGGTCAGCAAATCCGGCCGGCCGATGCCCGTCGCCAGCGCCTGAAATCTGTCCGGTGTAACCACCAGTATGAACCAGCTGTCGTCGGATGCCTTGTAGGGATTGAGGGTCGCGTTGGATGGGTTTTGCCGATCGTGCAAGGGATATGGCGTCCCCCCGGCCAGAGCTCCGGCAATGTGAACGCCAGTGGCCCAGATGCCCTCGGCGAGCAGTGATGTGGTGACGGAAGAGCCTTTGCCCGTGCGCTCGCGCCGGTACAGGCCCATGACGATCGCAGAAAAAAGGCCAACCGCCGTCGCGTGGTCACCGCTGCCCGAGACCGGGACTGTCGGCGGGCCACCCGCATCGCGCGTCAAGGACAGCAGGCCGCTGCGCGCCCAATACGACGTAATGTCGAATCCCGGGAGCTGCGCGTCAGGCCCGTTATCGCCATAGCCGGTGACGTCTGCATAGACCAGACGCGGATTCCACGGCGCTACGTGCTCGTAGCCGAGCTTCAGTTTTTCGCGCGCCGGATGCGGCGTGTTGACGATCAGAACGTCCGCCCACTCGACCAGCCGCTGCAGAACGTCCCTCGCGTCGGGCGACTTCAGATCGAGCGTCAATCCGCGCTTGTTTCGATTGTTGAGATGCCAGGGATAATTGTCTTTTGCGCGGGGCTGCGGTGGGACCTTGTAGCCAATCCGCCATGTGTCGCCGGCTGGCGGCTCGACCTTGATCACGTCGGCGCCAAAGTCGGACAGGATCACCGCCGCGGCGGGCCCCGCAATGAAGCTGGCCAGGTCCACCACTTTCAGTCCGGAGAAGATGTTATCGCTTGCCATGACTCGTCCTTTGATCCCGTATTGAGTTGCTGCCGTCACCGGCCGCGGAAATTCGGCGCGCGCTTCTCGAGGAAAGCGCTCGTGCCCTCCTTCTTGTCTTCGGTTGCGGCGCAGAGGCCGAAGTAAGACGCTTCGAGCAGCAAGCCTTCGCCTTGGCTCGTCTCCAGCCCTTTGTTCGCCGCCTCGAGCGCGAACTTGACGGCGATGGGAGCGTTGGCGGCGATCTTTTTCAGGATCGCTTCCGCGCGTGTCGTGAGGTCGGCTGCAGGAACGATTTCGTTGACGAGGCCGATACGATAGGCCTCCTGCGCGCTGATCATCTCTCCGGACAGAATGAGCTGTAGCGCGCGCCCTTTGCCGACCAGCCGCGGCAGCCGCTGCGTTCCGCCGCCGCCCGGAACCAGTCCAAGGGCAACTTCGGGCTGGCCGAATTTCGCGGTTTCGACGGCGATCCTGATGCTGCAGGCCATCGCCGTCTCGCAGCCGCCGCCGAGCGCAAAACCGTTGACGGCGGCGACGACCGGCTTGCCGAGATTTTCGATGAGATCGAGCACGCCCTGTCCGAAGCGGCTGGACTGCTCCGCTTCGAACGCCGTCACTTGCGCGAGCTCGCTGATGTCAGCCCCGGCGATGAACGCCTTATCGCCGGCGCCCGTCAGGATGACGCCGCGTATCGCGGTGTCGTCACGCGCATCCTCGAATGCGGTTTGCAGGTCCTTCCACGTCGGCGTGTTCAAGGCGTTGAGCACCTTGGGCCGATTGACGGTCACGTAGGCGATAGCGCCTTCTTTCTCGTAAAGGACATTGGCGAGCGTCAGTGCTGCCGACGGCGGAGCGGTGCGCAGCACTGCGGGCGAAGGCCTGCCCGTTGTCGTTGTCGAATCCATCTTCATTCTCCTGTCGGGCAATAGAGGGGGGCGAGCCAGCAGGGCCGGGGAGGACGTGCTACTGGCTCGCCCTTGCTCACACGAAGGCGCCGAGGCCGGTGATGGCCTTGCCGACGATCAGGTTCTGCATCTGATAAGTGCCTTCGTATGAGTAGAGGGCCTCCGCGTCCGCGAAGAAGCGCGCGACGTTGTAATCGACGACGATGCCGTTACCGCCCAGCAGCTCACGGCCCCATGAGACGGTCTCGCGTGATTTTGCCGTGCAGAACGCCTTCGCGAGCGACGCGTGATGATCGGCGAGCTTGCCGTCATCATCCATTTGAGCCAGGCGAACCATCAGGCACTGGCAGGCGGTCACGTTGGCGAGCATCTTGGCGAGAAGATCCTGCACCATCTGGAACGACGCGATCGGCTTGCCGAACTGGAGCCGCTCCTGGGCGTACTTCAGCGCCGCCTAGAACGCGCCCATCTGGATGCCGGTCGAGGCCCACCCCACCATGTAGCGCGTCATCCTCAGCACCCGCGCGGTATCGCGGAACGAGTTGCCGCCCTGCAGACGGTTCGCTTCCGATACGCGCACGTCCTTGAGGGTGATCTGCCCGTTCTGGACCACCTTGAGCGCGATCTTGTGCTCGATCTTTTCGACGCTGAAGCCGGGCGTGGTCTTGTTCTCGACAATGAAACCCTTGACCTGATTGTCGGCGAGATCGCGCGCCCAGATGATCGAAACGTCGCACCAGGTCGCGTTGCCGATCCAGCGCTTCTGGCCGTTGAGAATCCAGGAGTCGCCTTCACGTTTGGCGGTCGTTGTCAGTCCGCCGCTTGTGCCCGAACCCACCAGAGGCTCGGTCAGGCCGAAGCAGCCGATCTTTTCCCAGCGCGCCATTGGCGGAAGCCATTTCTGTTTCTGCTCCTCCGAACCGTCGAGATAGATCGAGCCCATGGCCAGGCCGCTGTGCACGCCGAAGAACGTGCAGAACGACGCGTCGACGCGTGCCAACTCCATCGCGACGAAGCCAAACAGCTTCTGGCTTCCGCCGGCGCAGCCATAGCCTTCGAAGCCGAGACCGCCGAGCTTCAAGTCCTTGAAGGACGGCAGCAGCTCGAACGGAAACGCATCGTCAGACCAGTACTTGTTGATGACCGGCGCGACATTGCTCTCCATGTACGTCCGCACCTTTTTCACCACCGCCTTTTCGTCGGCGGTCAGCACATCGGCGAGCTGATAGAAGTCGCTGTTCGGAGCCGGCAGCGGCTTCGCCTGCTTGACTTCCTTGACCGCCGACGCAGTGGCTGTAGCCATGTCACTTCTCCTTTTGATATCCAGTTGAATCGGTTCGCGGCGGACGTGGGCGTTACCAAACGTCGTGGACGCTCCGGGTTGAATCGGGCGGCGCCGCGGACTCTCTGAATTGGGCACGGCACCGCGGGCTCAGCCTCCCGAGATTCTTGACCATGCAGGCCGTGATGCGGTCCACGTCGGGAATCTCTCTGCTGCAAAATGCGAGTGCGTCGTGTTCGCAAGCCCATCGCTGTTCGGCGGTTCCGCTGTCGGCCGACGCGTCGGATGCGGCCACGGCCACGAAGGCGGCAGCGACGAAGCTTGTCAGCGCGGCGGCGCGCTCAGCCATGACGATCTCCTGCAAGTCGCTCGACGTTCGGGTCAGTGCTCGGCGCCGTCGTCTCTTGTCGCGATAGAGGTCGTACACTTTCGCCTCGCAAACGATCCCCCGAACGGGGGGATCGCGTGCGGGTCGACGGGGGATGCGGAGGGCGCGAGGGGAATATGCGAACGGAATGGGTCCGCGCTCTCGCCTTCGCCGAGGACCTATGGTTCAGACCGAGCGAGCGAAGAGCCCAAGTCCAGAAGTGCAATCAGATCGGAAAACGCTCTGACGCAATCATTCAAAATGATGGCCGAAGATTACAACAGATCAAGCGTTCCCGCGCGCGATACGGCCTCGGCGCGCGTGCTGACGGCCAGCTTCAAGAAGATTCGCTTGACGTGCGATTTCACCGTCTCCGGCGAGATCTCGAGGTTCCGGGCGATACGCTTGTTGGTGAAGCCTTGGCCGATCATGCCAAGGACCTCGCGCTCCCGCGCCGTGAGCCGGTCGCCGATGCGACGGCCGGGCTGCGCGGAACGTCCGTCCGCACAGAAGGAATCCGACTCGGACAGCAGAAGTCTCACATCCGCTCGAGCTTCGCGACGGTTTCTTGCGGGCGCGCGTACCCGTGAACTCGCGGTCACGAGTTTCAAGCAGCTCGAACGAAACCGCATCGTTAGACCTGTATTTGTTGATGATCGGCGCGACATCGGTCTCCATGTACGTGTCCACCTTTTTCACCTGCGCCTTTTCGTCGGCCGTCAGCGCAGGCAGCGCGCGGCGGCGGCGTCTCTTGTCGGGATAGGCGTGGTACACTCTCGCTCGCCTCTCAAACGATCCCCCGAATGGGGGATCGTGTGGCGGATCGAAAGGGAGAGGCGGGGTTCGGGTGCGAGCGAAGCGAGCCGCAGAGGATGACAGGCGCAGAATCACCAGCCGCCACCCGCAGCCTCATCGGCTGCGAGGGTCGCGCTCCGCATCACGCACGTCCAGCCATGCCACCAGCAGAAAGCCGCCGACCAAACCGAGATGCTCGAAGAACTGGTTTTCCACCATGAAGCGGCTAGCTGGCGCGAGCTCCCAGAACCGGTTTGCCGCAAACGTAGCCAGGAGCGTGAACCCGGCGAGCCACAAGGCACCCAGCCATCTGAATACACCGATTAGGATAAGAACGGATCCGCAAAGCTCAGTGATGATCGTTGCTGCCGCCATCGGCGCGGCGGGCTCCAGTCCGAAATGCCGCACTTCGGCGACAGCGCCTTCGAAGTCCAGGACCTTGTCAAGGCCGCCCTGCAAATAAGCGGCGCACAGCCCGAGCAACGCAACGAAGTAGATCATTGGCGACGAGATGATCCGTCTTCCGCCCGTCAAAAACTTCTCACGCAATGTTTTGCTGAACATTTTACTTCCGCCAGTGCACAACATTCCGTTTCGAAAGGCTTACCTCAAAGGGCTCGGCATGAGCATGCCGCACTTGCCCGGAACAACCTCTCGTCAAAAACTGCTCTTGCTATCGAATCGACCTTGTTCTGGTCGCACTGGCCATAGATCCGTTCGCACCTGCCCGACTGGTCTTATGACGGACCCTTGCAGAAATGGCGGCCGTTTGTCTGGCAGTCCGTGCGGTAGCCTGAAGTCCTGACTTGCGTTCGAGCCGTAACGTGTCTTTGGCTTCGCCGGGCATGCCTGGAGTCAACGGCCCAGAGTAGCCGTTGGTGTAGAAGTGACGCACACCGTGCGCGTCGTATTGCATTGGGAACACACTGCCCTCCATGACATTGGCTTGCGCAAACGCCGGCGACGTTGTGCTCCACGCCGTAAGCACTGCGATTACCAAGACACTCGATTTATTCATGGCTTACCTTTTCGTTTGCCCGGTCGAACATTCCGCCACTCATCTCATCACACCGCCCAGCACGAGCAGCCGAGCGCACCCCAGAACGATCGCAGGTCGGCGATCGGGAGTTTGCTCGACCAGGCAGTGGCGTGATCGTGAGCGTGGACGTTGCATGTGTTGGCACAGCTGCAGAACATCGCGAGCTTGCGCCCTGCGTCGGCTTTGCCGGCGGCCTTCGGGTCTGCCCAGGCGGCGTAGCCGCCATAGCTCCGCACCGGCGACCAATCGGGCATCACCGGAGGCGGCGGCGACTTGTCGAGCGCCGCGAAATCGGCGGCGCCAAAGACCACCTTGCCGCCGACGATCGTCAGGTCGGACGTGATGTCCGCGATCTCGTCACCGGCACACGAGAAGTAGTCGCGATCCGGCACGATCAGATCGGCGAGCTGACCGACCTCGATCCGGCCCTTCTTGCCTTCTTCGTTCGAGAACCACGTGACGTTTTCTGTCCACATCCGCAGCGCCGTCTCGCGATCGAGGCAGTTGCGCTGCGGATAGATGCGCAAGCCGCCAACCGTACGCCCGGTGACCAGCCAGGCGAGCGACACCCAGGGATTGTAGGACGCGACACGCGTGGCATCGGTGCCGGCGGAGACCTTGACGCCCTTGTCCAGCATGCGCGCGACCGGCGGCGTCGCTTCGGCCGCACCCGGACCGTAGCGTTCGACGAAGTATTCGCCCTGATAGGCCATGCGGTGCTGCACGGCGATGCCGCCGCCGAGCGCCGCGATCCGGTCGATGGACTGTTCCGAGATGGTCTCGGCGTGGTCGAAGAACCAATGCAGGCCGTCGAGCGGGATGTCCTGGTTCACGCGCTCGAACACGTCGAGCGCCCGGCTGATGGTCTCGTCGTAAGTGGCGTGGAGCCGCCACGGCCAGCGGTTCTGCGCGAGGATGCGCACCACCGCTTCGAGCTCAGGCTCCATCTCCGGCGGCATGTCGGGGCGCGGCTGGCGGAAGTCCTCGAAGTCGGCAGCCGAGAACACCAGCATCTCGCCCGCCCCGTTGTGGCGGAAATAGTCATCGCCCTGCTGGTACTTCGACGACTTGGTCCAGCGCAGGAAGTCGTCCTTCTCGCCCTTCGGCTTCTGCGTGAAGAGATTGTAGGCGAGGCGGACGGTGAGCTGATCGTCGGCGGCCAGCTTCTCGACCACGGCGTAGTCCTCGGGATAGTTCTGGAAGCCGCCGCCGGCGTCGATGGCGCCGGTGACGCCGAGCCGATTGAGCTCGCGCATGAAATGGCGCGTCGAGTTGAGCTGATAGTCGAACGGCAGCTTCGGACCCTTGGCGAGTGTCGCATAGAGGATGCCGGCATTGGGTTTGGCGAGCAGCAGACCGGTCGGCGTGCCATCCGGGCCGCGCACGATCTCGCCGCCGGGCGGGTTCGGCGTGTCCTTGGTGTAGCCGATCACACGCAACGCGGCGGCGTTGAGGATCGCGCGGTCGTAGAGGTGCAGCAGGAAAACCGGCGTCTCGGGGGCGGCGGCATTGAGTTCGGCGATGGTTGGCAGCCGCCTTTCGGCGAACTGGTGCTCGCTGAAGCCGCCGACCACGCGCACCCATTGCGGTGGCGGCGTGACGGCGACCTGCCGCTTCAGCATGCTCATGGCGTCGGCGAGGCTGCGCACGCCGTCCCAGCGCAGCTCCATGTTGAAGTTGAGCCCGCCGCGGATGATGTGGAGATGGTTGTCGATCAGCCCAGGCAGGACGCGCCGGCCCTTGAGGTCGACAAGCTGAGTCCTCGCGCCTGCCAGCGCCATCACTTCTTTGTCGCCGCCGACGGCCAGGAAGCGGCCGTCGCGGATCGCGACGGCGGTCGCCGTCGGGTGCGTGGGCGCAAGCGTGGTGAACAGGCCATGATGCAGGATCAGGTCGGCGTTTGATGCTGGGTTGGTCATGTCCGGGCTTTCGGTTTGGAGTCGATATTGATCTGCGTTGCCTGCGCGTGACGCCCAGGCAGGAGGCCAAAGACGTGCGGCGTGCACTGCGACTGGCGCCACGCGGCTTTGAGATGCGCGCCCTCCAGCATGTGCCTGGCCACCGGGATGACCTGCTCGCCGATGAGGATGCCAAAGAGCCCGACCAGCGCCACCACGGGCGGCGCTGGCGATCGCACGTTGAGCAGGCTATAGACAACGCCGACCAGGAGACCGGCGCCAAGCGATAGAAGATAGACGCGCATCTCTGCCATCCCGCGCGGGCCGTATTACGCCGCCACCGGCGCCAACGCCTTGTGCACCTTCGAGGTGCGCTGCGGTGCCTTGTGCACCATGGTGTAGGCGTAGTCGACGCCCATGCCGTAGGCACCGGAGTGCTCGCGCACGATCGCCATCACTGCGTCATAGGTTTCCTTGCGCGCCCAGTCGCGCTGCCATTCGAGCAACACCTGCTGCCAGGTCACCGGCACGACGCCGGCCTGGATCATGCGCTGCATCGAATAATCGTGCGCTTCCTTGGATGTGCCGCCGGAGGCGTCGGCAACCATGTAGATCTCGTAATTTGCGTCGTGCATGGCCGACAGCGCGAAGGTGTTGTTGCACACCTCGGTCCACAGGCCCGAAACCACGACCTTGCTGCGCCCGTTAGTCTTGAGGGCTTCGCGCACCTTCTTGTCGTCCCAGGAGTTCATCGACGTGCGCTCGAGCACCGGCTTATCGGGAAACACATCGAGCAGTTCGGGATAGGAAAAGCCGGAGAAGCTTTCCGACTCCACCGTGGTGATGGTGGTGGGAATCTTGAATACCTTCGCTGCTTTGGCAAGACCGACGACGTTGTTTTTCAGTGTCTGGCGGTCGATCGACTGCACACCGAAGGCCATCTGCGGCTGATGGTCGATAAAGATGATCTGCGAGTTCTGCGGTGTAAGCACTTCGAGCTTCGGATTGGTCATGGGCGATCTCTTGGCTGGAGCTTTTCGACGTGACGAGCTATCGCGCTCGAATGTGCGTTGAGGGGCACTCCGCGACATATCCCCCCGATGGGGGACACAACCGTGGTGTTTCGGGGGAGACGCTTCGATGTGGCTACCCGTCAGCCGCTGCATTGCGTCCCGATGAGGTCGTTAAAGGCCTTGATCTCGCTGTCGAGCAGTTCGATGGTCCGTTCCCGGTCGATACTGTCCCTGCAGAAGGACACAGCTTGGCGCGTGGTCACCGCCTCGAAGAAATTCGTTCCATAGGAGCGGCAACTCTCCTCATTGTGAGCAGGGTTGAGGGGCTTCTTGCGCACCGCCGCCCAGCGAAGGCGAGCCGCAGAAAGATCGGAGAGTTGACCGCAACCCGACTTCTCGGCCCCGGCGGTTATCGCTGGTTCGATCAGAAGTGCGAAGGCAAAGATGATGATGCGCAACATAAGCGTGCTGCAGGCGATGGCCGAAGATCACAACAGCCCAAGCGATCCTGCGCGAGATACGGCCTCGGCGCGCGTGCCGACGGCCAGCTTCAAGAAGATACGTTTGACGTGCGATTTCACCGTCTCAGGTGATATCTCGAGGATCCGGGCGATACGCTTGTTGGTGAAGCCTTGCCCGATCATGGCAAGGACCTCGCGCTCGCGTGCCGTGAGCGGTTCGCTGACGCGACCCCCGGGCTGCGCGGAACGTCCGTCCGCATAGAAGGAATCCGACTCGGACAGCAGAAGTCCCACATCCGGTCGGGCTTCACGGTAGTTTGGTCCGGGCGCGTCTACTCGCGAATTCCAGGTGACGAGTTTCAAATGGGTGGCCACTTCATATTCCTCTCGTCGGTGATGCTAAGTCGCCCGGCGCCGGCTCGGCTACTGCGACCTGCTGGACATCAGGCGATCCGTCTTGCAGCCTGACTTGGTGAAATGGAGGTCACGGCCTCGCGAGCAACCAATATCGGCCGAGCGCGGATTCGCGCCGATAGGCGTACTTGCAACCCCGTCTGCAGAACTTCTTGCCCCACCAACGATGGGTGACCATGCCGAAGCGCCCGCCACAATGATCGCAAGATTGGTGCTGTCTCATCAAACCCTCGCGCAACAGGCCACCGGCAGGATGACAACCGGCCCCTAAATGCTGGCGAGATGCAATTTGACGATTTTTAATGCAGCGATCTATTGCACGCAGGTGGCGCGCAATAGCGTTATGGTTCACTGCCCTGAATTTTGGATTACACGCGACAGACGGCAATTTGGAAGGCAGTAAAGCCACCACTGCTGACGCGGTCTGTTCAGCAGTGTTGCCGCTCCTTGGATACCAGTTGCAGCTTTTCCGCCATTTGGCCGAGCGCGAGAAGCGAGCGGGCGTTCATCTTTTTCATCAGGCGGCTGCGGTGCACCTTCACCGTGGCTTCGGCGATGCCGATGTCGCCGGCAATCTGCTTGCTGAGGCGGCCGCGCGCGACCTGAATCATGATTTCGCGCTCCCTGGGGCTCAGCGATGCGAAGCGCTCCCTGAGAGCGACGACCGTCTCTTCCTTCTCGCGCCGAACACGATCGCGCGAGAGGCCGAGCTGAATGGCGTCGAGGAGTTCCTGATCGCGGAACGGCTTGGTCAGGAACTCAATGGCGCCACCCTTCATCGCCTGCACCGACATGGGAACATCGCCATGGCCTGTGATGAAGATGATTGGGATATCCCGGTTCGCCGCGGCGAGCTCGCGTTGAAGATCAAGGCCGCTTCGTCCCGGCAATCTGACGTCGAGCACCAGGCACGTGGGACTGTCCGGCAGGTCGGCCTCAAGAAATTCGGAGATAGACCCAAACAGCCGAGCATCCAGGCCGAGCGATCGCAACAGACGGCTGATCGAGGCTCGCAAGGCCGGATCGTCGTCGATGATCAAGACGGTAGCGTTCGCGTCATGCATCGCTGCTGCTCACGGTCAAAAGGTCACGCAAATGCGCCTTTGTCTCGGTTTGCAAGTTTTGCGTGGCTGCTCAGATGTAACCTTAGTCCCGACTGACGGATGTGAACAGCCTCACACTCCGTCAGGCATGCGCGCAGGGGTAAACGAACGTTTATGCACTCCACCATCCCCTCGCTGGCATCCAGCCGCCGCAGCTGCCGGAATTCGCGGTGCGGCATAAGCCAAAGTTTAGGGCCACTGGTATTGCTCCAGCACCACTCTTGGGCGCAGGTTGTCCGATGCGGATGCGGCGGCAACGGCGTTGCCGGCGCGTCCGCGTCGCAGTTCATGCGCACTGCCGGAGCACGTATGTCGTCGGCGTCGTTGGTCTCGGTCGTCGAAGACGATCAGTTCTTTCGCGAATCCATGAGGCGACTCATGAGATCGCTTGGCTATGACGTCGCGGCTTTCCCGTCGGCAGCCGATTTCCTCGCATCGCCTCGTCTCGGCGAAACCGCCTGCCTGATCGCTGACGTCCATATGCCGGCGATGACTGGAATCGAGCTTCATGAATACCTCATCGAGGCGGGTTACGCGATTCCGACGATTCTCGTGACTGCCTACCCCGACGACGCTCACCGCGCCCGCGCCCTTAACGGTGGGGTCGTCGGTTACCTTCGTAAACCGGTCGATGAGCAGCATCTGATGCGGTGTCTTCGCGCGGCTCTCGGGTCACGCAAACCGGGCGGCGAGAATCCGTGAGCTCCGTGCCCACGCCGGGCAAGGTGAACCGAAATACGGCCCCGCTTGATGCATCTGCCCACAGCCGGCCTCCGTGGGCGTCAATAATAGAGCGGCAGATCGACAGTCCCATCCCTACTCCGCTCGACTTCGTGGTGTAGAAAGCCTCGAAAACGCGATCGAGATGGTCCGGATCAATGCCCGGGCCGGAATCGCGCACGGACACGAGAACGCCGCCGGTCCGGGTTTGCTCGGTGCTGATCGACAACTGCCGTGTCCCCGCCTCGACCGCGCTCATGGCTTCGACCGCGTTCAGGATCAAGTTCAGCACGACTTGCTGCAATTGAACGCGATCCCCTTCGACGGGAAGCAGCGCCTCCGCCAGGCGCGTCCGGACCGTGACTCCATTCGCGGTGATTGCGCTTCGCGCCAATCCGATCACTTCGTCGATCGCCTCGTTCAGATCGAAGCGACACTTTCGCGGAGGCGCTTTTTTGATGTGGTCACGGATACGATCGATGATATCTCCGGCGCGATCGGCATCGGCCACGATACACTCCAGCGCCTCCCCGGCTTCGCCGAGATCCGGCGGGCTTCTGTCCAAGAAGCGCGTGGCCGCACGGGCGTTGTTGCGCGCGGCCGCGATCGGCTGGGTGATCTCGTGAGCCAGCGAGGCGGTCAGTTCCCCCATGACGCTCAGGCGGTTCATGTGCGCGAGCTCCGACTCCAGTCGGAGCAGCCTCTCATGCTCTTCCTGCGCGCGCATGGCCGCAGTCACATCGATGCCGGTGCCACGATAGCCACGGAATTCCCCGTTGCCGTCAAACACCGGCTTGCCGCTCGCCCTCACGTACATTGGCGAGCCGTTGTCGCTCAATCCGCGATATACGAAGTCGCGGAACGGCTTGCGTGAATCGAGAGTTGTCCGGATATGCCGCCACTTCTCCGGTTCCGTTTCAAGGTCGAGCGCGTGATCCCAGCACCCCGTGCCGATTCGATCGCCCGTATGTGAACCAAATGCATTCTCGGTCAGCAGCGTGAACTTGTAGTCCGGGCCGATTTCCCAAAACCAATCGGAGGCGGTCTCGGCGTAGTCGCGGAACCTCGCCTCACTCTCGTGCAATGCCTCGCCGGCGCGCTTGCGTTCCGTCACGTCGATCTGTGTCGTGACAATCTCGACAAATTCCCCGCTCGCGGAGAACATAGGTTGACCGATTGATTCGAGATGTTTGACCGTTCCGTCGGGCAGCATAATTCTGTACCCGATCGAGTATCCTCTCTTCTCGCCCACCGCGCGCTGAACCTCCGCGCTCAGCCGGTCGCGGTCGCCGGGGTGAATCCGTTCGAACACGGCTTCGCGGCTCGGAACACCTTGCGCCGGATCGAACCCCCAGATGCGGTAAGTCTCCTCAGAGCCATAAAGTATCCTCGTCTCGTTGTAGGCCGACACACCGCTCCGGCCCAGCCTCTGCGCTTGCGCCAGATAGGCTTCGCTGCGGCGCAGCCGGTCTTCGGCCTTCTTGGCTTCATCGATATCGACCGACAGGCCGTACCACTGGATGATGCGTCCCTGCCGATCACGCAGAGGCTCACCACGAACGTGATACCAACGAAACTCGCCGTCCGCCCGGCGCAGGCGCATCACGTCCTGGTACGACGTTCCAGTCTCGACTGCGCGATAGAAAGTCTTTGCAACGTCCGCATAGTCGTCCGGGTGCAGGAGTGTCTCCCAGCCACCATCCTCGAAATCCTCAAATCGTTTGCCGCTATAGTCCAGAAAGCGCTGATTGACATGCGTCAGTCGGCCGTTTGGGTCCGTTGACCAGAGGAAGCCCGGTACCGTTTCGATGATCTGACGAAGGCTGTATTCGCTTTCGCGAAAGGCCTCCTCCGCCTTTCTTCGATCATCGATGTCGATCAGGACGCCGTACCAACTGAGCACGGTGCCATCACTGGCCCGCAGTGGTTCTCCGCGGACATTGAACCAGCGATATCGGCCGTCCGCTCCGCGAAATCTGCAGGCGACATCGTGGGGATTTCCGGATTCGAGGCTCTTTAGCCAGTTCAATATCTTGAATGCGACGTCGTCCGGGTGGGCCTTTTCCACCCATCTCCAGCCAATGACGTCATCAAGCGGTGCGCCAAGATAGTCGAGCACGCGCCTGTTGACGTATTCGATATTGCCCTCGGGCCCAGCTCGCCATACCAGCGCCGGAATCGTTTCCACCAGCAAACGAAGCTCTTGCTCGCGGCTCGAAAGTGTCTCCTCAGCTCCGACAGCCTTCTTCGGCATAGATTGATCCATGGCCGATCCGCAGATTCAATTGTCGGAGACGCCTTGCCGCGAGAACCGCCGACGTCTCGGCAAAGATGGCGCGATCATTTTACCCCATGCTCCAGGGACGGACCACGTTCATTCCGCAGCGGTCGCTCACCACTTAAGGTTGCCAAATTGCTAAGGAGACAGTTTTGGACAGAGCCGCCGGCGGCGCCGGCAGAAGAAACGAGGTGTTTCAAGGGGTTATTATGGAAATCTGGCTGGGGCGCCTGGATTCGAACCAGGGAATGGCGGAATCAAAATCCGCTGCCTTACCACTTGGCTACGCCCCAACTGTGCAGGAGGCCGCCGGCGGGGCTTAAGGCCCGGCGCGGCGCGCGGACCATAGCGGCGGCGCCGGTCGCGATCAACGTCCGAGCAGCCCCTCTCAATATGTATGCACGGGCACCGCGTCGTCCCTGGACTGCGTTGACCGGTCCCTTGCCCCCGGTAGATTAGTCTTATGACCTATCGCGCGCCCGTCTCCGACATCGCCTTCGCGCTCAAACACGCCGCGGGGCTCAAAACCGCGCTCAACGAGGGCCTTTACGGCGATCTCGACGAGGAGACCGTCGATTCAATCCTTGAGGAGGCCGGCCGTTTCGCCTCGGACGTGATCGGCCCGCTCAACCGGGTGGGCGATGCCTTCGGAACCCCGTTCAAGGACGGCCAGGTGAGCACGCCGCCCGGCTGGAAGGAGGCCTATACCGCCTGGGCCGCCGCTGGCTGGAATGGGCTGGTTGGCCCGGCCGAGTTCGGCGGGCAGGACCTGCCGCATGCGGTGAACGCGGCCTGCGTCGAGATGTGGAACTCCGCCTCCATGGCCTTCGGCATCGGCCCGGTGCTGACCATGGCGGCGATCGACGCGCTGCACGCCTATGGGACGGACGACCTCAAGCAGCGCTATCTCGGCAAGCTCGTCACCGGCGAGTGGATGGGCACGATGCAACTCACCGAGCCGCAGGCCGGCTCCGACGTCGGCGCGCTGCGCACGCGCGCGGCGCGCGCTGGCGACGGCAGTTATCGCATCACTGGCTCGAAGATCTTCATCACCTACGGCGAGCACGACCTCACCGGCAACATCATCCATTTCGTGCTGGCGCGTCTGCCCGACGCCCCGCCGGGCACCAAGGGCATCTCGCTGTTCCTGGTGCCGAAGGTGATGCCGGACGGCACGCGCAACGACGTGCGCGCGCATTCGGTCGAGCACAAGATGGGCATCCACGCCTCCCCGACGTGCACCATGGTCTATGGCGATGCGGGCGGCGCCATCGGCTTCCTCATCGGCGAAGAGAACAAGGGCATGCTCTGCATGTTCACGATGATGAACCGCGCGCGCCTCGCCGTCGGCCTGCAGGGCGTCGCGATCGCCGAACGCGCGACGCAGCAGGCGCTTGCCTATGCCCGAGAGCGAAAGCAGAGCGGCCACGCCATCATCGCCTATCCAGACGTCAAGCGGATGCTGCTCACCATGCGCGCACTCACCGGCGCCGCGCGCGCGATCTGCTACGCGACCGGTGTCGCGCTCGACCGCGCGCTACGCGGCAATAACGAGGCGGTGCGCAAGGCGGCGAACGATCGCGCCTCGCTGCTCACGCCCGTTGCGAAGGCATTTTCCACCGACATCGGCATCGAGGTCGCTTCGCTCGGCGTGCAGGTGCACGGCGGCATGGGCTTCATCGAGGAGACCGGCGCGGCGCAGCATTATCGCGACGCGCGCATTGCCGCGATCTACGAGGGCACCAACGGCATTCAGGCGATCGACCTGGTGACGCGCAAGCTGCCGCTCGAAAACGGGCAGACAATCGCTGCCTATCTCGACGAGTTGCGCGCGACGGTATCGGCTGTGAAGGCGAGCAATGCGCCGGCGCTTGGCGAAACGGCGGCGCGGCTCTGCGAGGCCATCGACAGCCTCGACCGCGCGACGCAGTGGCTTTTGGCGCAGAAGGGCTCACAAGGCGCACTCGCCGGCGCGACGCCCTATCTCAGGCTGTTCGGCAATGCCGCCGGCGGCTGCATGCTGGCCGAGCAGGCGCTTGTGGCACTGCGCGATAGCGGCGATGCGCCGGCGCGCGTGGCCTTGGCGCGGTTCTTCGCGGAGAACATCGCCGTGCAGGCGCAGGGACTGGAGCGCACTGTCACCGAGGGCGGCGAGAGTGTTGTTCATGCGGCCGCGGCGCTGGGGGACTAGCAAGCCCCGGCGGTCGAGCTTTGCCTTCTTATCTTCCCCCGCTCGCGGGGGAGGGATAAGAGCCTGCGTGGCAAGCTCGCGTCGCCGCACTGATTCAGTTGTGACACAGCCGATCTCTCATTCGTCGTTATAAATAACGAAGAAGCCAAACGTCTTCGGCCGGATTCTCTGCAGCCCCCTTGCGCGAATTTCTAGGGCAACCTAAGATTGCAGGTATGGGGATGGGGCGTCAGCGTATCTGGTCAGGCGTAGTTGCGTTCGTCGTTGCGTTAGCAGTGGCAGGATGCGCGCTTGTCGCGCCTTACGACGCCACCTTCGACCAAAGCCTCAATCAACTCTCATCCGACACGGCCAAGTTCGTGGCGGCTGCGGCGGCCGGTGGCCCGGAGCGCAGCATCACATCGCAAGCGGCGGTTGCGTACTACGCGACCACGTACGATCTTCTGGACCGACTCTCGGCGCGCGCGCGCCTCACCCGCGCCGGCCTGGCATGTCCGGCGAATGTGGCCTGAAGGTTTTCTGGCAGCAGCCGGGATCGAGTAGCCCATTGCCGGCGGACTTCGAGAGCTTCGATTGCCGTGAGCATCAACTTTATGCCGTGCGCCACTTCGTGGACCAACTCAAATATGCTCACGCGCTGCCGGGCGGCTTGAATCCCGGGCGCGCGAAAGTCGACGGAGGCGCATTGCAGACGGCGATCCTCGGCACGATTCAGACATTCATCGTGACCAAGCCGCAGAGCGGATAAACGGGGGATTCTGCGATGTCGACGACCGGTGATATCGGGAACCTCATCCTTGGCGAGGCCGCCAAGGTCCCAGGCGAAACCTGGACCAAGATCCAGCAAGCGGCGAAGCTTTACGTCAACGGCTATTCCCAAAACCTGCTGGACATCGCACAGGGTGTCGACGATGGAGACCTCACGCCCGACGAAGGCAAAATGAACGCAATAAACGCACAGCTCCTTTTGGAGATGGGCATCGCCAATACGTCGGAGATCGTTCTGAACGAGGTCCAACAGTTCATCAACAATGTGATCGGCATTTTGAAGACGGCCATCAACAGCAAGTTGCCGATACCGATTCTCTGATCGCCGCTATCACAACGGCTTCAGCCCCGCCTCGATCTGCCTGCGCCTGGGCTCCAGGAACGGCGGCAGCACCAGCGTTTCGCCAAGCTTGTCGAGCGGCTCGTCCACCGCGAATCCCGGGCCATCGGTCGCGATCTCGAACAGCACGCCGTTGGGCTCGCGGAAATAGAGCGAGTGGAACCAGTAGCGATCGACCTTGCCGCTGTTCGGGATGCGCATGGAGCGCAGGCGGTCCGCCCAATAATCGTAGTCCGTGTCGGGCGAGCGGAACGCGACGTGATGCACGCCGCCGGCGCCGGGCTGCGCGGCCGGCAGATCGGGCCGCACCGCGACATGCAGTTCGGCGGCGGGGCCCTCCCCGTTCATTGCATAGACGTGCACGCGGTCGCTGTTCGATTCAGGATACGCATAGTCGCGCACGGGTCTCATGTTCATCACATGGGTGAGCAGGAGATCGGTCGGCGCGAGATCCGGCACCGTCATGACGACGGGACCGAGGCCGCGGATCTGATGCTCGGCCGGCACCGGGCTTTTGTCCCACGGATGCGCCTGGCCTTTGCCGCCGTCATCGACGAGCGACAGACGCTGGCCTTCCGGGTCCGTCACGTCGAGCGTGTGACGGCCGTCGCGCTCGACGATGTCGCCGACGCTTACCGCGGCTTTGCTCAGACGATCGCGCCACCATTGCAACGAGGCCTCGCCCGATACGCGCAGGCCGACGCGGGATATCGAGTTGTTGCCGTGGCTCTCCGGCAGCATCGGGAAATCGAAGAAGGTGATGTCGCTGCCGGGCGAGGCAAGGCCGTCGGCATAGAAGAGATGATAGGCGGAGACGTCGTCCTGGTTGACCGTCTTTTTGACCAGCCGGAGACCCAAGAGCTTGGTGTAGAACTTCACATTGCCCGGCGCATCGGCGGAAACGGCGGTGAGATGATGAATGCCGGACAACTGCATGGCGGCCCCAAAGCGGCTGAACACGACGCACGAATGCTGCTAGCGTCATGTAGGACAGGAACGTGAAAAAACGAGGGCTGCGCATGTCGCTGAAGGGGAAGACGCTGTTCATCACGGGGGGCTCGCGCGGCATCGGCCTCGCGATCGCCCTGAAGGCCGCGGCCGACGGCGCCAATGTCGCCATCGCCGCCAAAACAACGGAGCCGCATCCCAAGCTCGAAGGCACCATCCATTCGGCGGCTGCCGAGATCGAGAAGGCCGGCGGCCGCGCGCTGCCGCTGGCGGTGGACGTGCGCGACGAGGAAGCTGTGAAGGCGGCGCTGGCGAAAACCGCCGAGACCTTCGGTGGGCTCGACATCGTCGTGAACAATGCCAGCGCGATCCAGCTTACGTCGGCAAAAAACACCGACATGAAGCGCTTCGACCTGATGCATCAGATCAATGCGCGGGGCACCTTCATGGTGTCGAAATACGCCATCCCCTATCTGGAGAAGTCGGCGAGCGCGCATATCCTGATGCTGTCGCCGCCGCTCGACATGAAGGAGAAATGGTTTGCGCCCGCGACCGGCTATGCGATGGCGAAGTTCGGCATGAGCCTGGTGGTGCTGGGGCTGGCCGGCGAATTGCGTGGCAAGGTGGCGGTGAATGCGCTGTGGCCGCGCACGACGATCGCCACCGCCGCGATCAAGAATATCCTCGGCGGCGATCAGATGATGCGCATGTCGCGCAAGCCGGAGATTCTGGCCGACGCGGCCTATCGCGTGTTCCACAAGCCTGCGAGCTTCACCGGGCGGTTCCTCATCGACGACACGTTCCTCGCCGGCGAGGGCGTTACCGATTTCGACCAGTACCGCGCCGATCCGACGCAGCCGTTGCAGGTGGATTTCTTTGTGCCCGACGATGCGACACCGCCGGAAGGTGTGAGTTTGAAGGCGAAGACATAACTCTCGGCCGCTCGTCCCCGCGAAAGCGGGGACCCAGCTCTTTCTGACTCGTGGCCCTGGATTCCCGCTTGCGCGGGAATGAGCGGTTGTAGGACTGGCCCACCCATCACACCCTCGCAAAGGTTTGCGGGCGATGACAGCCTGAGTGAACCGCGTTAGAAAGTGCCCATGTCCACACTCCTCATCTCACACCACGCCTGTCTCGACCACCTCACGCCCGCGGGGCATCCGGAGCGGCCCGACCGACTGCGCGCGGTCGAGCAGGCGCTCGAAGCCGAAACCTTTCAGACGCTGGCGCGCGAGCAGGCGCCGATGGCGGAGGCCGACATCGTCGCGCTGTGCCACCCGATGGATTACGTCGAGGAAATCCGCAACGCCTCGCCGTCCCAGGGCATGGTGCGGCTCGACGCCGATACGTCGATGTCGCCCGGCAGCTTCGAGGCGGTGCTGCGGGCGGTCGGCGGCGGCGTGCTGGCGGTCGACGAGGTGATGGCCGGCAAGGCGCGCAACGCCTTCGTCGCCGCGCGTCCGCCCGGGCACCACGCGGAGACGGCGCGGCCGATGGGCTTCTGCCTGTTCAACAGCGCGGCGATCGCGGCGCGCTACGCACAGAAGAAACACGGCGCCGAGCGCGTGGCCATCGTCGACTTCGACGTGCATCACGGCAACGGCTCGCAAGAGATATTCTGGTCGGACAGAAACGTGATGTACTGTTCGACGCACGAGATGCCGCTTTATCCCGGCACCGGCGCGGTGAATGAGCGCGGCGAGTTCAACAATATCGTCAACGCGCCCTTGCGCGCCGGCGATGGCGGCGATGCCTTCCGCGAGGCGATGGAGACTGCGATCTTCCCGCGCCTGCGCGAATTCAAGCCCGATCTCCTGGTGATCTCGGCCGGCTTCGATGCGCATACGCGCGACCCGCTAGCCAATCTCAATCTGGTCGAGGCGGATTATGCCTGGGTGACGAAGAAGCTGATGGAGATCGCCGACGGCAGCGCCAAGGGGCGCATCGTCTCGATGCTCGAAGGCGGCTACGACTTGCAGGGCCTGGCGCGTTCGGCCGCGGCGCATGTGACCGCGCTGATGCGGGGGTAGCCTCTTTCTTTACCTCCCCCTGAAAGGGGGAGGTCGACGAGCGAAGCTCGTCGGGTGGGGGTCAGTTCGAATGTCGGAAGCACAAATCACAGAAGTGTAAGTGACCCCCTCCCCAACCCTCCCCCTTTCAGGGGGAGGGAGTTCGCACGGCCGTGCCATTGTTTATCGCGCCGTCAGCCCTCCATCGACAGGCAGGTCCGCTCCGGTGATGAAGGCGGCGGCGTCGGATAGCAAATACGCGCAGAACGCGGCGACCTCTTCGGGCTTGCCCAAACGGCCAAGCGGAATGTCGTTCTTGAGCTTCTGACGCACCGCCTCCGGGCGGCGCGAGCCTTGGGCGATCGACTCGACCATTGGGCCCTCGAGAAAGGCCGGGCACACGGCATTGCAGCGCACCGGCGGACTGTAGCGTGCACCGTTGAGCGCGACGGATTTGGTCAGCAGCGACAGCCCGCCTTTGGAGGCGTTGTAGGCGGCGAGATTGTAGCCGCCGACCAGGCCCGACACCGACGAGAGATTGACGATGGCGCCACCCCGTTTGCGCAACAGGGGGAAGGCGTATTTGCAGCCGAGGAAGGCACCGTCGAGATTGACCGAAAGCACGCGGCGCCAGGTGGCGAAATCCAGCTTCTCCACCGACCCGAGCACCGCGATACCGGCGGCGTTCACCAGGCCGTCGAGGCGGCCATAGGTCTCGCCGATCTCGTCGGTGACGCCCTGCCAATCGGTCTCGGAGGTGACGTCGAGCGGCGTGTCGGCGCCGCGCTCGTCAAGATCGGTCGCTATCGCCGTGCCACCGGCGGCACGCACCGCGGCGACGACGGCGGCGCCGATGGCGCCGGCGGCGCCGGTTACCAGAACGATCTTGTCTGTGAGGTCGGCCAAGCTGTGAATCCCGGTCATTGCATTGGCGCGCATTGTCGAGCATTCATCCTCCAATGTCATCCAGCGGACCCGTATCTCTGATCACTGGCGCCTCCGCCGGCATCGGCGCCGCGCTCGCCCGCGTCTTTGCGCAGAACGGCCATAGGCTGGTGCTGACGGCGCGGCGGGAGGCGCAGCTGACAGCACTGGCCGACGAGATCGCGGCAGAGGGACAGCCGCGCCCGGACGTCATCGTCGCCGATGTGTCGACCGCGGACGGCCGCACAGGGCTCGCCGAAGCGCTCGCGGCGGCCGGGATCGAACCGGCTTACGTGGTCAACAGCGCCGGCTTTGGCCTGCTTGGGCCGGCGACGAGATTGAGCGCCGAGCGGCAGCTCGAGATGATCGATCTCAACACCCGCGCGCTCACCGACCTGTCGCTGCGCTTTCTCGACAGCGTCACGCGCCAGAAAGGCGGCATCCTCAACGTCGCCTCGATCGCCGGCTTCATGCCAGGGCCGGGCATGGCCGTTTATCACGCGACCAAGGCCTACGTGGTCTCCTTCACCGAGGCGCTGCACAGCGAGCTTAAGGGCGACGGCGTGCGCGTCTGCGCGCTGTGCCCGGGGCCGGTCGCCACAGCATTTTTCGAAGTGGCCGGCGTGCCGCACGATTATTTCCCGGGATACCTGTCTCGCTCGGCCGAGCGGGTTGCGCGCGAGGGCTACGCGGGCTTCATGGGCGGGCACCGCGTGGTGGTGCCGGGCCGCCCGAACCGCATGCTGACGCTGCTGCCGCGGCTTTTGCCGCGCGGCGCGACCATGGCCGTGATGCAATGGCGCTGGGTCAAGGTCCGGCGGCGCGGTGGATAACCCGGACTATCATCGCTGCCACCGACCGACGTAAGATACGGGTTGGAAGACACCGCCGGGACGAGGATATGGCCGACACCAACAATACCGATGTGAAGAAGCTGCCCTTCGAGCGGGCGATCGAGGAATTGGAATCCATCGTCAAGCGGCTGGAGGAAGGCAAGGTTCCGCTGGAGGAATCGGTGGCGATCTATGAGCGCGGGGAAGTGCTGAAGGCGCGCTGCGAGGATTTGCTGCGCCAGGCAGAAGCGCGCGTCGAGAAGATCACGCTCGACGCGTCCGGCAAGCCGGCCGGCAGCGAACCGCTCGACGTGGACTAACGGGGAGATCGTGGGGGTCCGGCGCCGGCTTATCATTTATGTACAGGGCTACGACCCGCGGGGGCTGGCCGAATACTACCGGATGTTCCGGCGTGAGTATCGGCGTACCTGCGAACTCTACGGCCTGACCGCCAAAGTTGGCCGCGCCGAAAACGATCCCGAGCGCTTCATCACCACATGGGATCTCGCGACCAGCGGCGACGGCTGGGATGTCGATACGCGCTACATGTTTTTGCGCTGGGACGACATCATCCGCAAAGACTTCGCCCGGCCGTCCGGTTGGAAGATCGCGCACATGTACCGCGCCGTCGCGCTGTCGCTGGTCTCCGGCGTCATTCCCCGCATCCTCCATGCGCATTGGCGTTTCGGCTTGTTCGTTCTGTACCCGGCGGTGCTGATGACGTTGTGGCTCCTGCTCGGCACCGCGGTCGGCGCGGCGGTCGCGACGCTTCTCGACGCAGTCGGCGCTGCGCCTTTGATCGGCAGGAGCCTCGGCGCCGTCGCTGGTTTTGGCGCCTATGCGGCGCTGCTCAAACTGACCGAGCGGTACACCTACCTGCTCTATCTTTGCGACGACGTCGCCTCCACGCACCAGTTCGCCCACCGGCAGCGGCCGGACTGGGAGGAGCGGATGCAGACCTTCGCCGGCTACGTGGTCGAGTCGGTGCGCAACAGCCAGGCCGACGAGGTGGTGATCGTCGGGCACAGCTCAGGTTCCTTCCTGGCGGTCGATGTGCTCGACCGGGCGCTGGCGCTCGATCCGGAGCTGGGCCGGCGGGGCCCGGCGGTGCGGCTTTTGACCATCGGCGCCAATCTGCCCATCATCGGCTTCCACGCGAAGGCGCAGTGGTTCCGCGACCGGCTGCGGCGGCTGGCCCTGGCGCCTGATATCGGCTGGATTGACTACCAATCGCGGCACGACATCATGAATTTCTGGCCGTTCGACCCCATCGCCGACCACGGCATCGACCCCGGGCCGGACCGGCGCAATCCGAAGGTGGTTTCCGTCAGTTTCCGCGATCTCTGGCTCCTGGGGAACTTTGGCCGCCGCCGGTGGCGGTTTTTCCGGGCCCATTTCCAGTTTTTGCTCGCCAATGAGCGTCCGGGGGCCGCCTACGACTATTATTTGATCTGTTGCGGGCCTTTCGACCTCGCCACGCGGGCCGCCCACCCCGCCGATGTCATCGCGGCCATGCACGAAAGAAAGGCCAAATTGGTGGCGGCGGTGGGTCGCTGAATTGCCGGACACAGCCTATCTGGTGTAAAGCCTCGCTTTCCGGCCGAACGGGGCCGGCCAAAAGCTCTTGTTAGCGACTCAATACCGTTCGGAGTATCTCGTGTCTGAAAGTTCCAAAACGCCCCTGCTCGACCGCGTAAATCTGCCCATCGACCTGAAGAATCTGTCGATCGAGCAGCTCAAGCAGTTGGCAGACGAATTGCGCACCGAGACCATCGACGCTGTCGCCAGGACCGGCGGACACCTCGGTGCGGGTCTGGGCGTGGTCGAGCTGACCGTGGCGTTGCATGCCGTGTTCGACACGCCCGCCGACAAGCTGATCTGGGACGTCGGCCACCAGGCTTATCCGCACAAGATCCTCACCGGCCGGCGCGACCGCATCCGCACGCTGCGCCAGGGCGGCGGCCTTTCCGGCTTCACCAAGCGCGCCGAAAGCGAATACGACCCGTTCGGCGCCGCGCATTCCTCGACCTCGATCTCCGCCGGCCTCGGCATGGCCGTGGCGCGCGATCTCGACGGCAAGGATTTCAACGTCATCTCCGTGATCGGCGACGGCGCCATGTCGGCCGGCATGGCCTACGAGGCCATGAACAATGCCGGCTGGCGCAATTCGCGGCTGATCGTCATCCTCAACGACAACGACATGTCGATCGCCCCGCCGGTGGGCGCCATGTCCGCCTATCTGGCGCGCCTGATCTCCGGCAGGACCTACCGGACGCTGCGCGACATCGGCAAACAGCTCGCGCAGCATCTGCCGAAATTCTTCGAGGAGCGCGCGGCGCGCGCCGAGGAATTCGCGCGCGGCTTCGTCACTGGCGGCACGCTGTTCGAGGAGCTCGGCTTCTTTTATGTGGGGCCGATCGACGGCCACAATCTCGACCATCTGATCCCGGTGCTGCGCAATGTGCGCGATGCGGAAGCCGGCCCAATCCTGATCCACGTCGTGACCCAGAAAGGCAAAGGCTACGCTCCCGCCGAGAACGCGGCCGACAAGTATCATGGCGTCGTCAAGTTCGACGTGGCCACCGGCGCGCAGGCGAAGTCGAAGCCCGGCGCACCGCAATACACCAAGGTGTTCGCCGACGCTTTGGTGAAAGCGGCGCGCAAGGACGACAAGGTCGTCGCCATCACCGCGGCGATGCCGTCCGGCACCGGGCTCGATTTGTTCCAGAAGGAATTTCCCAACCGGACATTCGACGTCGGCATCGCCGAGCAGCACGCGATCACTTTCGCGGGCGGCCTGGCGACGGAAGGCTTCAAGCCGTTTGCGGCGATCTATTCGACCTTCCTGCAACGCGCCTATGACCAGGTGGTGCACGACATCGCCATCCAGCGGCTGCCGGTGCGCTTTGCCATCGACCGCGCCGGACTTGTCGGCGCCGACGGCCCGACCCATGCCGGCGCCTTCGACGTCGCCTACCTCGGCTGTCTGCCCGGCTTCGTGCTGATGGCGGCGGGTGACGAGGCCGAGCTGATGCACATGGTGGCGACGCAGGTGGCGCTCGACGATGCGCCTTCGGCGCTGCGCTATCCGCGCGGCGAGGGCCTCGGCGTGCCGATGCCGGTGGAGGGCACACCGCTCGAGATCGGCAAGGGCCGCGTGCTGCGCGAGGGCCACAAGATTGCGCTGCTGTCGTTCGGTGGACGTCTCGGCGAATGCCTCACCGCTGCGGACGAACTGGCGGCGCTCGGCCTGTCGACCACGGTGGCCGATGCGCGCTTCGCCAAGCCGCTCGACATCGACCTCCTGCTGCGGCTCGCGCGCGAGCACGAAGTGCTCGTGACCATCGAGGAAGGCTCGATCGGCGGCTTCGGCTCCTTCGTGCTGCAGGCGCTGGCCGAGCACGGCGTCCTGGAGAGCGGACTGCGCGTGCGCTGCATGGTGCTGCCCGACGAATTCCTCGATCAGGATTCGCCGGCGGCGATGTATGCAACTGCCGGCCTCGACGCCAAGGGCATCGTCACCAAGGTGTTCGAAGCCCTCGGCAAGGACAAGGCCGCCGAGACGGTGAAGCTGGCGTAAGCTCACTCTTGTCCCGGGCGCGGTGCGCCCGAACATCTGCCGGATTCAATGCGGCGCGGCTACGATCCGCGCCGCATTGCTTTCATAAGCCGTTGAAACGACATGAAAGTCTATCTTGCCGGCCCCGACGTGTTTCTCTCCGATGCCATGGCCATGGCCGAGCGTAAACGTGCGATCTGCGCGGCGCATGGTCTGATCGGTCTCTTTCCCCTCGACAATGCGATTGAACGCGATCGTCCCATCGCTGCCGGCGAGATTTTCCACGCCAACACCGACCTGATGCGGCAAGCGGATGCGGTCATCGCCCACCTGACACCCTTCCGAGGACCAAGCGCCGACGCCGGGACGGTCTATGAGCTTGGCTTCATGGCCGGTGCCGGCAAGCTCTGCGCCGGCTATTCCAATATCCCGCTGACCTACCCGGACAAGGTGCGAGCCGAACTCAAATCGGCGGCCGAAGCAGCCTTCGATCGACACGGCATGATGATCGAAGACTTCGGACTCGCCGACAATCTTATGATCGTTCATGCACTCGAAACGTTCGGTATCCCGTTGGTCTTGCCGCGAAAGCCCGTGGAAGATCCATTCCGCGACCTGACGGGCTTTGAAGCGTGCGTACGACTCTTAGCGGAACACTCAGCGAGAAGCCAACCGGCTTAAGCGGCACGCCGCTTCTTCCGTCCCTTCTTCCGAGCCGGCACCTTCTTGCCTTTCTTGCGCGCTTCGGACAGACCGATGGCGATCGCCTGTTTGCGGCTCTTGACCGTACGGCCGCTGCGTCCGCTCTTGAGCGTGCCTTTCTTGCGCTTGGTCATCGCACGCTTGACGTATCGTGAAGCGCCTTTCGAATACTTCCGTGCCATGGTCGCCTCCCAGCCGGCTTAAGCGATTTGATTTGTGTTGAACTGTTGGCGATAACAATCGTGCCTGGAAACTTGTTCCCGTTCGGGATCGTCAAGAACATGACGTCGCGTCAACGTGCCGATCGTTTGCTGGTCGAGCGTGGCTTGTTTGAAAGCCGCGCCAAGGCACAAGCGGCTATCGAAGCCGGCTTGGTGACGGCGAACAATGTTGCCGTGCGCAAAGCATCGGAAGAGATCGCCATCGATGCGCGGCTGACCGCAAACGCCGCACATCCTTACGTGTCGCGCGGCGGCGTGAAGCTTGCCGCGGCGCTCGATCATTTCAAGTTCGATGTGCGCGGGCGCGTGTGCCTCGATGTCGGCGCTTCGACCGGCGGCTTTACCGAAGTGTTGTTGCAGCGCGGCGCAAAGCGCGTCTATGCGATCGATGTCGGGCGCGGGCAATTGCATGCGAGCCTGCGCGCGCGAAACGACGTTGTATCGTGGGAAGAGACCGACATCCGCACCCTCTCCCCCGCCCGCTTCGACGAAGAGCCCGATCTCGCCGTCATCGATGTCAGCTTCATCTCGCTCAAACTGGTGCTGCCGGCGACGCTGGCGCTCTTGACGAAGCCGGCGCCGCTCGTTGGGCTGATCAAGCCGCAGTTCGAGGCGGGACGCGGTGCGCTCAAGAAGGGCGTGGTACGCGACGAGGCCCTGCGCCAAACGGTGTGCGATGAGATCGCCGGCTTTGTGGCTTCGCTCGGCTGCAGCGTTCTCGGCATCATCCCCTCGCCGATTCAAGGCGGCGACGGCAATGTCGAGTTCCTGCTCGCCGCGGAGGCGCGATAAAAGCCAATTTTTCCGTTGGCAACGCATCGTTTCCCACGATGCGGCGGATCAGGCGCTTTGACGCCTGTGTCCACTGGGCCACGCGCGAGTTCCGAATGAGGCTGCGGCGCATGGCGGCCTTTCTCTCGCCTAAAGTCGCAGTATGGTGCCGGCCATGACGTCGCATGAGATCGGCATCGCCGCCGGCGCAAAGGCGCTGGCGGGACAAAACTATTGGCGCGACGAGCTCACCGGCACGGTGAAGCTCGCGCTGCCGATCGCGCTCACGCAGCTCGGTCAGGTGGCGATGATGACGAGCGACCTCATCCTCATCGGCCATCTCGGCGGCAGAGCGCTCGCCGGTGCGGCGCTCGGCCAAACGGTGATGTTCGTCGGCTTCATGCTCGGCCTGGGGCTTGTCTCCGCGGTGGCGCCGCTGGCGGCGCAAGCCTATGGCGCGCGCGAGCCGCGCATGGTGCGGCGGGCGCTGCGCGTCGGGCTATGGGCCTCCGTGCTGCTCGGCATTCCACTGATGGCGCTTCAGCACATGGGCGAGACGCTGCTGCTCGCGCTCGGCCAGGAGCAAGACATCGCGCAGCTTGCCGGACACTATCTGATGGGGCTCGGCTGGAGCCTGCTGCCGGCCTGGTGTTTCATCGCGCTGCGCGGCTTCATGAGCGCCGTGAACCGGCCGGAGCCGGCGTTGTGGATCACGCTCGCAGCGATCCCGATGAACGCGCTGCTCGCCTACGCACTGATCTATGGCGCGTTCGGCCTGCCGCGGCTCGAGCTGCTCGGCGCCGGCACCGCGACGACGCTGGTGAACATCGGCATGTGCGTCGCCGGATTCTGGATCGCCTACACGCAGCGGCCGTTCAAGAAATACCGTGTGCTGAGCCGTTTCTGGCGCTTCGACGGCGCGCTGATGCGCGAGCTCATTGTCGTCGGCGCGCCGATCTCGGGCGCGTTCCTCTTGGAATATGGATTGTTCGCGAGCGCGGCGATCCTGATGGGCTGGATCGGCACCACGGCGCTGGCAGCGCATCAGATCGCGTTGCAGGTCGCGGCGATCCTGTTCATGGTGCCGTTCGGCATCTCGATGGCGGCGACCGTGCGTGTTGGGCATGCGGTCGGGCGCGGAGATGCGCCGGCGAGCCGCCGCGCCGGCTTTGCCGCGATCGGGCTCGGCGCGGTGTTCATGGCGGGGATGGCGATAGTGATCATCGCCTTGCGGCACGTGATCCCGCTCGCCTTCCTCGACGCGGCGAGCGGCGATGCCGACGCCACCGTCGCGCTGGCGGCGACATTGCTGGCGGTCGGCTCGACTTTCTTTATCGTCGACGGCATCCAGACCATCACCGCCGGCGCGCTGCGCGGGCTCAACGACACGCGCATGCCGCTGGTCTTCGCCGGCATCAGCTTCTGGGTCGTCGGCTTTTCCACCTCCTACGCCCTCGCCTTTCCGGCGCGGCTGGCGGCGGTGGGCATCTGGATCGGTTTTACCGTCGGCTTGGGCCTCTATGCCCTGCTGCTGGTGTGGCGCTTCAATGCGCTGACGCGGCGCGGCTACATGCCGGCGGCGCCGGGCCACGCCCTCCCGCATTGAAACATTGCCCGCGGCGGCGCTTGTCGGCTAAGCCGGCGTATGACCGAACAACTGACCATCGACCGCCTGGGGCATCGCGGCGACGGCGTCGCCGATACGCCCGTGGGGCCGGCTTTTGTGCCCTATACGCTGCCGGGCGAGGTGGTGACGGTCGAGGCCGTGCCGGGTCACCCGGACCGGCGCCATCTGGTACATGTCGATAAGCCGAGCCACGAGCGCGCGGTGCCGATCTGCAAGCATTTCGGCATCTGCGGCGGCTGCGCGATGCAGCACTGGTCGCTGGCCGAGTATCATCTGTGGAAGCGCTCCCTTGTGGCCGAGGCGCTGGCGCAGGCGAACCTCATCGCGCCGGTTGCCGATCTCATCGACGCGCATGGCGCCGGGCGCCGGCGCGCGGTGCTGCATGCGCGGCGCGGAACGCATGATGTGCTGGAGGTCGGCTTCACCGCGCCACGCGCGCATCACATCGTGGCGATCGACACGTGCCCGGTGCTGGCGCCGGGTCTCGACGGCGCGGTGCAGGCCGCCTGGGCGATCGCCGAGGTGCTCAAACCGGCCAAAAAGCCGCTCGACATCCAGGTGACGGCGACCGACAGCGGCATGGATGTCGATGTGCGCGGCTCCGGGCCTTTGTCGACGAAGCTGACGACGGTGCTCGCCGAGATCGCCTACAAGCACAAGCTTGGGCGCCTCACCCGCCATGGCGAACTGGTGGCGCAAACCTCGCAGCCGATCCTGAAGGTCGGCCGCTGCAATGTGCCGCTGCCGCCGGGTGCCTTCCTGCAGGCGACGGCCTTGGGCGAGGCCACGCTGGCGACGCTCGTCACGCAGCATGCCGGCAACGCCAAGCGCGTGGCGGATCTGTTCGCCGGTATCGGCACGTTTGCGTTGCGCCTGGCGGAGACGGCGCGCGTGACCGCCGCCGACACCGAAGCGAGCGCGGTGAAGGCGCTCGAGCGCGCGGCGCACATGACCAGCGGCCTGAAGCCGGTGGAAGCGATCACGCGCGATCTGTTCCGGCGGCCTTATGTGCCGATCGAGCTGAAGAACTACGACGCGGTGGTGTTCGATCCGCCGCGCCAGGGCGCCGAAGCGCAGGCGCGCGAGCTCGCCAAGAGCGCGGTGAAGACGATTGTCGCCGTCTCATGCGATGCGGCGACCTTCGCGCGCGATGCGAGGATTTTGGTGGGCGGCGGGTACAAATTGCTCGGCGTGACGCCGGTGGACCAGTTCCGCTATTCGTCGCATGTGGAACTCGTGGCGAGGTTTGAGCGATCGTAAAGTCTATCGTTTGTCATGCCCGGGCTTGTCCCGGGCATCCCGCTTAGAGAGGCAAGGCTTTGCCCTTCTTATCGAGATGGCCGGGACGAGCCCGGCCATGATAAGAAAATTGCGCTACTGAAAATCCAATCCGCCACCCCAGCGCTCCTGCCACAGCCTCTCGCCGATGGTGCATGAGATGCGCGGCGCGTGCGTGGCGGCCGGAATGACGCCCGCCGAAGGCTGGCGGCCGGCCACTTCCAGGACCAGCTTGTTGCGCGTCGCCTCGATGAACTGCATGCGGTCGCGGATCGGGATCATGAAGGCGCCGGGTCCGCCGATGACGCAATCCTCATAATAGATGTCGAGGTTGTCGATATCCATCGAGCCGACATTCGGACGCTTAAGCACCAGCGGCAATCCGTTGATGGTGATGCCGCTCGCCACCACGTCGTCGCGCACCGGCGCCACGGGCACGCCATTGTTGTTGGCGCCATCGCCGGACACATCGATCACGCGACGCGAGCCGCGATAGCCGCTGGTGTCGAACAAAGGCTTGGCGAATTGCAGCGCGCCGGAGATCGAGGTGCGCGAGGCGCGCCGGTACGGCGCATTGGCGATTTCGGCGGCGACGGCGTCGGCGGACTCAGGTCCATCGATCAGCCGCCACGGCATCAGGATCTTCTGATCGGTCGAGCCGGCCCATTCGACATAGGTGATGGCGATCTTGCCGCTGGCGCCTTCGTGCAAAGCTTGCAGGAACTCTTTGGAGGTGAGCGCCTGGACATAGCCCTCGCGCTGAAGCCGCTGCTCATCGGGGTCCATCGAGTAGGACACATCGACCGCGAGCACGAGCTCCACATCGACGGGAATGGCGTCCGTGCTCTTGTCAGCGAAGCGGGGATGAGGCGCGGCGTAGGCCGCGAGCGCACAACCCGCGGCGACAGCCAGTCCGGCGATGGCAATTCCAAGACTGCGTCGCCCCATCCGCGAAGACTGGCACGCAGCCTGGACGAAAGAAAGGCCCGTACCTCGGGCATTCCGGGACGCCGCAAAGCGCCGGCGAGCCCGTAATGACGAAAACTATTCCAACGGATCGGTGCCGGCGATCTCGATGCCGAAGCCGGACAGGCCGACGTAAGTGCGGTGGCTCGAGGTGAGCAGTTTTATCGAGGAAATGCCTAAGTCCTTGAGCACCTGGGCGCCGAGGCCGATCTCGCGCCACTGGCGCGAGCGCGCGGCTTCGGTGCCGGTGTCGCCATGCGGGATTTCCGCCACCGGCACGCCGGCGGTGCCGTCGCGCAGATAGACGATGACGCCGCGGCCCGCCGCCTTGAAGCACGCAAGCGCGGCGCGGATCGTCTTGGCGCCGCCGAACACGTCGCCGATGACGTCGGCGCGGTGCAGACGGGCCGGAACGTTCTCGCCGTCGCCGATGTCGCCATAGACGAAGGCCATGTGATGCACGCGGTCGAAGGGCGTGATGTAGGCATACCCCTTGAGCGTGCCGATCTCCGACGAGAGCGAAAACTCGCCGACACGCTCGACCAGCTTGTCGCGGTTCTGCCGGTAGGCAATGAGATCGGCGATCGAGACATGCACGAGCTTGTGCGCTTGCGCGAAGGCGGTGACTTCGGGGCCGCGCATTACGGTGCCGTTGTCGTTCATCAGTTCGGACAGCACGCCGACGGGCGGCAGGCCCGCGAGGCGGCACAGATCGACGCAAGCCTCGGTATGACCGGAGCGCATCAGCACGCCGCCCTCGCGCGCGACCAGCGGAAACACGTGGCCGGGACGCACGAAGTCCGATGCGCCGCTGTTGTCGTTGGCGAGTGCGCGCACGGTGTTGGTGCGCTCCTCCGCCGAGATACCGGTGGTGAGACCGTGCCGCACGTCGACGGTGACGGTGAAGGCTGTGCCGAGCGGTGCGTCGTTTTCCGCAACCATCGGATCGAGATGCAGCCGCCGCGCAAGATCGACGCCCAGCGGCGCGCAGACGATGCCGGAGGTGTGGCGGATGATGAAGGCCATCTTCTCCGGCGTGCAGAGCGAGGCGGCGATGAAGAGGTCGCCCTCGTTCTCGCGATCGTCGTCGTCGGTCACGACCACGAGTTCGCCTTTGGCGAAGGCCTTGATCGCCGCTTCAACGCGTTGGTGGGTATCGGGCACTGTATTCTCCGAACTTACTTGTCGTCATTCCGGGGCGCGCCACCCAAGTCGGCTTCAGCCGACTTGGGCAGTATCGTTGCCGATCTCGGGTAGACCCGAGATCGGTAGCGTGAACCCGGAATCCAGTTACATTCTCAGTGCCTGTTTCTGGATTCCGGGTTCGCTCGCTGCGCTCGCGCCCCGGAATGACACATCAACATCACTTCTTGAACGGCCACGCCGTTCCCTCGCCAACCTGGCCGCGCTGCATCAGATAGTGATCGGCCAGCACGCATGCCACCATGGCTTCGCCAATGGGGACGGCGCGGATGCCGACGCAGGGGTCGTGCCGGCCCTTGGTCATCACGTCGGTGTCGCGACCGTAGCGGTCCACGGTCTTGCGCGGGGTGAGGATCGACGAGGTCGGCTTCACGGCGAAGCGCGCGACGATGGGCTGGCCGGTGGAGATGCCGCCGAGAATGCCGCCGGCGTGGTTGGACAGGAACACCGGCTTGTTCTCGTTGCCCATCCGCATCTCGTCGGCATTGTCCTCGCCGCTCAGTTCAGCCGTGGCGAAACCGTCGCCGATCTCGACGCCCTTGACGGCATTGATGCCCATGAGCGCGGAGGCCAGATCGCCGTCGAGCTTGGCATAAATCGGCGCGCCCAACCCGACGGGCACGCCTTCGGCCACCACCTCGATCACCGCGCCGATCGAGGAGCCCGATTTGCGCACGCCGTCGAGATACTCCTCGAAGAATTTCGCCTGCACGGGATCGGGGCAGAAGAACGGATTCTTGTCGATCTCGTTCCAGTCCCAGCGGGCGCGGTCGATTTTGTGCGGGCCAATCTGCACCAGCGCGCCGCGCACGGAAAGGCCCGGCACGACCTTGCGCGCGACGGCGCCGGCTGCCACCCGCGCCGCGGTCTCGCGCGCGGAGGCGCGGCCGCCGCCGCGATAGTCATGGATGCCGTATTTGATGTCGTAGACGTAGCCGGCGTGACCGGGCCGGTACTTGTCCTTGATCTCGGAATAGTCTTTCGAGCGCTGATCGACATTCTCGATCAGCAGCATAATCGGCGTGCCGGTGGTGACCTGCTGCCCCGTCGCCTCGTCGGTGAACACGCCGGACATGATCTTCACCGCATCCGGCTCCTGCCGCTGCGTGGTGAAGCGCGACTGGCCCGGGCGGCGCTTGTCGAGATGGAGCTGGATGTCTTCGGCGGTCAGCGGAATGCGCGGCGGGCAGCCGTCGACCACGCAGCCGATCGCCGCCCCGTGGCTTTCGCCGAAGCTGGTGTACCGGAAGAGATGGCCGAAGGTGTTGAAGGACATAGTCGATCCGCTGTTACCCCGGGTGGTAACCCGCGCTTCGGTTAGGGTCAAATGGCGCCGATCCGGCCTGCGCTCATTCCCGCGAAAGCGGGAATCCAGCGAAAAAATGCCCTCAGGACTGGGTCCCCGCTTCCGCGGGGACGAGCGGACACTCATGCCTGCGCCGCCTAGCCATACCGCGTCAGCTTCTCGCCCTCGAACACATAAACCACCCCCTGCTCGATATCGATGAGCGGGGCGGCGGCAGGCTTAGCGATGCCGAGATAGGCCATCAGCCCGCGCGCCGTGCCGCCGTGGGCGGCGGCGACCGTGTCGCGCGTGAGCGTCTCGTACCAGGCGCCCATGCGCGCCGTGACCATCTTGTAGCTCTCCCCGCCGGGCGCCAGGAAATGCCACTTGTCCTGCTCGCGCTGGACAATGCCCTGCGGGTCGCGCTCACGCATCTGCGCGATGGTGTAGCCCTCCCAGCTGCCGAAGGAGATTTCGGCAAGCTGCGGCTCGACCCTGTAAGCCTCGGGCGGAAGACCCATGGCGGCGCGGGCCAATTCCATCGTCACGCAGGCGCGCCCGAGCGGGCTCGCCACGTAATCGAGCGACGCCGCATCGCGGCCATTGCGCGCGAACAGATCGCGCAGGATCTCGCCGCAGTGGGTCGCCTGTGCACGGCCGCGGGCGTTGAGCGGGATGTCCTGCCGGCCCTGCAGGCGGCGGGCAACGTTCCAGTCGGTCTCGCCGTGGCGGATGTAATACAGCGCCCGCCGCTTCTTGTCAGCCGACATGCCGTGTCACTTTCTCCAGCACCGCGTCGGATCCTTCGGGCAAACGGATGTGGAAATGCTCGCGCAGCACCGACGCAAGGTCTTCCGGCGTATCGATCGTGCGCTTCTCCGTCCGGCCATTGAGGTGGTGGATCGAGAAGGCGTTGTTGAACAAGCCATAGCGGCGGTCCGATGCGGGCCGCGCGGCCATCAGATGATTGGTGAAGATGGAGTTCGGATGCGCCGAGGTGAACCAGTTGAAGACTTCGTAGTCCTCCGGCGTGACATCCTGCAACGACAGTAGGTAAAGCGGCGCCCAGTGGCCGCCGAGATGTGCCTGGAGCTGGAATTGGAGACCGTCCGGGGCCAGCCGAAAACGCTCCATTGTCGTGTCCTGCGCGACATCCGGCACGAGCTTCAGCGGCGATGTCAGCGTCAGGCCGCCGAAGCCAACATCGGCGATGTACGGTCCCTCGGGCAGATCGATGCGCAGCACCATGTGCGTGCGCGGGATGGTCACACCGGGAGCCCTGTTCCATTGCGGCACGGCCGCGAGGCCCGAGACCGAAAAGCCCAATGTTCTCAGCACGGCCTGGAAGAATGTGTTCAGCTCGAAGCAGTAGCCGCCGCGCTTCTCATCGAGGAATTTTCGCGTGAGCGCCGGCACGTCCAGGCAAACCGGACGCCGCATCAGCGGATCGAGGTTCTCGAAGGGAATAGCGGATGGGTGCAGCGCGTGCAGTTGCGCCAGCGTGTCCAAGGTCGCCCCGGCGGGGCCCGAATAACCGATATGGCGGAAGTACCGGTTAAGGTCGTGATCACTCAGAGTCATGACCTGTGGCGATCAATCGTCCTTGCCGACGGCGATGTCCGGCGCGTCCGGATGCTTCATGCCGACAATGTGATAGCCGGCATCGACGTGATGCACTTCGCCGGTGACGCCGCTCGACATGTCGGAGAGGAAATAGACGCCGGTCTTGCCGACATCCTCGAGCGTCACGTTGCGCCGCAGCGGCGTGTTGTACTCGTTCCATTTCAGGATGTACCGGAAGTCGCCGATGCCGGAGGCGGCAAGCGTCTTGATCGGCCCCGAGGAGATCGCGTTGACGCGGATGTTCTTCACGCCGAGATCGGCAGCCATGTAGCGCACCGAGCATTCGAGCGCGGCCTTGGCGAGCCCCATCACGTTGTAATGCGGCATCCATTTCTCGGCGCCGTAATAAGAGAGCGTCAGCAGCGAGCCGCCGTTCGTCATCAACTTTTCCGCGCGCTGGGCGATGGCCGTGAACGAGTAGCAGCTCACCAGCATGGTCTTGGAGAAGTTGCCTTCGGTCGTATCGACGTAGCGGCCGTCGAGCTGGTCCTTCTCGGAGAAGGCGATGGCGTGCAGCACGAAATCGAGCGAGCCCCAGGCCGATTCCACAGCGGAAAAGACGGCATCGAGGGTCTTGGGGTCGGTGACGTCGCAATGACCGACCACCAGGCCGTCCACCTCCTCCGCCAAGGGCTCGACCCGCTTCTTGAGCGCATCGCCCTGGTAGGTGAAGGCCAGGTCCGCGCCCTGCTCGCGGCAGGCGCGCGCGATCCCCCAGGCAATCGACCGGTTGTTCGCCACGCCCATAATCAGGCCGCGTTTTCCGCGCATCAAACCCGAGGCTTCCGCCATTACGCTCCCCGTCTTGGCCGGCAACCGCCGGTGGCCTCCTATGGCATAGGGTCCGGGGGCCATCAAGCAAAGGGAGCCATACAACCGGCCGAGGTTGTTAATTCAATTCATTTCCGGGAATATGTTCCGAATCTTGGGGTTTTTCCATGCGAACGACGGTGCCAAACCCGGCACGCGGTCCGGCATAGGAGGGACGGCTTGGCCACGTTCCGGCAGGATGTTGAGGTGACGATTCCCGCCTTGCGGCGCTATGCGCGGGCGCTGACGCGGAATGCGGACACTGCCGACGACCTGGTCCAGGACACTTTGGTGCGGGCTTTGCGCTCGGAGCATCTGTTTCACGGCGGCGATGTGCGCAGCTGGTTGTATACGATCCTCACCAACCTGAACCGGAACCGATTGAGATCCTTGGCGCGGCGGCCGGCGTTGTTGTCCCTGGAGGACAACGACGCTCCCGACCTCGCCGGCCCGGAAGCCGGCGGACGCGACATTGAACGCGCGCTCGCCACGTTGGTTGAGGATCAGCGCAACGCGTTGCTGCTGGTGGTGTTGGAGGGCCTCACCTATCGCGAAGTCGCGGAGGTGCAAAGCGTGCCGATCGGTACGGTGATGTCGCGTCTCGCGCGTGCGCGCGTGCAGATCAAAAGCTATCTCGACGGCGAGCGCCCGGCGCTGCGTCGTGTGAAATAAAGGACCAGGGTCCATGACCGATCGTGATTCATCTGTGAGCGAGGACGAGCTCCACGCCTATGTCGACGGCGAATTGCCGGCCGACCGGCGCGAGGCTGTGGCCGCATGGCTGGCCGAGCATCCAGAGCAGGCCGCGCTGGTCGCCGCATGGCGGGCGCAAGCTGAGAGCATCCGCGCGCGTTTCGACTCCGTCGCCGACGAGCCGGTGCCGGATCGGCTCAAGATCGACAATCTCCTGCGCGCGACCCGCGCCAGCCGGCGCTCTTGGACGGCGGTCGCCGCGGCAGCGGGGCTTGCCGCATTTTTGGTGGGTGGCGCCGCCGGCTGGATCGCACGCGGCGCGACGGCGGGCTCGCCGCCGGGATTCGACATGTTCACCGCCGAGGCGCTCGATGCCTACAAGCTCTACGTCGTCGAAGTGCGCCATCCGGTGGAAGTGCCGGGCACCGACCGCGCGCACATGACGCAATGGCTGTCGAAGCGGGTCGGCTACGAGCAGAGCATTCCCGATTTGAAAGACCTGGGCTTGTCGCTGGTCGGCGGACGCCTGCTGCCGGGACCGACGGGCGCCGCGGCGTTCTATATGTACGAGAGCGCGTCGGGCGACCGCTACACGATCTACTGCGCCAAGGCGCGCATGCCGGAGACGTCGCTGCGCTACAAGGGGGGCGATCGTTACGCGGCGTTCTATTGGGTGGACGACAAGGTCGCGTACGTGGTGAGCGGTCCGGCCGAGCGCGAAAAGCTCGAGACCGTCAGCAAGGCGATCTACGATCAGATCGATAAGACGACGAAGAAGTCGTGAGGGGACTCTGGCTTCAGCCTATCCGCCGCGCGTTCCCGCGAAAGCGGGGACACAGGCTAAAAATACGGCAGCGATCGTAGCCCTGGATTCCCGCTTGCGCGGGAATGAGCGGAGTGCGTGGATGCGCTCGCGCCACCACGCTCACTCCAAATCACCCCTTGGATCGTACGGCTTCTTATCGCGCCACTCTTTCATCAAGTCGGCGAAGGCGTCGTCGGTCTCCTGCGGCAGCATGATGCGCACGGTGGCGAGCAGATCGCCACTGCCGCTCTTAGCGCCGTCTTTAGCCTTGAGCCCTTTGCCCTTGAGGCGGAAGGTGCGGCCGGAATTGGTGTTCGCGGGAATCGCCAGCTCCACCGCGCCGTCGAGCGTCGGCACGCGCACTTTGCCGCCGAGCGCCGCTTCGTAAAGCGTGATCGGCAGATCGATGCGCAGGTCGGCGCCGTCCGGCTTGAACACCGGATGCGGCGCGACGTTGACGGTGATCAGCGCATCGCCGGCGCGGCCTTGCGCGCTCGGCCAGCCCTGACCCTTGAGACGGATCTGCTGGCCGCTGGCGATGCCCGCGGGAATCTTGACCTCGATCTCCTTGCCGGTCGGCAGATGCACGCGCGCCTTCGTGCCCTTGGCCGCCTCCGGCAGGCTGATGGTCAGCGAGGCATGCAGATCCTGTCCGGTCGAAGGCGCGCCGAAATCATCCGGCTCGAACTGGCGGGCGCGCGCACCGGCACCGCCGCGCTGCGCACCGCCGAACATGCCGCGCAGCAGATCCTCGAAACCGCCCGCGCCCGCGCCGGGGTGAGCGCCGCCGCCGGCGGACCGCTGGAAGCCGTCCGGGCCGAAACTGAAGCTCTCGAAGTTACTGCCGGCGCCGCCCCCCCAGGGGCCGCCCGCGCCGGGCTGCGCACCTTCGAAGCCGCGGAAGCGCGGCTTGCCTTCGGCGTCGATCTCGCCGTTGTCGAAGGCCTTGCGCTTCTGGTCGTCACCGACGATCTCGTAGGCGGCGTTGAGCTCCGCGAACCGCGTCGCCGCTTTCGGATCGTGCTTGTTGGCGTCGGGATGCAGCTTCTTGGCGAGGCGCCGGTAGGCGCTCTTGATCTCAGCCTCGTTCGCACCCTTCGAAACCCCCAGAACCTCGTAGGGGTCGCGCATCCGTCCAAACTCCTGTGAAAATACCCCGCCCGGCCGGCTTGGCCGGCGACTCAGCGGCTAATGTGGGGGTCAAAGGCCGGCGATGCAACGCGCCTTCGCCCTCGCGGGCTACGGCGCGCCAGCGCGCCTGCCCTCTTCTCCGTCATTCGGGGACGCGAGCTGCAGCTGGCGGACCCGGAGTGACCCGGGCAATCAGGACCGCTTCCAGGGCTTGAGGGTGCGAACTTCCCAGCCGCCCTTCTGCTCCTGGCAGGCTTCGCCCTGCAGCCAGGCTTCGGCGCTGCTGGTCACGTAGCTGGCGAGAAAATTGCGGCAGGTCTGCCCGTCCTGGGTATAGGCCGTGGCGAGCGGCGTGATCGTCCCGCGCGCGCCGCTGTGGGGATTTTCCCAGGGCAGGCTCGCGTCCTTCTCGCCACGCCGGAGCACCTCGCTGGCGGCGGCGCGGGCATAGGCAAGATCGGTGTCGGGGGGCAGCTCCGCCGTGCCCTTGGCGCCGGGCGGCGGCGTGATCGAGCCGGTCCGGTCGGGCTTGTCGCCCAAATAAGAATCGAGCTGGCCCGACAGGCTGCATCCGCTGGCGCCCAGCGCCGCCGTCAGCGCACAGGCCAGCGGCAGGGCGCGCCATAGGCGCGGCTGAACGCATCCCCTATATAGGTGGACCAAAGAGGGCCACTGTTGGCCCAACCGACGGTCCTTGGACCCAGCCAAACGAAACACTCCGACGCATGTCCGATACGGCCCCAATTCAACACCCGAGTTGGTTAACGAGTGGTGATTTCACCGCCGCCGACGAGCCATTTCGGCTGTTCGCCGCGTGGCTCGATGAAGCCACCGGCTCCGAGCCGCGCGATCCGACCGCCATGACGCTCGCTACCGTCGATGCCGACGGCCTGCCGAACGCGCGAATGGTGCTGCTCAAAGGCGTCGATGAAAGGGGCTTCGTATTCTATACGAACAGAACCAGCCAAAAGGGGCGGGAGTTGGACGCGCATCCGCTCGCCGCGCTGGTCTTCCATTGGAAGTCGCTCAACAAGCAGGTTCGCGTGCGCGGGACTGTCGAGCACGTGACAGACGCCGAAGCCGATACCTATTTCGCCACGCGCGCGAAGCAGGCGCAGATCGGCGCCTGGGCCAGCAAGCAATCATCGCCTCTGGAAAGCCGCCTCGCCTTCGAGAAAGCGGTCGCGCTTTACGCGGCGAAATACGCGCTCGGCGAGGTGCCGCGGCCGCCATTCTGGTCGGGTTATCGCATCGTGCCGTTGCGCATCGAGTTCTGGCAGGACCGGCCCTTCCGCCTGCACGACCGCGTCGAATTTGTCCGCACAACGCCGGATGAGCCGTGGAGCAAGACGCGGCTCTATCCGTGAGCTAAAGTTTTTGCTTCAGCGGCCCGCTCTTAGTTCAGAGTCATTGCAAGGATCATAATGGCGAATTCGCAAACCAACCACCCGCGCCGGACGCTGTTGCTCACCGGCGCAAGCCGCGGCATCGGACATGCGACGGTGAAGCGTTTTTCGGCGGCGGGATGGCGCGTGATCACCTGCTCGCGGCATCCGTTTCCGGAAAATTGCCCGTGGGACGCGGGACCGGAAGATCACATCCAGGTCGATCTCGCGGACGAAGTGAACACGCTCGAAGCGATCGAAGAGATCAAGCGCCGGCTCGATACGCACGAGCTGCACGCGCTGGTGAACAATGCCGCGATCTCGCCCAAGGCCGAGGGCGGCAAGCGGCTCGGCTCGCTCGACACCGAGATCGACGTGTGGCGGCAGGTGTTCCGCGTGAACTTCTTCGCTCCGATCATGCTGGCGCGCGGCCTGGTGAACGAATTGAAGGCGGTGAAAGGCTCGGTGGTGAACGTGACCTCGATCGCGGGCTCGCGCGTGCACCCCTTCGCCGGCGCGGCTTACGCGACGTCGAAGGCGGCGCTCGCCTCGCTCACACGCGAAATGGCGAGCGACTTCGGCCGGCTCGGCATCCGCGTCAATTCGATCGCGCCCGGCGAGATCGACACGGCGATCCTGTCGCCCGGCACCGAGAAGATCGTCGAGCAGATCCCGATGCAGCGCCTGGGCACGCCCGACGAGGTGGCGAAGATCATCTACGTGCTGTGCACGGAGACGTCGTCTTACGTGAACGGCGCGGAGATCCACATCAACGGCGGGCAGCATGTGTGAATTATTCGCCCGTCATTCCGGAACGGCGCTTTAGCGCCGGACCCGGAATCCAGCGACTGTATGTCTGTCTGGATTCCGGGTTCGCTCGCTGGCGCTCGCGCCCCGGAATGACGGCTAGAGCCACTTCCGCCATTTGAAATACATGTACGGCAATATGGCCGCGAAGATCATCACCACGAGCGCGATCGGATAGCCGTATGTGAGCTCGAGCTCCGGCATATGGCGGAAGTTCATGCCGTAGATCGAGGCCACGAGCGTCGGCGGCATAAGCACCACCGCGGCGACCGAGAATATCTTGATGATGTTGTTCTGCTGGATGTTGACGACGCCCAGCATGGCATCGAGCAGGAAGGTCACCTTGTTGCTGATGTAGGTGGCGTGGTCGGACAGCGAGACGGCGTCGCGGTGCATCGACTTCAGCTGCGCGCGCATGTCTTTCGGCCATTTCAACGCGTCGGCTTCGTTGGCGACGAACAATAGCACGCGGCCGATCGAGACAAGACTCTCGCGCACCTTGGAGGTGAGATCGCCCTTGCGGCCGAGCGCCTTGAGGATTTCGTTATAAGACGGCGGCCCGGAATTGGCGTCGGGCTCGAAGATCGTGTGCGAAATCTCGTCGACGTCGGCGCCAATGCGCTCGAGGATGTCGGACGCGCGGTCGATCACCGCGTCCAGCAGATCCATGAAGATCGTCTCGCCGGACACCTTGGGCGAACAGACGCGCGCGAGCTTGTTCTCGACCATCGCAAAAGGACGCGGATCGTCGTAGCGCACGGTCACGAGGCGATGGCCGGACAGGATGAAGGTCACGGCTGTCGTCTTCGGCGTGGCCGTGTCCGACTGGCACATAAGCGTCGCGGTCATGTAGCGCGCGTCGTTCTCGACATAGAGGCGGCTGGAGACCTCGATCTCCTGCATCTCCTCGCGTGTCGGCACCGCGATGCCCAGCATCTGCTCGACCGGCTTGTCTTCCATGACGGTCGGCGAGACGAGATCGATCCACACCGCGGAATCGGGTAGCGGCTCGTCGGGTTTGATTGGGACGCGCTCGAGCGCGCTGCCGCGCGGGATATACACCGAGAGCATGCGGACTCCGTGTCGGCCGGGCCGCTTCTCATGGCCCGATCGGGCAACGCCTTGCAAGCCATAAATAGCACAGGCCGCCGCATACACGCGGCCGGACACTCAAGTCCGGCGATGATGAGTTGTCTTGCGCCGCGTTCAGGTCCGCGGCGCCGGCCGGCCCCGCGGCGTCAGTCGCGGTCGTAAGGCATCAAGCGCGGCTCCTTGCCGCCATTCTTTTTCTCGCCCTTCGGGCAAACGGCCGCCGCGACGGCGGAAATTCCAATCTGCCCGTAGCGGTTGTCGAGTTCGGTCTTCTGGCGCTTCGAGTCCTGATGCTTGGAGTCTTGGCGCTCCGTTGTCGTCGTCGCTTTCATTGGCTTCTCTCCGCTCCGTCCTTGGGTTCCCTACAACCCTCATGTGGTGATCGACTTAGGCAAAATTGCGCAGCAATCGCCGACAAATCATGACATTTCTCGGCTCAGCAAAGGGGGGGACTACCCCCTAACCGCCTCATCTACTGGGCTTTATGGTAAACCTTCCATTAATGTCTCGAAGGCAATGTCGTTTTTGCGGGGCTCTCGTGCGGCTGAATCGCGCAGATGTACGTCCAAAGTCGAGTGCGGCATTCCTGCAACAGGTTCACAAGAGCTGTCCGTCTCTGCGTCGGAAAACGTGGCATTCCCGTGATGATTTCGGTTAATTCCAAAATGCAATTTCGAACACGCGGGCGCTAATTGGAGCGACCGGGAAAGAGGAAGATCATGGCGGCAAGGGGGTTGTGGGCTGTTCTCTTGGGGGTTGGCCTCGTGCTCGGGGGCTGTATGCAGTCCACGATTGAGCCCGCCTCCGATGCAAGCATGACGGTGCGCGACAAAAAGCTTCTGGCGGCAGCGCCGTACCAGAAGGCGGCGATCCCCGAGCCCTATCAGCGCCACATTGTCGAATACACCCGGAAAGAAGCGCCGGGGACGATCCTGATCGATTCCGACAACAAGTTTCTCTATTACGTGTTGCCCGACGGCAAGGCGATCCGTTACGGCGTGACCGTGGGCGAAGAAGCTCTCGCCTGGTCGGGTGTTGCGAAGGTGCAGCGCAAGGCCGAATGGCCGACCTGGACGCCGACCGCCGAAATCAAAAAGCGCATGGACGTGCCTAACTTCGTCAGCGGCGGTCCGCAGAACCCGATGGGTGCGCGCGCGATGTACCTGTACGAGGGGAACAAGGACACCCTCTACCGCATCCACGGAACCAACCAGCCGGAATATATCGGCCAGGCGATCTCCTCGGGCTGCATCCGCATGACCAACGAGGACGTCATCGATCTGTACAACCGGGTGAAGATGGGCACTGTGGTCGTGGTGCTGGCGCCCGGTCAGGGCACATCCTTCGGCCCGAAAGTGGCGTCGGCCGGCGGCCTGTTCAACTAAGCCCGGCTCCCAACGAATTTTGAAAAACGGCGCCTTCGGGCGCCGTTTTTGTTTTTGCGCTTGCTCCTCCTCCCCCCGCGAGCTCTTGCGCGTGGTGGTGAGGGATATGACGGTTAGCCCAGCGTCACCCGCACGATCTCCGGCGGCACGCCGAGGCGCAGCGGCACTTTGCTGCAGCCGAGCCCGCCGGACACGATCAGGTGGCGGCCTTCCTCGACGATGTGACCATAGACAAAGCGGTCGGCGTATTCCGACGGGGTCCAGGTCGGCGGCACGAACGGGATGCGGATCTGCCCGCCATGGGTATGACCGGCCAAGGTGAGTGACACGCGCTGCGGAACCTCAGTGAAAATATCCGGCTCGTGCGCGAGCAGGATGACCGGATCATCCGTAGTAACCCGCTTGAGGGTGCCGGGCAGATCGTCGATGCCTTTGAAGCGGCCCGGCCCAATCCAGTACGCGAGCTGGTCGCCAAGGCCGGCCACCCAGAAACGGCGGCCGGGTTCGCCCAGCAGGACAGCATCATTTTCCAGGACGGGGATATGCATGGCGCCGAGCGCCTTGCGCACGCCGTTCACGTCGTACCACCAGTCGTGATTGCCAAGGATCGAATAGACGCCGAGCGGCGCGCGCAGGCGCCCGAGTTCACCGGCCCAGGCGGCATTCGGCACATGCTCGGTGATGAAACGGTGGGTGGCGAAATAGTCGCCCATGACGACGATGAGATCGCTGCGGAGCGCATTGCCGGCATCGACCACTTGCTGCACGCGCTTGAGCCCCATGTTCGGGCCCCCGGCGTGCAGGTCGGCGATGACCGTGATCGTCAGCCGGTGGCCGGGCCGCCAGCCCGGCGGCGTCAGGCGATAATCCGTGATGACCAGACCGTCCGCCGCCTCGATGGCGGCATAGGCGCCGGTGGCCGGCATCAGGAGGCCGGCCGCGCCGGTCACGCCGAGGCCGGCCTTGATGAGGCCACGGCGGCTCAGCCCACCACTGCCCGATGGCGCCGCGCGAAGCAAAGCCGTGGGATCGCCGGTTGTCATGGGTGCCTTGCTACCTGGAAACGGTGAATGGAGCGTGGAGGCAAACTCATAATTTGCGGCTGTCGCCCGAGACATGCGGTCGCGGGAGCGGCAGCGGTACCGGTTCGCCGGCGGCTACGGTCGCCCCTTCCGGCTTGGGCGGGGGCGGGACACGGACGTCCCACTGACAAATGCGGTAGCCGTTGTGGCGCTGGAGCAGATCGAGGTGGATGTGCTCCTCGTGGTAGCCGTCGGAGCCCGGACCGAGCACCGTGGTGAAACGGCCGCAGGCGCTTTCGTGCAGATCGTCGCGCAAGTCCTTGGCAACGTTGATGTCGGTCAGGGCGATGAAGGCCCCGTTCGTCAGCGTGAAGCCGCGCACATCGATGGCATTGGCCTTGCCGTGTTCACTGACTTTGCCGTTGATCTGGCGGTTGCGGCCGCGGCATTCGAAGTCGTCGGCGCTCTCGACACTGGCGAGCGCGGGCCCGGCCTTGGCGATGCGCGGCGCGGCCTGATCGCGCAGCCACGCAGCAAGTTGCGCCGCCATCGGACATTGCAGCAGCGGCGCGGGCTTCATCTCGATGCGCTTGTTGCCGTCGAGCAGCACCGCATCGACCTGCACGAGGTCGCCGCCACCGCAGGCGCCGGGACCGATCAGACGCGGCATCGGTTCGATCACCGCGATCGCTTGCAGGCGCGTGTCGCAATCGGTGAGCTTGGCGGTCACGGCGGACGTGTCGAAATCCGCTCCCGCGGCCTCGCGGAACGAATGCGGCTCGCTCCACATCATCGTCGTCGTCGGCAACTCAGGCCGCGGACGCGGCATCGGGACATCATCGGCAGCGGCAATGCCGCCGCCCGCGCCCACCATGAAGAGGATCGCGACCAGTTGCCTCATGCTTGCAATGTCGTGTCTGGATTGCGGCATTTCTGCGGGTTTTAAGTCCGGCTTCCCCAAAAGAGGTGGCCCGGGTAACCTTAATTCCGGCCGGCGAGGGGTTGCCGGCCCAAAGACATAAACGCGCATCATCGGCGAAAAGCCTGTTCGGACTCGCGGACAAGATCGTGCGCATCCAAGGAGGGGACTGCCATGCTCGGCCTGATGCAGGACTGGCCGCTGTTGTGCCATCGCGTCATCGACCACGCCGCCACGTTTCATGGCGGACGCAAAGTCATCACCCGTTCGGTCGAAGGACCGATCCACACCACGAATTACACGGAGATCCGCGCGCGCGCGCTGAAGGTGGCGCAACGGCTCGAACGCGACGGCATCACGATCGGCGATCGCGTGGCGACGCTTGCGTGGAACACGTGGCGCCATCTCGAGACGTGGTACGGCATCTTAGGCATCGGCGCCGTATACCACACGGTGAACCCGCGGCTGTTTCCCGATCAGATCGTCTGGATCGTCAATCATGCCGAAGACCGCGTGATGATCACCGATCTCACTTTCGTGCCGCTGCTCGAGAAGATCGCCGACAGATTGCCGACGATCGAGCGATACATCGTGCTCACCGACGCCGCGCACATGCCGCAGACGACGCTCAAGAACGCGGTCGCCTACGAGGACTGGATCGCCGAAGCCGACGGCGACTTCGTCTGGAAGGAGTTCGACGAAAACACCGCCGCCGGCATGTGTTACACCTCCGGCACCACCGGGCATCCCAAAGGCGTGCTCTATTCGCACCGCTCCAACGTGCTGCATTCGATGATCGCGGCGATGCCCGACGCCATGGCCGTGTCCAGCCGCGACGTGATCCTGCCCGTAGTGCCGATGTTCCACGCCAATTGCTGGGGGCTGGCGCTCACCTCACCGATGGTGGGCGCCGCGCTGGTCATGCCCGGCGCGAAACTCGACGGCGCCTCGATCTACGAGTTGCTCGACACCTACAAAGTGACCTTCACCGCGGCGGTGCCGACGGTTTGGCTGATGCTGTTGCAAGACCTCGAGAAGACCGGCGCCACGCTGCCGCACTTGAAGCGCGTGGTGATCGGCGGCTCCGCGTGCCCGCGCGCGATGACCAAGACGTTCGAGGACATCTACGGCGTCCAGGTGATCCATGCCTGGGGCATGACCGAGATGAGCCCGCTCGGCTCGCTCTGCACGATGAAGCCGGAATACGATGCGCTCACCGGCGAGGCGCGCCTCGACATCAAGCAGAAGCAGGGCCACGCGCCCTTCGGCGTCGAAATGAAGATCACCGACGACTTCAATCGCGACCTGCCGTGGGACGGAAAGGTCTTCGGCCGGCTCAAAGTGCGCGGACCGGCCGTGGCCAAGGCCTATTACAAGGGCGAAGGCGCCGACGTGTTCGAGGACGACGGCTGGTTCGACACCGGCGACGTCGCCACGATGGACCGCTACGGCTTCATGCAGATCACCGACCGCTCCAAGGATGTGATCAAGTCGGGCGGCGAATGGATTTCGTCGATCGATCTGGAGAACCTGGCAGTCGGCCATCCCAAGGTGGCGGAAGCCGCGGTGATCGGCGTGTCGCATCCGAAATGGGAGGAGCGGCCGCTGCTCGTCGTCGTGCTCAAGACAGGCGAGAACGCCACCAAGGAGGACCTGCTCGGCTTCATGCAGGACAAATGCGCCAAGTGGTGGCTGCCGGACGACGTGGTGTTCGTCGACGAAATCCCGCACACGGCGACGGGCAAGATCCAGAAATTGACGCTGCGGCAGCGCTTCAAGGACTACGTGCTGCCGACGGTGCAGGCGGCGGAGTGAGCATAGCAAACGCGCAAAAAAACGCTGTGCTGCGTCTCATTTGCAGATATAGAAGCGCCGACATCCGCCGCCGGCCGAGGAGACAGACATGCGAGCCACATCCCCAATCCGCGCCATGACGGCGTTGATCCTCATGGCCGCAGCGGGCGGCGTGTTCGCTGCCGCATCGACCACTAGCGCCTTGGCGCAAACCGCCGGCAAGACCATAACCACACCATCGGGGCTGCAAATCATAGATACCGTCGTCGGCAAAGGCGCCACGCCCAAGCGTGGACAGATCTGCGTCATGCACTACACCGGCTGGCTCTATGAGAATGGCGTCAAAGGCAAGAAGTTCGACAGTTCAGTCGACCGCAACGAACCGTTTTCGTTTCCGATCGGCACCGGACAGGTCATTCGCGGTTGGGACGAAGGCGTCGCGACGATGAAGGTCGGCGGCAAACGTACGCTCATCATCCCGCCCGCGCTCGGCTATGGCGCCGCAGGCGCCGGCGGCGTCATTCCGCCCAATGCCACGCTCATCTTTGACGTCGAATTGCTTCAGGTGAAGTAGGCCGTAGCGAAGGTGAGCGGCGGCTAGTCTGTACGATCGATAGTTAGGCCTTGTCTGTGGAGCAGCAGAATAGAGCTGCCCACAGTTTTGATTTTTGATCGGGGAACCCGGAACAATCCAGCGGGTTTTTTATGCAGCCGTTTAGGGACTTCGTGAATGCTCCAGCAAAAACCCGCCGAAGCACCGACCCAGCAACAAATCTATAAAGTTGCCGTCGCGAGCATTATCGGCTCGGTCATCGAGCAATTCGACTTCCTCATCACCGGCGTCATCGCGGCAACCGTCTGGGGCGGGGTCTTCTTCAAGCTGCCCGGACTGGCCGCCCTCGCCGCGGCGATCAGCGTCTACGGCATCGGCATCATCATCCGTCCGGTCGGCGCCTTTATTTTCGGCCATATCGCCGATCGGCACGGACGCAAGGACGCGATGGTTTACGCCCTGATCTTGATGGGCGTTTCGACCCTGCTGATCGGGCTGACGCCCAGCTATGACAGTATCGGCGTGATCGCGCCGGTGCTGCTGATCGTCTTTCGCCTGGCGCAAGGCATCAGTTTCGGCGCTGAGTTCGGCACTGCCTCGACCTGGGTGGTCGAGCAGGCGGCTCATTCCAAACATCGTGCCTTCTGGGGCGCATGGGTCGGCTTCGCCATTCCGATCGGCCTGCTGCTCGGTTTCGGTTCGGTGCTGTTCACCAAATCCCTGATGTCGGCGGAGAGCTTCAACGCCTGGGGCTGGCGCATTCTCTTCGTCATCGGCTTCCTGGTGGCGATCGTCGGCATTTTCATCCGTACGCGCACCGAGGACAGCGTCGTGTTCGAAAGGCACAAAGCGGGCGGCGAAGTGCTCGCGCATCCGGCGGCGCAAGTCTGGCGCGAGATGCCGGGAACCATCCTGCGCACCTCGCTGGTGAACGCCATGTTCGGCGGCGCCTTCTTCCTCTATTTCGTGTTCGGGACGAGCTACATGAAGGCGGCCGGATTCCCCGGCTCGACGCCGGAAATCATCGGCCTCATCGCCGCCGCCTTCATGCTGGTGTTCATGGTGATCGGCGCCCTGCTCGCCGACCTCATCAATCGGCGGACGATCCTGCTGATCGCCGCCGTCGTCTTCCTCATCTTCGCGCTACCGTATTTCTATCTGGTCAATACCGGCAGCTTCGTCCTCGCGACGATCGCGGAGGTTATCGGCTTTGGCTTCGTGTTCGGCTTCGGCTATGGCGCGATCCCGACCTTCTACACCGAGAATTTCCCGACACGGTATCGGGCGTCCGGCGCGAGCGCCGGCTATCAGGTGTCGCAGGTCTACGGCGGCGGCCTCATCCCGATCGTCGCCGGTTTTATCTTGAAGACGTACGGCATTCACCAAGCGCGCTATTATATCGCGGCGCTGGTGATGGTTTACGCGCTGCTGGCGATCTACGCGATCGTCGCGACGCCGGAGACTAAGGGTATCAACCTGGAAGCATAGTCGTGCCGTGCATCGCGGCGGTGCGAGGCGCTTCGGACGCGGGACGTTTTCCGGCGCGGCCTGAAAATCCGGAACCGCAGCCCCTTACCTCGCGTTTGTTAATCGCACGCGCCGGGTGGCAACCGGCCATAATGGGGAAGACGGACGCAGTTGATTTTGCCGGTTTCTGACTGCGACACCAACGCATCGGTACGCGTTCGACGTCTAACCTGTTCCCGGCGCGTGCACGTTTTTCCTGCGCGACCATAGCGCGAAGTTCCGGAACGGCCTGCGGCATGTCCGCGCAGGAACTCTGGAACCCGAAATTGAACCGATTGACGAGAATCAAAGCGCAATTTCAACACTCTGGTTGTAATCCGTTTCCGGCGTTGTGAGCGCGCTGTGCCATTTGTAACGTTTTGTGGCACAGGTGCGGCCGACGCCGTGCTAGGGTACTTCCTGCAGGGCTTTCTCGCTGGGGGGCGAATGCGCGGTATAATCCTCCTTTCGGGAGCGAACCGCGCTTTTGTCGTATCCGGCACCATGAAAGGCTCCGCAGAGCGACCATATTTCGTCGGATTGCGCCGGGACATGCTGACACCAACCTCGAAACCATTGGCCACGATCGATGCCGGCGACCTCTTCGCCGCGCACGAGGCCGAACGCTATGACATGCACAGCCGCCATCTCAACGCGCAGATGGTGCGGGTGCTCAAGACCATCGGCTATGACGTCGGCTTCTGCCGCGGCGCCGGCGCCTATCTCTATGACCGCGAGGACGTCCGCTATCTCGACCTCCTGAGCGGGTTTGGCGTCTTCGCCGTCGGCCGCAATCATCCCGCCATCCGAGAATCGCTCAAGAGCGTGCTCGACGCGGAACTGCCGAATCTCGTGCAGATGGATGTCTCTCCGCTGGCCGGCCTGCTCGCCGAGCGACTGCTGGCGAAGGTGCCTTATCTCCAGCGTGCGTTCTTCACCAACTCCGGCGCCGAGGCAGTGGAGGCGGCGATCAAGTTCGCCCGCGCGGCCACGAGGCGGGCCGGGATCGTCTTCTGCGACCACGCCTTCCACGGCCTCACCTATGGCGCGCTGTCGCTCACCGGCGACGACATCTTCCGCAAGGGCTTCGAGCCGCTGCTGCCGAATTGCGTGCGCGTTCCGTTCAACGACCTCGCCGCCTTGGAAGAGGCGCTGCGCGGACGCGACATCGCCGCCTTCATCGTCGAGCCGATCCAAGGCAAGGGCGTGAACCTGCCCGACGACAACTACCTCAAGGACGCCGCAGCGCTGTGCCGACGCTACGGCACGCTGTTCGTCGCCGACGAGGTGCAGACGGGGCTCGGGCGCACCGGGCGCTTTCTCGCCATCGAGCATTGGGGCGTCGAGCCGGACATGGTGCTGCTCGCCAAGGCGCTCTCGGGCGGGCACGTGCCGATCGGCGCCGTGCTCGCGCGTGACGATGTCTTCGCCAAGGTGTTCGACCGCATGGATCGCGCCGTCGTGCACGGCTCGACTTTCGGCAAGAACGATCTTGCCATGACCGCCGGCATTGCGACACTGGAAGTGATGGAAGCCGAGAAACTGGTTGAGAACGCCGACCGGCTCGGCACGCGTTTGATCGCTGCACTCCAGGCGCTGATCCCGCGCTACGAGATGCTGCATGAAGTGCGCGGCAAGGGCCTCATGATCGGTGTCGAGTTCGCCGCGCCGCAATCGCTGAAGCTCAAGGCGGCGTGGCATCTGCTCGAGACAGCAAACAAAGGCCTGTTCTGCCAGCTCATCACTATTCCACTGTTCAAGCAGCACCAGATCATGGCGCAGGTGGCCGGCCACGGCAGCCATACGATCAAACTATTGCCGTCTTTGGTGCTCTCGGAGAACGATTGTACGTGGATCGAAACCGCATTCGATGCGGTAATCGCCGAAAGCCATAAGGTGCCGGGCGCGGTGTGGTCGCTCGGCAAGACGCTGCTCGAAAACGCGCGGCGCTGAGCCTCATGGCGACGGGCAAGGACTTGCGTCGCCTGGCCCTTGCACTGGACGGCACGGCGGAAGCGCCGCATTTCGACCGCGCAGCCTTCCGCGTCGAACGCATTTACGTGACGCTCGCCGGCGACGCCCGCACCGCCAATTTCAAGTTCACGCCCGATGAACAATCGCTCAAATGCACGGTCGCTCCGAAGGCTTTCGCTCCGGTGCCGAATGCCTGGGGACAGCAAGGCTGGACCACCGCGACTCTATCGGAGTTGAGCACCGGGGAGCTAAAGGCCGCGCTGGAAATGGCTTATGCCCACGCGCTGGCCAAGCCAAAGCGCAGCCGCGCCAAGGGCAGGAAAGACTGACGTTGCCTGAGTTCCCGCCAGCCTTTATCCCTGGTGGGCTATGACCATGGATGCGGGCGACACCACGGCAGCGGGCGGGGTCCGATTCCTCGGGCAACGCCGCGCCTATTGGCGGCTGCTGATGCACGGGGCCGGGCTCCTGATCGTCACGCTCGGCATCTACCGCTTCTGGCTCGCGACCGACGTGCGCCGCTTCCTCTGGTCGAATACGGAGGTTGCCGGCGAGACGCTTGAATATACCGGCACGCCGTTCGAGCTGCTGATCGGTTTCCTGGTGGCCATCGCCATCCTCATTCCGGTCTATGCCGGCTTCTTCATCGCGGCGCTCGATCTCGGCCCCATCGGCCAGATGTCCGGCATGGTTGCCTTCGCCGGACTCGGCTTTCTCGGCCAATACGCGATCTATCGCGCGCGGCGCTACCGGCTGACGCGCACGATCTATCGCGGCCTGCGCTTCCATCAGGAAGGCTCGGCCTGGACTTACGCCTTGCGCGCCGTCGCCTGGTGGACCGTCACTGCGCTCACCATCGGACTTGCCTATCCGTTCCAGCTCGCGAGCCTGGAGCGCTACAAGATGCGCAACACCTTCTATGGCGACCTCGCCGGCCACTTCCATGGCGCGGGCTGGAGCCTGTTCCTGCGCGGCGTGCCGATGTGGCTTCTGGTGGTAGGGCCACTGGCGCTGACGGTGGGCGCCTTCATCGACGTCGTGGACTGGACGGCGCTCGCCGACGCACTAAGCCAAGGCGGCGACGACGTGATGAGCCGCATCGAAAGCACCAACCCCAGGCTCGGCGCGGTCATCGTGTTCGCCATCCTCATGGGCGGCACGGCGGCGGCGATGGCCGCCCTGCTCTATCCGTCCTTTCAGGCCGTGGTGCTGCGCTGGTGGTCGTCGGGCTTGAGCTTCGGCGAGATCGAGATGCGTTCGAAGCTGCGCATGCGCCAAGTCTACGGCGCTTATATGCGCTTCCTGTGGTACGCGATCCTGTTCAGCATCGTGCTGGCGGTTATCGCCGTGCCGGTGTTCCTGGCCGCGGGCGTGTTCGCCGGCAATGAGCCCACAGGTGCTGCGGGCGAAATTACCGCCACCGTCCTCCTGCTCGCCGGATACGTCATCGTCGCACTCGGGTTCTCGACCATCTATCGCGCCACCGTCCTGCCGTCGCTCTGGCAGCTCGGCATGGAATCGCTGCAATTGTCCGGCTTGTCGGCGCTGGAGCGTGTGCAGGCCTCAGGCAAACCGAGTTCGGCGCTGGGCGAGGGTCTCGCCGATGCACTCAATGTTGGCGGCTATTGATGCCGATGAATCGCAAGCCATGACCTCGGGCCCCGGCATTTATTTCGACGGCCGCACCAGCGCGCGGCACGACGTGCGAGTGACGCTCGGCGCTGCCAGCTTGAAGGTCGAGAGCAGCGACAGCACGTTGCTCGCCGACTGGCCCTATGACGAGATCGACGAATTGAGCGCGCCGGAGACCCTGCTGCGCCTCGGCCGCCGCGGCAATGCCGTGCTTGAACGCCTCGAAGTGGTCGATCCCGCCTTCGCCGCGGCCATCGGCGCGCAAGCGATCCATGTCGACCGCACGGGTATGCTGCGCCGCCGCCAGCGCCGCAGCGTCATCGCCTGGAGCGTGGCCGCGACGGTGTCGCTGGTGCTGGTCGCGTATTTCGGCGTTCCGGCCATCGCCAGCCGGCTGACGCCGCTGGTGCCGCCCGCACTCGAACGCAAATTGGGCGATGCGGTGGATGGGCAGACGCGCGCCATGCTCGACACCCGCAACGCCGGCGCAGGCTTTGAATGCGGCACGGCCGACAGTGAGAAGCCGGGCCGCGCCGCGCTCGACCACATGATCAGCCGGCTCGAAGCGGCGGCCGGCTTGCCGGTCCCTCTGAGCGTCACCGTCGTGCGGCGGAATGAGCCCAATTCGATCGCTCTGCCCGGCGGGCACATCTACGTCTTCCAAGGCCTTATCTCGAAAGCCGACGGGGCGGATGAAGTCGCCGGCGTGATCGCGCACGAGATCGGTCACGTTGCGCATCGCGATGGGACGCAGGCGGTGCTCCAGGCCGGTGGCCTGTCGTTCCTGTTCGGCATGCTGCTCGGCGATTTTGTCGGCGGCGGCGCCGTTGTGATGGCGGCGCGCTCGGTGCTGCAATCCTCCTATTCGCGCGAGGCAGAAGCTTCGGCCGACGCATACGGTACCACCCTGATGACGAAAGCACACGGCGACGGACACGCGCTCGCCAGCATGCTCGCCAAGATCGGTGGCGCGACCGAGCCGGGCATGACGATCCTGCTCGACCATCCGGAAACCAAAGCGCGCGTCGCGGCCATCAACAGGCTTGCGGGTCCGCGCCCTTCGTCGCCATTCCTCGATGCGGCAGAGTGGACGGCATTGAAGCGAATCTGCGCAGGATAAGAGAGCATGGCGCGACGACCCCAATTCGGTGATGAGCCCTTGTCACGGCTGGCAGTATGGTCCGCCCGCCTGGGGTGGTTCGCGCTCGCCGTGGCCGGACTGTCGGTCATCATCCTGCGCTCGGGGCTGCTTGAGATCGTGCCGGCGCTGACGACCTTCGGCGCGGCGCTGGTCTTGGCGATGCTGGCGATCCTTTTGGCTTTCGCCTCCTTCGTCGCGATCTGGCGGCAGGGGCTTGCCGGGCTCGGACGCGCGCTGCTCGGCATGATGATCGGCATCCTCCTCCTCGCCTACCCGGCCTATCTCGGCTACCGCAGCCTCAAGCTGCCGCGGATCGACGACATCACCACCGATACGACGAACCCGCCGCGCTTCGACGTACTGGCGCGATTGCGCCCGCGCGGCACGACCGATTATCCGGGCCAGCGCTTCGCCATCCAGCAGCGCGCGGCCTATCCTGACATCGTGCCGCTTCAGCTGGATATGCCGGTGAAGCCGGTCTTCGACATCGTGCAAAGCATCATCGCCAAGCGCAAATGGCTGGTGGTGGACGCGCGCCCCCCGACGCCCACGCGCCGCGACGCCGCGATCGAGTCGGTGGCGCGCACGCCGATCATGGGATTCCGCGACGACGTGGTCATCCGCATCACGCCCGCCGGCACCGGCGCGCGCGTTGATGTGCGCTCGGCTTCGCGCTACGGCTCGACCGATTTCGGCACCAATGCCCGGCGTATCCGTGCGCTGCTCGACGACATCGACGACGCTGTCGGCTCCGCGCCGGAGCCGCGCGCCGAGCCGGAGAAGCCGGAAGGCAAGCCCGCGCCGAAGCGGCCGACGAGCCGTCAGCCGGCCAACCGGTAGACGCCGTCGATCGACGGCTGGCCGTCGGTGGCGACCACGCCGCGCGTCACCAAGTCTTCCAGATGCGCCAGCGTCGAGAGGCCGGCGGCGCCAGTGAGCCTCGGATCAAGGCCTATATAGATCGCGCGCACGATCGAGGGGATATCGGTCTCGCCCTTGCCCAACCGGTGCAGGATCGCGGCTTCGCGCGCCTTGCGGTGCAGGATGTAGTAGCTCACGAAGCGCTGCGCGTCGGGGATGGCCGGGCCGTGACCGGGGAAATACACGGTCTCCTCGCGCGCGGTGAGCTTCTGCAGCGACGCCATGTAGTCGCTCATGGCGCCGTCGGGCGGCGCGACGATGGTGGTCGCCCAGCCCATCACGTGGTCACCGGCGAACAAGACGGCCTTCTCTCTCCACGCAAAGGCCATGTGGTTAGCGGTGTGACCCGGCGTGGTCACCGCCTCGATGCTCCAGCCGTCCCCGCTGACGACCTCGCCGTCTTTGAGCATGATGTCGGGACGGAAATCGCGGTCGCCGCTGGCATCGAGCGGATTGTGTTCGCCGATATGGAGCGGGCGCGATGCGCGGTGCGGGCCTTCGGCATAGACGGTGGCGCCGGTATGCGCCTTGACCGCCGGCACCGCCGGGGAATGGTCGCGATGGGTGTGGGTGACGAAGATGTGCGTCACCGTCTCGCCACGTACGGCATCGAGCAGGGCGCCGATATGCGCCGGATCGTCCGGACCGGGATCGACGATGGCGACCTTGCCGCGGCCGATGATGTAGCTGATCGTCCCCTTGAACGTGAACGGCCCGGGATTGTTGGCCATCACCCGGCGAACGCCGGGCATTGGCTCGTCCACGGTGTCGGGGGCGAGATCGAGGGCCTTGTTGAAGGGAATGTCGTCGCTCATGCCGTTGCGTCCGTCGCTCGCAGCGCTGGCCCGGCGCATTCTGCTCTTGGCCGTCAGGTTTGTCCGCGCCATATCCCCTACTACACCGCTTTTGGCCATAGTTGGCGCATAGTCGGGCTGCAATGAGAACTTTCTACCTGTCTATCATTCCGGCGCTGTGGGTGATCTGGCTGGCCTATTGGACCGTGTCCGCCGTCGGCGGCAAGGAGACGGTACGGCGCGAAACCCGTCTGTCGCGGCTCGGCCACGGCGGGCCGATGCTCGCGGGCGCTCTGCTGCTCGGGGCGCCGCATGTTTTTGGCCGTGTACTCGAGCAGCGATTTCATGCCTTCTCCTTCACTTGGTTCTTGGTGGGCGTGGCGCTGACCGCGATCGGCATCGCCTTTTCCATCACCGCCCGCGCCTGGCTGGGCGGCAATTGGAGCGGCACGGTGACGCTGAAGCAGGGCCATGAGCTGATCCGCAACGGGCCCTACGCACTCGTGCGCCATCCGATCTACACCGGCATGCTGCTGGCGCTGTTCGGCACAGCCCTCGTGATCGACCGCTGGCGCGCGCTGATCGGATTCGTGATCCTCGCTGCCGGTCTCCTCTACAAGATGCGCGTCGAGGAGCGTTTCATGGCGGAGCAGTTCGGCGACGCCTATGCACGCTATCGCGCCGAGGTGCCGGCGCTGATCCCCTTCCTGGTGTGAGTGCACGGCCGACGCGAACAATCGGTGCTACTGCACGATCAGCACGCCGTGGGTGGCGGAACGTGCCACGTCGTTGAACGTGTAGCGCCCAGGCTGCAGATTCCCGATCTGGATATAGACGCTGGTGTTGGGCGAGATCAGCCTGTCCACACGCAGCATGGCGCTGGCAAACTCCACCGGGTTAGGATCGAGATTCTTTACCCGCAGCACGAACGGCGAATCGGCCGGAACCGTGATGCTCGCGGGCAGGAATTGTGCATTTTGCACAATGATGTCTATCGGCGTCGATAGTTGCGCGTGCGTGGAACTTGTCACGGCGACAGCGCCCGCGATGAGTGAAATCAACAGAACGGCTCGCGTCATCGGCATTGGTGGTTCCCAGCGCGTTGCAAATTGTGGCCGAAGAAAGCCGAGTGTCAAGGCAACATCATGACCGCTTGAAACACCGCATTTGTGCGGCGTCACTAACTTTTTACTCGCACGTCATCTCTGGATGCTTCGACCTGCTCTTTAAGACCAATAGGCATTCGAAAGCGGCTTGATCCGCCAGCACCGGCCTTGGATCACCCCGAATTGTCCATCCGCCGCATTGAAAGCGGATCCAACCAGTCACTACTTCCATGGTGGCGATGGCCACAAATTCAGCGCGTTACCAACGCACAGGACTGACCACGCTGATGGTGGCCGTCAAATGCCGCGCATTGCAGGTGAATGAGGAAAATCGTGCAAGAGTCTCTCGATCATAAGGATGTAGCCGCCCCAGACGATTTGAGCATCGTCTTGGGGTTTACGGAGATGCTGTCTGACTGCGAAACGGCGGATGAGGTCTCACGCCGTGCGACTGATCATGGCTGGCTCGACGCGTTTGGTCACCTCACCGCCAGCGGACACCAGCTTGCTCGCGCGCTGCTGCAACAAAGCGGAACGCGGTCGGTATTTCGCGCCTGGTGATTGAACGATCAAAAAACCGCTCGCCGGCCCATGCGCTCGTGACTTTCCGGTTCCGGGCCGCATGCGTTAGCGGACAACCAGAACGCCGTTTGTTTCCTGGTTGAAATCGTCGTAAAAATCGTAGCGTCCCGGCGATAAGGGGCGCAGCTGGATGGTGCCCTCGCTATTTCCGGCCACCACCTTCTCCACCCGCAGACTTACGCTCTCGAACTCCATCCTGCCCGGGTCGAGATTTCTTACCCGCAACGTAATCGCCACATTGGCCGGTGCCTGCACTTCAGCGGGCTGAAACTGATGATTCTTGACGGTGATATTGATCGTCGCCGGCTTCTGTTGTGCATGGGTCTGCGGACCGGCACCCAGCAACGCGACGACAAGCGGGACCAAAAGCGTGGCCACGACAGCTATCCTCGGCATCGTCAACCTCCCAGTTTCATCGGCCGCAGCCAGGGCTCAAAATTCGACCGCGGCCTTCAGTTTCGCACGTTGACGGGAAAATTCGCTGAGATTGAGCGAGCCTATCGCGTCGACATCGCGGCCCCATACCTGCACATTCCAGGCGGCGCTTATGAATGTCTTAGGGCTAAGCTGCATGTACAGCGTGGGCCCGATGTAGACGGCGTCGCCGGTGAATGTGTTGAACCAAGCACCGTCGTAATGGCGCAGATACCAAGCCTCGGCGCCGATGATGATCGGCGGAGTAATACGATAGGCCAGCGCCGCCGAGATGCCGCCGGTCGACTCCTGTCCCCAACCGGCGCCAATACCGTCCGGATCACGCGTCGCTTCCGGCTCATATAGCAGATTGGAGCCGAGATAGAGACGGTTCTTGATCAGTTCCAGATCGGCGTCGACCTTCATTTCCAGGCCGAAATTCGTCACGCGGGCGCCGCCAGTCTCGTCAATATGATGCCATTCTGGCTCCGCCGAGAGCGTGATGGACAGGGGCGAAGATGGTCCACGCTCGAGCACAAGCCAACGGATCTCGCCGAAGAAGCCGCTGAAATTAACCTGATCGCGATCATCAAGATCAGTCACACCTTTGATGCTGTGCGTGGCGATCATGGGCCCAAGTTCGAATTGGACATATTGATTTGGCGTGAATTCGTATTCGAGCTTGGATTCGCTTCTCCAATAACGGCCGCCTTGCTTGCCGAAGTTGAGGACCGTATCGACAGAAAATTCTTTCTCGCCCTCGAGACCGACTCCTGAGCCTTCGGTAAAGCCGAAGATGTATTTGGTCTCGATGTCTCGATAAACGAGTGGCGCGTCCTGGGCACGTACGCCAAAGCCGGTCACGACAAAAAAAAGCGCTGCAACGGTAGGGGTGCGGGCGTTACGGCCGAAGTACATTGAACTGTCCTCGTGGGCCAAGTTCAAAGTCCGGCAACTATTTTATCGAAGCGCAGACGGCGAAGCGAAATAATTCGCGGAATTTTTCAGCTAAATTCAGATGCCAAATATTAGAACTGTTCCAGTTCTAATATTTGTTCGGTCCACAGCAGGCTCGTTCGTTCAATGAATTTCCGGCTCGGGAATCGCCCCGAGCGGCGCCAGGAAATCGAAATCGCAGCCTACGTCGGCCTGGCCGATGTGCTCCGAATAAAGCGCGCCATAGCCGCGCGGATAGCGTGGCGCCGGCTGCGTCCAGGCGGCGCGGCGGCGCGCAAGCTCCTCGTCGCTTACATGCAGGTGGATGCGGCGCGCGGCGACATCCACTTCGATCTCGTCACCCGTTTGCACGAAGGCGAGCGGGCCGCCGACATAGCTTTCCGGCGCGACGTGCAGGATGCAGGCGCCGTAGCTGGTGCCGCTCATGCGCGCATCCGAGATGCGCAGCATGTCGCGCACGCCGGCCTTCACCAGCTTGCGCGGGATCGGCAGCATGCCCCACTCCGGCATGCCGGGCCCGCCCTTCGGGCCGCCGTTCTTGAGCACGAGGATGTGGTCGGGCGTGACGTCGAGATCGTCGCGCTCAACTTCGCGCGCCATCTCGTTGTAGTCCTCGAAGGCGATGACTTTGCCGCGATGTTTCAGCAGACGCTTCTCGGCGGCCGACGGCTTCATCACGCAGCCGCGCGGCGCGAGATTGCCGGTGAGCACGGCGGTGGCGCCTTCGGCGTAGATCGGATCGGCGGACGTGTGAATGACGTCGGACAGATAGACCTCGGCACCGGCGATGTTCTCGCCAACGCTCTTGCCGGTCACGGTGAGGCAGGAAAGGTCGAGCCGGTCCTTGAGCTGCTGCATCAGCGCGCGCAGACCGCCGGCGTAGAAAAAATCCTCCATCAGATATTTGCCGGATGGGCGCACGTTGGCGATAACCGGGATCTCGCGCGAAATCCGATCGAAGCGCTGCATGTCGAGGGCAATGCCGGCACGCCGCGCCATCGCCACCACGTGGATGATGGCGTTGGTCGAACCGCCCATCGCCATGTGCACCTTGATGGCGTTATCGAAGGCGGCGGCGGTGAGAATTTTCTTGGGCGCGAGATCGTCCCACACCATATCGACGATCCGCCTTCCGGCGACGCCGCACATGCGCGGATGATTGGAATCCGCTGCCGGA
>DATARB010000114.1:0-36319 GCA_036264375.1 Pseudolabrys sp.
AGAAGCTTGCGCTGCGATTATAGCGCTGGGGCTGGCTCATTGCGTGCGTCCGCCTCGCGAGGTGCAGACGCTCTACGCGGGCCGATACAACGGCTCGCGCGTGCTTTTGGCTGTCTGCTGATTGTCCGGTCCGCGAGGCCGGGGGCGGCGGCATCTATAGACTTAGTCTACTAAATTCCGGACGCCGCGAATACCCTCGCATGCTCTAAGGGAGCCAAACGCGCGAGGCCGGAGACACTCTGGGAACTTCGTTTGTCGCTGTCCGAACGCTGGCTATGCGAGCGCAGAATTGTCGAAGATTTTGACACTGAAAATTTAAGAGGTGAGGGGCCGAAGCGCGATGTGCCGGCCCGTGGCGGAACGCCCAGTGAACAGGAGTTTGTAAACCGAGGCCCCAAAATTGTTAACTGCCGGGATCGACAGTCCCGGCCAGTTGCAAGAAATGTCCGATTTCATTGACCATTTTGGTGAGCGCGCTGGGACTCGAACCCAGGACCTACTGATTAAAAGTCAGTTGCTCTACCGCCTGAGCTACGCGCTCGTCACCAAGGCACGATCGAAGCCGAAAGACCGGTTCCCGCCCGCACGGAATGCCAAAAGGCCTGCATGCCCGAAGGCGGCCCTTTCGGGACCGTACGTCCCGCGCTGTGTAGGGGGGTGTGCCTGCCCGGTCAATAGGCCCTTGCCCCATTGTTGAACTCGCGCCGGGGCGGCGATTTGTTACACTCTCGCGGCGGGGCTGTCCCGCACGCCAGGAGAAACCTATGCCGATCGTCAACCGCGTCGCCGACCTCCACGCCGACATCACCGCCTGGCGGCGCGACCTGCATGCCCATCCGGAGCTGCTCTATGACGTGCACCGGACGGCGGCGTCGGTCGCCGACAAGCTCAAGGCGTTCGGCTGCGACGAGGTGGTGACCGGCGTCGGCCGCACCGGCGTCGTCGGGGTCATCCGCGGCCGTAAGGAGGGCCCGGCCAAGACGATCGGGCTGCGCGCCGACATGGACGCGCTGCCGATCACCGAGGCGAACGACCTGCCGTACAAATCCACGGTGCCCGGCAAGATGCACGCCTGCGGCCATGACGGGCACACCGCCATGCTCCTGGGCGCGGCGCGCTATCTCGCCGAGACGCGCAATTTCGCCGGGCAGGCGGTCGTCATCTTCCAGCCCGCCGAAGAGGGCGGCGCCGGCGGCAAAGCCATGGTCGAGGACGGAATGATGGACCGCTTCGGCATCGGCGAGGTCTACGGCATGCACAATTATCCCGGCATGCCGGTCGGCCAGTTCGGCCTGCGCGCCGGACCTATCATGGCGGCGGCCGATTACATCACCATCGACATCGAGGGCGTCGGCGGCCACGCCGCGCGGCCGCACCTGGCGATCGATACGGTGCTGGTGGCGGCGCAGATCATCAACAACATCCAGTCTGTCGTGTCGCGCAACGTCGATCCGCTGAAATCGGCCGTGGTGTCGATCTGCATGGTCCAGGCCGGCAACACCGACAACGTGATCCCACAGACGGTGCAATTGCGCGGCACGGCGCGCAGTCTGACGGAAGATGTGCGGGTCCTGATCGAGGAGCGGCTGGGGCGGATCGTCGAGGGCACCGCGATGGCCTACGGCGCGAAAGCCAAGTTCACCTACCGGCGCAACTACCCGGTGCTGGTGAACCACGGCCCGCAGACCGACTTCGCCGCGTCCGTGGCGAGCGAGATCGTGGGCGCCGGCCATGTGGATACGGATCTGGCGCCGATGATGGGAGCGGAGGACTTCTCCTTCATGCTCAACGCGCGGCCGGGCGCCTTCATCTGGGTCGGCAACGGCGACAGCGCCGGCCTGCATCACCCCTCGTACAACTTCAACGACGAGGTAATCCCGATCGGGACCTCGTATTGGGTGAAGCTGGTGGAGACGGCGCTGGCGGCGTAGAGGCTGTTGCCCACACTGCAGCCTTTCACCGTCATCCTGAGGTGCGAGCGTGCGAAGCACGCGCGCCTCGAAGGATGAACGGCCGTGGCCGTCGCCCTTCGAGGGCCGTGCTGCGCACGGCCACCTCAGGGTGACGGATCGAGGCTGTGCTCGGCGTTAGGACGAAGGCGTTGCCTACTGCGCCAGCTCGGTCTGCTTCTGCACCGGCACGGGCGCCGGGGCTTTGACCAGCGGCGCGCGGCGCGGCAGCAGCGCGGTCAGGCGCGTCTCCATATTCCGCCAGGTGACGAAATCGTTGAGCGCCGAGCGCTCGATCAAAGCCAGCAGCACCGCGGCGATGAAGGGCAGGCTCTGGATCACCAGCACCACGGCAAAGATGTTGATCTCACGGACTTCCTTGAAGTTTCTCTCGACCAGAATGATGGCGCCGAGGATCAGGAGGCCGGCAAGGATCGCTTCTCCGAAGGCGGGGAATTCCGTGCCGCCGCGCGCGGTGCCTTTGCCGCCTTTGTCGGTGCGCACGAAGGGCAGGTGGTCCTTGACCACGCCGACGCCGACCGCGCGCGCCACCGTCCATTGCACCGACATCGCGGCGAACATGGAGCCGAGCAGCTGGCGTTTATTGGCGCGCACGCGCATCCGGTACAGCGTGACGAAATGCAGCACCGACACAGTGAAGCTGGCGATGATCGGAATCGTCAGGATGCGGTCGGGCACGGCGATGTCGAGGAAGGAGACGAACGGCACCCAGAGGATGTTGAACGCGGCGACGACGACGCCGAGGCTTTCCGCGCCCAGCCAGTTGAGCCAGCCGAGCACGAATTCGCGCTTCTGATCGCGGGTGAGCCTGCTCGCGCCCGGCAGGAAGCGGCGCCAATGCTTCTTGAGGATCTGGAAGCCGCCATAGGCCCAGCGATGACGCTGCTTCTTGTAGGCTTCGAAACTGTCGGGCAGCAGGCCGTGGCCGTAGCGCCGGTTGGTATAATGCGTGTGCCAGCCGAGCTCGAGAATGGTGAGGCCGAGATCGGTGTCCTCGCAGATGGTCTCGCTCGACCAGCCGCCGGCGGCTTCCATCGCCGTGCGGCGGATGAGGCACATCGTGCCGTGCACGATGAGGGCGTTGGCTTCGTTCCGCTGCACCATGCCGATGTCGAAGAAGCCGGCATACTCGGCGTTGAGCGCGTCGTGCATCAGGCTGCGCTCGCCGTCGCGGTGATCCTGCGGCGCCTGCACGAGGCCGACTTTCGGATCGTTGAACAGCGGCACCAGGTCCTTCAGCCAGTCGGGATGCACGACATAATCGGCATCGAGCACGCCGATCACCTCGGCGTCGGCGGCGGTGTGCACGATGGCGAGGCGCAGCGCGCCCGCCTTGAAGCCTTGCAGGTTGTCGGCGCGCACGAACTTGAAGCGATCGCCGAGCAGGCGGCAGTGCTCCTCGATCGGCATCCACAGCGCCGGATCGGGGGTATTGTTGATCACCAGCACGCATTCGTAGTTCGGATAGTTGAGCCGCGCGATGGCGTCGAGTGTCTGCTTCAGCATTTCCGGCGGCTCGCGATAGGCCGGAATGTGGATCGAGACCTTCGGCGTGTGGTCGCCGGACGTGAACGAGGGCAGGGCGATCAGGCGCCCCGGCTTGCGGCCGAAGGCGATGGCCGCGATTTCCTGGACGCGGGCGAAGGCGATGACGATGAGCGGGATCAGCAGGACGGTGCCGAGGCCGAGCGCAAAGGCCGCGCCCCAGACGAAATAATGCCCGTTCCAATACGCGAAGACGGCCGCGAACCAGGCACCGACGACATTGGCGGCGCCCGCCAGCATCGCCGCCTGACCGAGCGTCACCCCGCTCATGGCCAGAATGGGCAGCGACAAAAGGACGCTGACGAGGAGCGCTATGCCGGCCAGCCGCCAGTGGTCGGGATCGGCGACCGGGCCGGTCCAGCTGAACTTCGCGTGGCGCTGGGCATCGAAAATGCCCCAGTAGGGACCGACGCCGCCTTCACTGGTCTTCCAGGGCTGATCGACGGCTTCGATGATGTTGTAGTCGATGCCATAGGCTTCGGCGCGGGTGACGAAGTCGCGCAACAGGACCGCTTGTTCGATCCGGCCCGGATTGGCGTTGTGGAAGTTATAGCCCGCGCTCGGCCAGCCGAACTCGGCGATGACGATGCGCTTACCGGGATAGGCCTGGCGCAGCTTGTCGTAGATCATGATGGACTGATCGACGACCTGCTTCTCCGAAACGCCTTCCCAGTAGGGCAGGATGTGCGCGGCGATGAAATCGACCGACGACACCAGCTCTGGGTGCTCGAGCCAGACATTCCAGATTTCACCGGTGCTCACCGGCACGTTGGTCGAGCGCTTGACCCGCTGGATGAGCTTGATCAGGTCGGGGACCTGGACCTCGCCGCGGTAGATCGTCTCGTTGCCGACGAAGATGCCGTTGACGTTGCTGTGGCGCTTGGCGAGGTCGATAGCCGAGCGGATTTCGCGCTCGTTGCGGTCCTCGTGCTTATCGATCCAGGCGCCGACGGTGACCCGCAGGCCAAATTCGGACGCGATGCCGGGTACCAGCTCGACGCCGTTGGTAGACGAATAGGTACGGACGGCCCGCGTGACGGGCGCCAGGAGCTTGAGATCCTCGCGAATCCGCTCGGCCCGCGCCTGACCGCCGCCGTCGGTCGTCGCATTACCCTCGAACGGAGCGTAGGACACGCTCGCGAGTTGGCCATCGAAGCCGGGAGCGGTCACCTGATCGCGCGATAAGGCCCACATCCCAGCCTGCACGCACGCCACAAGGGCGACCACGGCAGCAACGGTGCGCATAGACTCATAACCGACTGGGGCAGGATGGCAGACCCTCGAGCCCGTCCCCTGGGCTCAGCCGACGCTCCGTCTGCAAGGATGCAGAATAGCGCGGCATAAGGTGTTCATTCAAGTAATGACATGTCATGGCAAATCCTAGGCACATGCATGGCACCTGGATGAATTTTGCCATCGAGCGACACGCTTATTCGAGCAACGCGGTTACTGTTGTGTAGTTCCTCCGGTCGCCGCCGGCGCGGCCGCGGGGGGCGTCGCGGCTGCCTCGGAAGGGGTAGGCGGCAGACCCGGATTGAGCCAGCAGGAGTGAACGCGGCCGTTCAACGTTTCCTGCGCTTTGGGATCGATATTTCCTTGGCGTACCAGGCAGCGGAAGGTCGCCTGGATATGTGCGCTCGGGCAACCGAAGCGGTCATAGAGGTCCAGGTGGCGGAAGGCGGTATCGAGGTCGTCGCGCCAGAGCAGGCTCACCACCCGGCGGCCAAGCCAGACGCATTCCGGGTTGCCGGCCGGGCCGGAAAGGACGCGCGAGGCTTCGGCGATCTCGTCGATCTTCTTCTGGCCTTCCTTGGCGGCGGCGTTGTCCGCGGGCTTCTGCTGCTGCTCTGGCGGTTTGCCATTGCCGCTTTGGGCGAGGGCCGCCGGAGCGGCAAGGGTTACGACCGCCGCGCAGAGCACGGCAAAGACATCACGCAAAATCGAATGAAACGGCATAGTCCCGCCGGTGTTTGATTGAAGCCGCATACCCAACGGCCCAGCCTCTGTGAGACGGGATTGGGACGCTAATGCGGCGCTTTTTATTCTGTTGCCGGCCGCCCCGGCCTTGATGCGCTCGAACAGGTCCAACCCCCAGCTTCGGACCCGCAAACATGGTTAGTACTGGGCGGCGAACCTTGGCCTCAACACGCGCGCTTTGTCCAGGGTCTCCACCAGACTTCCTTAAAGTTGGACGCTTGGCAGGCTGCCGCGACAGGTTATAAGCCGTGCCGCCGGTTGAGCGTTACAGCCGAATTGGGTCCGCCGATGCGCTTTGGACTGTCCTGCCTCGCCGTCGCGGCGATGGTCATCGTCGCCGTGTGGGCGTGGCTTGGGAGTCCGGTGCCCCAATCCCCGTTGGCGGCGGGTGAAAAGCTGTCCGGCGACAAGCTGTACTGCATGTCCTATGCCCCGTACCGGGATGGGCAGAATCCGTTCGACCCCAACACTTTCATTCCGGCGGCACAGATCGACGAAGATCTGACCCAACTCTCCAAAATCACCAATTGCGTGCGCGTCTACGCCGCGGATCAGGGCATCGAGCAGGTGGCGGGCCTCGCCGCCAAGCACGGCCTGAAGGTGCTGCAAGGCTTCTGGCTGTCGGGCGATCCGGTGAAGAACCGGAAGCAGATCGAGAACGGGATCGCGCTGGCGAACAAATATCCCGACACCATCATGGCCATGGTGGTTGGAAACGAAGTGCTTCTGCGCGGCGAATTGTCGGCCATCGATCTCGGCAAGATCATCCGCGAGGTCAAATCGCGGGTGCGCGTGCCGGTGACCTACGCCGATGTCTGGGAGTTCTGGCTGCGCAACCGTGAACTGGCCTCGGCGGTCGACTTCGTCACTATCCACGTCCTGCCGTATTGGGAGGACTTTCCCGTACCCGCGAGCGAAGCGGCGGCGCATGTCGACGCCATCCGCCGCCAGGTCGTCGATGCCTTCCCCGGCAAGGAGGTCATCATCGGCGAGGTCGGCTGGCCGAGTGCCGGGCGCATGCGGGAAGGTGCGCTGCCGTCCCCCGCCAACGAGGCGCGCGTCATCCAGGACGTGCTGGCGCTGGCCAAGCGCGATCATTTCCATGCCAACGTGATCGAAGCCATCGACGCGCCCTGGAAGCGGGCGCTTGAAGGCACGGTCGGCGGCCATTGGGGCATCCTCGATGCCGCCACGCGCGAGCCCAAATTCGTTCTCGGCGAGCCGGTCTCCAACCATCCGCAGTGGAAGCTCCAGGCGGCCGGCGGTGTCGCCTTCGCCGTGCTGATCTTCGGCGCGGCTTTCGTGGCCCGGCGCAAAGAGGGTGTGTCAGCTGCCGTCTGGCTGGCGGTGGGGGCCAATGCCCTGGCCGGCGGCATCCTGATCGGCTGGGCCATCGAGAATGTGCCGATCGAAAGCCTCAACGCCGGAAGCTGGCTGCGCTCGCTTGCCTTTTGTGCGGTCGCCCTCGCCAGCCCGCTGATCGTGAGTGCTGCGATTGCCCGCGGCACGGCGATGCCGCTCTTATCCCGCATCCTCGGTCCGGCCGAATGGCGCACCCGGGACTGGCTGGCGCTGCTCGCCGGTTTCGTCATGATCGCGACGATCGTGCTGTCGCTCGATGTCGCGCTCGGGCTGGTGTTCAATCCGCGCTACAAAGATTTTCCTTTCGCGCCGCTGACGGCCGCGATCGTTCCGTTCCTGGTGCAAAGCCTGAGCGTGCCGCGTCCGGCCGGCGGCCGCGGCGTGGCCGAACTGGCGGCAGCCCTCATCCTGGCGTTGTCGGTGATCTACATTGTGCCGAACGAAAGCCTCGCCAACTGGCAATCGCTGTGGCTGTGCACGGCGTTCGCGGCGCTGGCGGTCAGTTTGTTTCGGGTGCGCGACGTGCCAGGCTGAGCACGAGCAGCCCGGCGGCGACGCCTGAGAGTTCGATATTGTAGAGCACGATGCCGAGGCAGACAGCGGCTACGCCCAAGCCGAACGTCACCAAGGACGGCCGCACCAGATTGATTGCCGCCAGCACCAGCGCGGTCCAGCCGAACACCGTGTTCTGGTACAGCGCGATGACGATCTTGCGCGAGAAGCACAGCCACGTATTGAGCCCGGCACCGCAGGCAAGACCGACTGTCGACTGCTCGATGGCGAGATAGCGCATGTAGAGCGCGTAGCCCATCGCGCAGAAGCCGACGATCAGCAGCCAGTTGGTCGCGCGCGCGCTGGGCAGAAACAGCTTCATGGGGGTGCGGGTCTACGTGTGTCCGGTGGCGCAATTATGCCGGCCTATGGCCCTGCAGACAACGCCGCCAGGGCGCATGCGCCGTCAGCGCTGCACGATGGCCTGACCGTCGAACTTGGCCGGGCGGCAAACCACGTGCGCCTGGGCGAAGCGTGCGCAGACCTGCTTGGCGGCGATGAAGCTCGGCATGGGACCGGCAACCAGGCGATAGCCACTGACCCCGACACGGCGGTCGCGCACCGCGATCGGCTGAAGGCCGCTGAGCATGGGACCGAAATTCGCCTTCACCGTCGCCCAGTGCGAGCGCAGGACATCGACGGTCGGACCCGTCGCGAGCTCGATGCCGTATTCAAGCCTCGAGGCGCCAGGCACGGCCTTGGCTTCCGTTGCGGCCGGCTGCGCGGCCTCGGGCGGGTTGGGTAGCGACGCAACCATGCGTGGCGGCGGCAGCGGCGCCAGGCCCGCGTCCATCTCAGGGGCCTCCTGCGGCTTCACCGTTTCGGGCCAAATGGCCGCGGCTTCGCTGCCAGGAATGGCGGCCAGCGGATTGATGATGTGCGCGGCCGGAGCCGGCGGCTCGGCGATCTTCGGCGCGTGGGTGACGGCCGGAGGCGGAGCGGACGGGGCGGGGGTCGCCGGCAATGCAGGCTGCGCGGCCGGCTGGATCGAGCCGGTCACATCGTCGAGGTGCCGTTCGAGGCTGGCGAGCCGCGCCACCAGCCGGTCGCGGTCGGCGCTGAGCGCGCGCACTTGCGCGTCAAGCGCGTGGGCCGCGGCTTCGAATTCCGCCGCACTCGACGGCATGGGGGCGACGGCTTTGGGGAGCGCGGCTTCCGCCGTGCCGTTCAGGAGCGATTGCAGGCGGGCGCTGCCGCTGTCGGTTTGCACGATGACCGTCACCGCGACGACTGACAACGCGGCCGCCAGGCCCCATGCGCCGAGGCGCCACACGACATCCAACACCAGCCCGCGCCGTCCCGAAAAGGACGCGTGGTATTGGCTATAGCCTTTTTGTGGTGCAACCTCGACCACCATCATGGGCTCCGCAGTGGCGAATCACGTCATTGAAAAGGCTAGCAGAATCCTGCAATCCTGGCTGGGCTCTCGTTGCATCGAAATGTTGACGCTCGTTCCTCTTTTGCCGCCGGGCCGGCTCGGCTATGGGGGGTGGCGCCCGTAACCCAGCAACACTGTGAACCGGATACGAATGTCTCAGCGAACTTGTCTTGCGATCGTGCTTGCGGCCGGTGAAGGCACGCGCATGCGCTCGTCGATGCCGAAGGTGCTGCACGCCATCGGCAATCGCACCTTGCTGTCGCATGTGCTGACGACGGCTGTGCGCGCGGGCGGGGCCGAGATCGCCGTCGTCGTCGGCCCCAATGCCGATGCCGTGGCGGCCGAGGCCAAGCGCATCGCGCCAAACGCCGGCGTGTTCGAGCAACGCGAGCGGCTCGGCACCGCGCATGCTGTGCTGTCGGCCCGCGCGGCGCTCGCGCGCAAGCCGGACGATGTCCTGGTGATGTTTGCCGATACGCCGCTGGTGCAGGCCGAGACGCTCTCCCGTCTGCGCGACGCGCTCGCGCAAGGCGCCGCGGTGGCCGTGCTCGGCTTCAAGCCTGCTGATCCAAAAGGCTATGGCCGTCTGGTCATGCGCGGCGAAGAGCTCCTTGCCATCCGCGAGGAGCGCGACGCCAGTGACCAGGAGCGCGCTATCGGCTTCTGCAATGGCGGGCTGATGGCGCTCTCCGGCGCGCATGCGCTGACGCTTCTCGATCGCATCGGCAATGCAAATGCGAAGGGCGAATACTATCTCACCGATGCGGTCGCCATCGCCCGGGACATGGGGCTGAAGGCGGTCGCGATCGAAACCTCGGAGGATGACGTGCGCGGCATCAACACCAAGGCTCAGCTCGCCGAAGCCGAAGCCGTCCTGCAACAGCGTCTGCGCAGCGAGGCGATGGAGGCCGGCGTCACCATGGTCGCGCCGGAGACGGTATTTCTGTCGACCGACACCAAGCTCGGCCGCGACGTGCTCATCGAACCGCACGTGGTCTTCGGCCCCGGCGTCACCATCGAGGAGGGCGCCTGGATCCGCTCTTTCACGCACATGGAGCAGGCGCACGTCGGCAAGGGCGCGCGCGTCGGCCCCTTTGCGCGGCTGCGTCCGGGCGCCGATCTCGGGGCGGACGTCCACATCGGCAATTTCGTCGAGGTGAAGGCCTCCCACGTCGGAGCCGGCGCCAAGGCCAATCATCTGGCCTATATTGGTGACTCGACGGTCGGCGAGGGCGCGAATATCGGCGCCGGTGCGATCACCTGCAATTACGACGGCACCAACAAATTCAAGACCGAAATCGGCAAGAAGGCCTTTATCGGCTCCAATGCGTCACTGGTCGCCCCGGTGAAGATCGGCGATGGCACTTATGTCGCGGCCGGCTCGGTGGTGACCAAGGACGTCCCGGCGGACTCTCTGGTCGTGGCGCGCGGGAAGCAGATGGTTAAGGAAGGCTGGGTTAAGCGCTTGCAGCAGGTGAAGGCCTTGGGCAAGACCGTGGCCCAGAAGAAGACGAAGAAGCCTGCGTAAAAGGCGTATCGCTTCGGGCGAAGTGTCGCACAGCGAAATGCGTTTTGATTTCCCAGGGCTTGGCCGGCGCGGCTAAAGCTTGTGTGGAACTTGAAGGGGGCCAGCCGAGCCAATGTGTGGAATCGTCGGGATTCTTGGGACCAGGCCGGTCGCGATGCATCTCGTCGATGCGTTGAAGCGGCTGGAATATCGCGGCTACGATTCGGCCGGCATCGCCACGCTCGACCACGGCGTGATGGGCCGGCGGCGCGCCAAGGGCAAGCTGAGCTCGCTGGAGCATCGTCTGGGGACCGAGCCGCTGCCTGGCAAAATCGGCATCGGCCATACCCGCTGGGCCACGCACGGCCGCCCGACCGAGGACAATGCGCATCCGCATGCGACCGACCGCGTGGCGGTGGTGCATAACGGCATCATCGAGAATTTCCGCGAGCTGCGCGAGAAGCTGATCGGCGGCGGCTGCACGTTCACGAGCGAGACCGATACCGAGGTGGTCGCGCATCTGGTGACGCAGGAGCTCAAGACCGGCAAGACGCCGGCCGAGGCGGTCGCCGCCTCGCTCAAGCAGTTGCGCGGCGCCTTCGCGCTCGGTTTCCTGTTTTCCGGCGAAGACGATCTCCTGATCGGCGCCCGCAAGGGCTCGCCGCTCGCGGTCGGCTACGGCAAAGGCGAGATGTATCTCGGCTCGGACGCGATAGCGCTCGCCCCCTTCACCGACACCATCAGCTATCTCGAGGATGGCGACTGGGCGGTGCTCACGCGCGAGGGCCTGCAAATCTTCGACGCCGGCGACAAGCCGGTCGAGCGGCCGGTGATCAAGTCGATGGCCTCGGCCATGCTGGTGGACAAGGGCAACCACAAGCACTTTATGGCCAAGGAAATCCACGAGCAGCCGGAAGTGGTCGGCCATACGCTCGCGCATTACATCGACATGGTGCATGAGCGCGTGGCGCTGCCGGCCGAATTGCCGTTCGACTGGAAGAAGCTCAAGCGCCTGTCGATCTCCGCCTGCGGCACCGCCTTCTATGCCGGGCTGGTTGCGAAATACTGGTTCGAGCGGTTTGCCAAGCTGCCGGTCGAAATCGATATCGCGTCCGAATTCCGCTATCGTGGCGCCCCGCTGGAAGCCGGCGATCTCGCCATCTTCATCTCGCAGTCGGGCGAGACCGCCGACACGCTGGCGACGCTGCGCTACGCCAAGGAAAACAAGCAGCACGTGTTGTCCGTGGTCAACGTGCCGACCTCCACCATCGCCCGCGAGAGCGACGTGGTGATGCCGACGCTGGCCGGTCCGGAAATAGGCGTCGCCTCGACCAAGGCCTTCACCTGCCAGCTTTCGGTGCTGGCGTGCCTGGCGCTCGCCGCCGGGCGCGCGCGCGGCGAACTGTCCGAGAGCGACGAACAGAAGCTCGTGCATGCGCTGATCGAAGTGCCGCGGCTGATGGCGCAGGCGCTCACGCTCGAGCCGCAGATCGAGAAACTGGCGCACGATCTCGCCAAGGCGCGCGACGTGCTCTATCTCGGCCGCGGCACCAGCTTCCCGATCGCGCTCGAAGGCGCGCTGAAGCTGAAGGAAATCTCCTACATCCACGCCGAGGGTTACGCCGCCGGCGAGCTCAAGCACGGGCCGATCGCGCTGATCGACGAGACCATGCCGGTCATCGTCATCGCGCCCTATGACCGGGTGTTCGAGAAGACCGTATCGAACATGCAGGAAGTCGCCGCCCGCGGCGGCAAGATCATCCTGGTGACCGACCCGAAGGGCGCCAAGGAAGCCACCATCGAGTCCCTGGAAACGCTGACTTTGCCGGAGATGGCCTCGACGGTGACGCCTTTAGTCTATGCCATCCCGGTGCAGCTCATGGCCTATCATACGGCGGCTGTGATCGGCACCGACGTGGACCAGCCGCGCAACCTCGCGAAATCGGTCACAGTAGAATAGACTGGCCCCATGGCCGATCTGGAGCAGAAGCCGCGCGAAGGCCTGGCCGCCGACATCGGGGCGGTCGCGACATCGCACACCGGTTTCGCCGGCCGCATCCGCAATTATTTCCTCACCGGGCTGGTCGTGGCCGGGCCCCTGGCCATCACCGGCTGGCTGATCTGGTCGGTCGTCAACTGGGTGGACGACGTGGTGCGGCCGTTCATTCCGCCCGTGTACCGGCCAGAAACCTATCTGCCCTGGCCGATCCCCGGCACCGGGCTGGTGATCGGGGTCGTGGCGCTGACGCTGCTCGGCTTCCTCACCGCCAATTTGGTCGGCCGCACGCTGGTCGAACTGGGCGAGGGGCTGCTCAATCGCATGCCGATCGTGCGGCCGGTCTACAAGACCATGAAGCAGATCTTCGAGACATTGTTCTCCAAGACCGGCTCCAGTTTCCGCAAAGTGGCGCTCGTCGAATTTCCGGCGCCCGGCATGTGGTCGCTGGTGTTCCTCTCGCAACCGCCGGGCGGCGATCTCGCCACCAAGCTGCCGCAGGGCGAGCACGTGTCGGCCTTCATGCCCTGCACGCCCAATCCGACGACGGGCTTTTTCTTTTATGTGAAGCGCAGCGATCTCATCGAGCTCGACATCTCGGTGGAGAACGCGATGACGCTGTTGATCTCCGCCGGCATGGTGCAGCCTGACGATCCGCAGAAGAAACTTGCTGCGTTGGCCGCGACGGCTAGCGCGGCGCAGCTCGCGCGCAAGACGGAGACGGTGGAGTAAGTCGGACAGATATTTTCCAAGAGAGCCGGGGGGCAACAATGCAATTTCAAGACGCGATACGATCTGGTTTTCGCAACTACGTCACGTTTTCCGGCCGGGCATCGCGGTCAGAGTTCTGGTACTGGACGCTGTTCGGTTTTCTCGTCGCTGCCGTGTCCAGCATTCTCGATTCTGCCCTGTTTCCGTCCATGAGCACGGGCCCGATCAGCGCCATCACGTCATTGTTGTTGTTGCTGCCCGGCCTGGCGGTGTCGGTGCGACGGCTGCATGACATCGATCGCACCGGCTGGTGGATCCTCATCACCCTGACGATCATCGGCCTGATCGTGCTGCTGATCTGGAATTGCACCAAAGGCACCGACGGGCCGAACCGCTTCGGACCCGATCCGCTCGCCGGCGGGAAACCATGACCGCGCTGTTCCTCCTCCGAACGCGGGGGAGGAACAGCGCCGGTCAACGATCAGCCCTTAAGCTGCTTGTTGCACTCGCTGTAATAGCCGCCACCCTTCTGGATCCACTTCATCCCGCCGTTGGCGTTCGACGCTTTGTTGGCGTTGTATTGATCGAGGCAGGTGTGCATGCGCGCCTTGCCCTGAGACTCCTGCGTATATTTCGGTGAGACCGCGGCCGGGAAGACCGCATTGCCCATCGCGGCGGGCGCGGTTGCGGCGGGACGCGGCGCTGCCGTGTTCGTCGGAGCGGCGCCGGTCGTGGCTGCGGTAGAGGGCGCGGCCGCCGGCGCTGCGGCGGCGGTCGGGCCGCACTCAGCTTTACGGAAGTCGTTCCAACTCGTGCCTTTGAGCGTTCCGGCGGTTTGCGCCTCTTTGTACTTGGCGCTGCACTCTTTCATCGTCAGCGCTTGGGCGGATGTGGCTCCGAAGGCAAACGCTCCCAGAACAATGGCGGTATAGAAGGGCGCACAACGTATCGTCATGGCTTGGTTTCTCCCGATGATTTTTGGCGAGGCAAATTCATTGGCCGGAAATCGACGCATCGCGTGAAGCGCGCGCGAATTTCCCAATTACGCAATCGGCGACGGACAACATCGTTCCACCGCAAAACGGACATTGTTCAAACTTACGCTCACGGCGTTCGATCGAATGCGAGCGGCGCACTCACGTACCGTGCCCGGTACCGGGGCACCTGAGCCAATCAAAAAAATTCAAGGATAAAAGCACCGACAACGACGAGGGCTTGGGATCATCGCTGCCACGGCAAGACGCGTGCACGTCAACCTGTAGGGAGGAACACGATGAGCGTCTTCGGCAATATCATGTCAGCGATCTTCGGATCGGGCGCGGCGAAAGCCGCTCAAGCTGAACCTGCAGCTGCCAGCGCTGCGCCTGCAGCTGCCGGCGCTGCGCCTGCGGGTGCAACGGCGACTGCAACGGCGGCCCCCGCCGCGGCGCCAGCCGCTCAGGTGGATGTTGCGGCCGTGCTCACTGCGCTTGCCGCGAAGAACCCCGAGAAGCTCGATTGGAAGCGGTCGATTGTCGACCTGATGAAGCTTCTCGATTTGGACAGCAGCCTGGCCGCGCGCAAAGAACTCGCAGAGGAACTTCACTACACTGGCAACACGAGCGACTCCGCGTCGATGAATGTCTGGCTGCATAAGCAGGTGATGGTGAAGCTCGCCGAGAACGGCGGCAGAGTGCCGGCGGAGCTGAAGGGTTGATATTTGTTCAATCCCTCCCCCCGCTTGCGGGGGAGGGTGGTCACCGAAGGTGACTGGGTGGGGAGGATTGCAGACTGACCCCACCCGTCCGCTCGCTATCGCTCGCGTCCATCCTGCCCGAAGACGGGGCGGGATAAGAAACTACCCCGCCCTTATCAGCTTGATCGCCTCGTCCTTGCCGAACAGATAGAGCAGATGGCGCAGCGCTTCGCCGCGCGGCGTCGATAGCGTGGGATCGCGCGCGAGCACCAGCCCCGCGTCGTCGCGTGCGGCGCCGAGATATTTGCCGTGAAATTCCGGCCGCGCGATCTGGAAGCCGGGCATGCCGCTCTGGCGGGTGCCGAGCACATCGCCTTCACCGCGCAAACGTAAGTCTTCTTCGGCGATACGGAATCCATCCTCGGTGTCGCGCAGGATCGCGAGCCGTGCCTTGGCGGTTTCGCCGAGCGGCGCCTTGTAGAGCAAGAGGCACGTTGAACGTCCGGTGCCGCGGCCGACGCGTCCGCGCAACTGATGGATTTGCGCGAGCCCGAAACGTTCGGCGTGCTCGATCACCATGATGGTGGCTTCCGGCACGTCGACGCCGACTTCGATCACCGTCGTCGCGATCAGCAACTGCGTCTCGCCGGCGGCGAAGCGCGCCATCGCCGCGTCCTTGTCGGCGCCCTTCATCTTGCCGTGTACGAGATCGACCGCGCCGCCGAACTTCCGGCGCAGCTCCTCATAACGCTCCTCCGCCGCGGCGAGATCGCTCTTCTCGGATTCTTCCACCAGCGGACAGACCCAATAGGCCCGCTTGCCCTCGCTGATGGCGCGGCCGATAGCGTCTTCGACCTCGTCGAGGCGATCGAGCGGGATGGTGCGCGTGTCGATCGGCTGGCGGCCGGCCGGCTTTTCGCGCAATTCGGAAATGTCCATGTCGCCGAAATAGGTGAGCACCAGCGTGCGCGGAATCGGCGTTGCCGTCAGCACCAGCACGTCGACCGCCTGGCCCTTCTGCGTCAGCGCCAGCCGCTGATGCACGCCGAAGCGATGCTGCTCGTCGACCACGGCCAGCGCGAGGTCGCGGAAGGCGACATCCTCCTGGAACAGCGCATGCGTACCGACGAGGAGATCGATATCGCCGAGCGCCAGCCGGTCGAGAATCTCCTTGCGCCCCGGCCCGCGCTCGCGGCCGGTGAGGATTGCCACGCGGATGCCGGCCGCGTCCGCCAGCGGCGTGATGGTCTTCAAATGCTGACGCGCCAGAATCTCGGTCGGGGCCATGAAGGCGGCCTGGCGGCCAGCTTCGATCACCGACGCGGCGGCGGCGAGCGCCACCACGGTCTTGCCGGAGCCGACATCGCCTTGCAGCAGGCGCAGCATGCGTTGCGGCGTGGCGAGATCGTTGACGATGTCGTCGACGGCTTTCTGCTGCGAATGCGTGAGCACATAGGGCAGCGCCTTGAGGATGCGCGCGCGCAACTGTCCCTCGCTCGAACTGCCGCGGCCCGGCTGGCGGCGCATGTGCGCGCGCATCAGCGCCAGCGCGAGCTGGCCGGCGAGCAGTTCGTCGTAAGCGAGCCGCGTCCAGGCAAGACTTTCGGGCGCGATGTCGTGCGGTTCGGGCGGCCGGTGCAGATGGCGCAACGCATCCGCAAACGGCGGCAGCCGCTCGCGCGAGACCCAGGCCTCGTCCTGCCATTCCGGCAGTTCGGGCAGGCGGGCGAGCGCAGCATCGACGGCGCGGCGGACATTGCCGAGCGCAAGGCCCTCGGTGAGCGGATAGACCGGTTCGACCAGCGGCAGCGCGGCGAAACCCTTCTCGTCCACGACGCGGTCCGGGTGCACCATCTGCAACATGCCGTCGTAGAATTCGGCGGTGCCGGAGACGTAGCGCGTCTCGCCGACCGGCAGGAGTTTCTCGATATAATCGGGGCGCGCCTTGAAGAACGTGAGTGTCAGGGTCGGACCCGTGCCGTCGCTGGTGATGACACGATAGGGCGCTCGGGAGCGATGCGGCGGGGGCGGGCGGTGGTCCTCGACCTGCACGGCGACGGTGACCACCTGGCCCGGCTGCACCTCGTTGAGCTTCGGCCGCGCGCGGCGGTCGATCGCCCCGGACGGCAGATGGAACAGGAGATCGACGACGCGCGGCATCTCGCGGTCGAGCAACCTGGCGTAGAGCGTCTCCAGCTTCGGCCCGATGCCGGGGAGGCTGGTCAGAGACGCGAACAGGGGATTGAGGACCGGCGGACGCATGGGGGCGCATGCTGGCGTGCGCCTCACGTGGGCGCAATGCGCCTGTGCGCAGCAAGGCGCTGACATCACAGATTAAGACCTCTATATAACCCGCTGCCCGGCCCGTCCGGGTTTTTGGCGTTGGAGCGGCCGGTGACGACAGGAACTCAGATTTCGAGCGAAGGGCTGGATCCGCGCCGCCGGCGTCTCCTGTTCCGGGCCTGGCATCGCGGCATCCGCGAGATGGACCTGATCATCGGCCGCTTTGCCGATTCGCATCTGTCCGCGTTGAGCGACCAGGAACTCGACACCTTCGAAACCTGGCTCGACATTCCAGACCAGCAGATGTTCGCCTGGGTGAACGGCTCAATGGAAACACCGGCCGAGATCGACAGCGCGCTGTTCCGCCAGTTGCGCGACTTCCACAGCAAGGGGCCGAGCACGACGTGAACAAGCAAATGAAATCTCCCGCCGACGCCCTGCAAGCCGGCAAGCCGCTGACGCTGGCGCAGGTCGCCGACGGCGCCGAAGGCCTAGTGCTGGCCGATCTCGCCCGCGCCATCGCCGCGCGCAAGGATGCGCCGGCGATTTCGCTGGCGGTGGTCTGCCGCGACGGCCAGCGCATGCAGGCGCTCTCGCGCGCACTGTCTTTCTTTGGGCCTGACCTTTTGCTGATGGAATTCCCGGCCTGGGACAGCCAGCCCTACGACCGCGTCTCGCCGAACGCCGCGGCGGTGGCGCAGCGCATGACCGCGCTATCGCGGCTCGTGCGCGTGAAAGGCCACGACCGGCCGTCGATCCTGCTCACCACCATCAACGCCGCATTGCAACGCCTGCCGGCGCGCGAGTTCGTCGCCACGCATGCGCTGTCGGTCGCGCCGGGCAATGTCGTCGGCATGGCCAGCATCGTCGAGTGGCTGGAGCTCAACGGCTATCAGCGCGCGTCCACCGTGCGCGAGCCGGGCGAATACGCTGTGCGCGGCGGCATCCTCGACCTGTTTCCGCCGGGCATGGATATGCCGGTGCGGCTCGATTTCTTCGGCGACTCGCTGGAGACGATCCGCACCTTCGATGCGCAGACCCAGCGCAGCGAGATGTCGATGCGCGGGCTGGACCTCGTGCCGGTGGCCGAATTTCAGCTCGTCACCGAGACCATCCGCCGCTTCCGCACCGGCTACGTGGCGCAGTTCGGCGCCGCGACGCCCGACGATCTTCTTTACGAGGCCGTTACCGAAGGCCGCCGCTACCCCGGCATGGAGCATTGGCTGCCGCTGTTCCACACGCAGATGGAGACGATCTTCGACTATCTGCCCGCCACGCCGCTGGCGCTGGAGCATCTCGACGAGGACGCCGCGCACGAGCGCTTCTCGCAGATCACCGACTATTACGATGCACGGCGCGAGGCGCTGAAAGAGGGCCAGACCCCGGCCTACAAGCCGCTGCCGCCCGAACGCCTCTACCTCACGGAAGACGAATGGCGCGCGCGCCTCGACGCATCCGCGCGTGCGAAGCTGACGCCTTTCGCCGTGCCGGAAGCGCGCGACGTGATCGATGTCGGCGCCCATGCCGGGCACAATTTCTCCGCCGAGCGCGCCGAGCCGAATGCCAACGTGTTCGAGGCGGTGACCAAGCACGTGTTCTCGCTGCAAGAAGACGGCAAGCGTGTTGCCATCGCGCTGTGGAGCGAGGGCGCGCGCGAGCGCATGAGCCATGTGCTCGCGGACCACAAACTGCACAACCTGACGCCTGTCTCGTCCTGGCCGCAGGCACTGGCGCTGCCGAAGACGACCGTGGCGCTCGGCGTGCTCGGTCTCGAGTCCGGCTTCGAGACCGGCGACATTGCCGTCATTGCCGAGCAGGACATCCTCGGCGACCGCCTGGTGCGCCCGCGCCGGGCGCAACGCCGCGCCGAGAACTTCATCGCCGAGGCGACCAGCCTGTCGGCGGGCGATCTCGTCGTGCATGTTGATCACGGCATTGGCCGCTTTATCGGCCTGCAGGCCATCGAAGCCGCCGGCGCGCCGCGCGACTGCCTGGAAATCCACTACGCCGAAGGCGCCAAGCTCTATCTGCCGGTCGAGAACATCGAACTGCTGTCGCGCTACGGCTCGGAAGAAAGCCACGTCGAACTCGACCGGCTCGGCGGCGGCAACTGGCAGGCGCGCAAGGCGCGCATGAAGGCGCGCATCCTGGCGATCGCCGGCGATCTCATCAAGATCGCCGCCGAGCGGCAGTTGCACGAAGCGCCAATGCTCACCGTCACGCCGGGCGCCTATGACGAGTTCGCCGCCGGCTTCCCCTACGAGGAGACGGAGGACCAGCTCTCCGCCATCGACGCCACGCTCGGCGATCTCGCCAAGGGCCGGCCGATGGACCGGCTGATCTGCGGCGACGTCGGCTTCGGCAAGACGGAAGTGGCGCTGCGCGCCACCTTCGACGCAGCCATCAACGGCAAGCAGGTGGCGGTGGTCGTGCCGACCACGCTGCTCGCGCGTCAGCACTACAAGACCTTCACCGAGCGTTTCCGCGGCTTCCCGATCAACGTGGCGCAGGCCTCGCGGCTGGTCTCCGCGGCCGACCTGAGCAAGGTGAAGGCGGGGCTCGCCGCCGGCACGGTCGACATCGTCGTCGGCACCCATGCGCTGCTCGGCAAGGGCATCAAGTTCAAGGACCTCGGCCTGCTGGTCGTCGACGAAGAGCAGCATTTCGGTGTGAGCCACAAGGAGAAGCTCAAGACGTTGCGCTCCGAGGTGCACGTGCTCACGCTCTCGGCGACGCCGATCCCGCGCACCTTGCAGCTTGCGCTCACCGGCGTGCGAGATCTCTCGATCATCGCCTCGCCGCCGGTCGATCGGCTGGCGGTGCGCACCTTCGTCACACCGTTCGATCCGGTCACCGTGCGTGAGGCGCTGTTGCGCGAGAAGTACCGCGGCGGCCAGATCTTCTACGTCTGCCCGCGCATCGAAGATCTCGCGGGGGCCAAGGAGTTCCTCGAGAAGAACGTCCCGGAGGTGCGCGTCACCGTCGCACACGGACAGATGCCGCCAACCGTGCTCGACGACATCATGTCGGCTTTCTACGACGGCAAGTTCGACGTGCTGCTGTCGACCACCATCGTCGAATCCGGTCTCGACATCCCGACCGCGAATACGCTGATCGTGCATCGCGCCGATATGTTCGGCCTGTCGCAGCTCTATCAGCTGCGTGGCCGCGTCGGCCGCTCCAAGCTGCGCGCCTATGCGCTGTTCACCCTGCCGACCCAGAAGCCGATCACCCCCCAGGCCGAGCGCCGCCTGAAGGTGCTGCAGTCGCTCGATACGCTCGGCGCGGGCTTCCAGATCGCCTCGCACGATCTCGACATCCGTGGCGCAGGCAATCTGCTCGGCGAAGAGCAGTCGGGCCACATCAAGGAAGTGGGCTTCGAGCTCTATCAGCAGATGCTGGAAGAGGCGGTGACGAGCCTGAAGGCCGGCATCACCGCGCCGGTCGAGGATCGCTGGTCGCCGCAGATCACCATCGGCACGCCGGTGCTTATTCCGGAGGACTACGTTGCCGACCTCTCGGTGCGCCTCGCGCTCTACCGGCGGCTCTCCGAGATCGAAGACGAGCGCGAGATCGACGCCTTCGGCGCCGAGCTGGTCGACCGCTTCGGCAAGCTGCCGAGCGAGGTCGAGCATCTCTTGCAGATCGTCGCGATCAAGGCTTGGTGCCGCCAGGCCAATGTCGAGAAGATCGATGCGGGGCCGAAAGGCATCGTGCTGTCGTTCCGCGAGAATAACTTCGCCAATCCGGCCGGGCTCATCAAGTTCATCAACGAGCAGGGGCCGAACGCGCGCATCCGCAACGAGAAGGCCGGCCAGAAACTGGTCTTCCTCGGCGACTTCGAGACGCCGGAACGGCGCCTCAAGGGCACCACGTCCATCCTGCGCCGGCTCGTCAAGATCGCCGCACCGGCGAAGGCGGCGTGAAGCGCTTGGACGCGAAACGAAATATGCCGAAGCAGGATGAGCCAGCTTTGACCGGTCGCGCCATTCTCGGTGCGACCATCGGCAACATGCTCGAGTTCTACGACTTCATCACCTACAGCTTCTTCGCCATCCAAATCGGCCGCACGTTCTTCCCGTCGCACAATGAATTCGCCAGCCTGATCCTGTCGCTGGCGACCTTCGGCGCCGGGTTCGTCTCGCGGCCGCTCGGTGCGCTCGTCATCGGGGCTTATTCCGATCGGGTGGGACGACGGCCCGCGATGATTCTGAGTCTCGCGATGATGGGGTGCGCCATCATCGCCCTGGCGCTGATGCCGTCTTATGCGTCGATCGGCGTCGCCGCGCCCATCCTCGTCGTCATTGCGCGTCTCGTGCAGGGGTTCTCGCTGGGCGGCGAGGTCGGCCCCACCACGGCCTATCTGATGGAAGCGGCGCCGCTGCACAGGCGAGGGCTCGCCGTCTCGTGGCAGCCCACGAGCCAGCTGATCGCGGCAACCACTGGCGCACTCGTCGGCGCGGTGCTTTCACACGTGATGAGTGACGAGGCGCTTACGTCCTATGGCTGGCGCATCGCCTTTCTCATCGGCGCCGTCACCTTGCCCTTCGGCCTGTGGCTGCGCCGCAGCATGCCCGAGACAGTGAATCGGAAAGAGACCGGCACGAGCGTCGCACCGGAGGCCGGTAACAGTTTTGGCACCGTCCGCGCAAACGCGCGTCTGATAGTCCTCAGCCTCTTGATCCTCGCAAGCGGCACGATTTCCACATACGTCACCGAATACATGACGACCTATGCTGAGAACACATTGCATGTGGCAACCAGTCTTGCCTTCGAAACGACTGTCGTCAGCAACGGTTTAGGGATCGCGGCCGCGCTCTTCGGCGGCTGGCTGGCGGACAGGGCCGGACGCTGGCCGATCATGGTGTGGCCACAGCTCGCCGCGCTCCTACTGACCTATCCTGTCTTCCTCTGGATCGTGGATACGCGTAGCGCGTGGGCGCTCCTGGGCGGCTTCGGCCTCCTGTCGCTGATTGGCAGCATCCCCTACAGCGCCTTCTATGTGGCTTTTGCGGAGGGCCTGCCGCAGCAGATTCGGGGTGGTGCGTTCGCCACGACCTACGCGGTCGCCATCGCCGCATTCGGCGGCACCGCGCAATTGGTCGTTACCTGGCTGATCTACGCGACCGGCAATGCGCTGGCACCTGCTTGGTACTTGATGTTTGCAAGCGCTGTCGGGCTTGTCGCCATGATCATGATGGCGGAAACCGCGCCGAGCCGCGGAGGCGGGAAGGCTGGTTCGGCGCGCGGCGGCGATTCGATCGCGTAGAGCGAGGTTTTCGGGGCCCTCGCGCGCGTCAATGCGGCATCCGGATCACCGGCTTGATCGCCGTGCCGCTGCTCGACTCCGCGGCGGCGCGGTTGATGTCCGCGAGATCATAGAACGTCACCATGCGCTCGACCGGGAAACGGCCGGCCATCATGTGATCCGCAAGCTGTGGGATGAACTCTTGCGGCACGCTGTCGCCCTGGATGACGCCGCGCACGGTGCGGCCGTTCTGCAGGAACGGTGTCTCGAAGGTCACTTCCGTGCCGGCGCGCGCGCTGCCGAGCAGCACGCAGGTGCCGGCCGGCATCAAGGCGTCGACCGCCTCGCGGAACACCGGCGCCAGCGCCGACGTCTCCAGCGTGAAGCGCGCGCCCAGGCCGGTGATCTTACGGATCTCGGCGACGACATCGGTGCGGTCCGTGTGGTTGATCGTGTGCGTCGCGCCGAGCGCCCGCGCCAGAGCGAGCCGCGTCTCGTGCACATCGACGGCGATGATCGGATCGCAGCCGGCGATCTTCGCCGCCATCAGCCCCGAGAGACCGACCGCGCCGACGCCGAACACCACGAAACTGTCGCCCGGCTTCGGCTGCATTACATTGAGCACAGCGCCGGCGCCGGTCTGCCCGCCGCAGGCGAGCGGGCCCAACAACTCGAGCGGCGCGTCGCCGCGCACCTTCACCGCGTAGCGTTCGTTGGCGATCGTGTAAGTGCCGAACGAGGATTGCTGGAAAAAGGCGCTGTAGACCGGCTTGCCGTCCTGCGCGTGCAGGGTCGAGCCGTCGGCGCGCGTGCCGTTCATCTTCAGCGCAAAGGCGTCGACGCAATAGCTTTGCCGCGCGCTGCGGCAGTTCGGACATTCGCCGCACCAGGGATACGACATCACGACATGGTCGCCGGGCTTGAACGCCGTCACGCCGCGGCCGACGGCGCGCACGATGCCGGCGCCTTCATGGCCGAAAACAGCCGGGTAGGGCGTCGCATAGTAGCCGTCGCGGCCGTGCAGATCTGTCTGGCACATGCCGGAGGCGACGACCTCGACCAGCAATTCATCGTCGCGCGGATCGCAGAGGTCGAGCGGCTCGATGTTGAACGCGCCTGAGCGCTCGCGGACCACGGCGGCGGTGATCTTCATCGATGTGTCCGCGCTACTCCGCGGCCTCGCGGTTGGCCTGTGCGGCGCGCTCGATCGCTTCGGCGAGATAGTCCGGCGCCTGCGCGCCCGAGACTGCGAACTTGCCGCCGAAGATAAAGCAGGGCACGCCCTGTATGCCGGCTTCCTTGGCGGACTGCACCTGTTCGGCGATTTCGGCGATGTCCATGTCGCTCGCCAAGGCCTCGCGCACGTTGTCCTCGTTGAAGCCGACGCTCACCGCCGCCTGCACCAGCACCTCGCGGTCGCTGAGATCGGCGCCGTCGGTGAAGTAGAGGTCCATCAGTTTCTGCTTCATCTCCGCCGCGCAGCCGAGCGAATCCGCCCAGCGGATCAGCCGGTGCGCGTCGCGCGTATTGGGCTGGCGGTTGATCTTGTCGATCGCATAAACGAGGCCCTCGGCCGCGGCGGCCTGCGCCACACGCTGGGCGATGTCCTTGTAGCGCTCGGGCGAGCCGAACTTGGTGGTGAGATATTCGTTGCGCGAGATGCCCTCGAGCGGGATCCAGTCGTTGAGATAATACGGGTGCCAATGCACCTCGACAGGAATGTCCGGCTTGAGCGCGATCGCCTGTTCCAGGCGGTGCTTGCCGATGAAGCACCACGGGCAGACCACGTCGGAGACGACGTCGATGCGGACAGGCGTTTGGTCGGGCATTTCGTCAGGCATTACGTCAGACATGGGCTTCTCCATTTGGAGGTCAGCCTAAGCCGACGGTCATTCCGCGGCAACCATGCGACTGCCCATCACCCGCAGCATCAGGGTGTCCAGCGTGTCGCCGGCTTTCAGCGTCGCCAAGGTGACGTTGGCGGTCACTTTCTCATGCGGGCGTTGCGGTACAAGCATGGCGTTCTTCAACGTGGCGGCGATGCGGCGAACCGCCACGTGGGAATGGCGCAGATCGCTCTGCGGCAACGCGATCAAAAGCGTGCCGTCGTCCTCGCGCGCGGCGAAATCGACTTCGCGGATCAGCTTCGGCAACATCCGGGCGCCGTCGAGACTGGCGCGCGGATCGACCGGCCCGTCAAAGGAAAAGCGCGCGACCGACAACGGCTGGCTGCGGTCGGCGGCATCGGCGATCGCGTGGTCGAGATCGCGCCAGAAGGCGTCGAGCGTGAAAAGGCCGGTTTCGGGCGCGAGCATGCCGTCGGCGTCGAGGGCTTTCGTCAGGCGCTTGAGCCGCTGCTCGAAGGCATGCAGGCGCACCAGCGGCATCATGCGCGCCACCAGCCGCGCCGGATCGCCATCGACGTGATCGATGTTCGGCAGCGTCTCGGCGAATGCGCGCGAGGCTTCACCGATGACGGAGACGGGCAGGTCGCGGAAGCGCGTGTCCTGCGACAGCACGGTGAGGAAGGCCTCGACCATGCGCGGCGAAAAGCCGTCGCCGACGACGATGCCGTCGATCTCGCGCGCGTTCAGGTGCCGGGCGGCGCTTTCGATGCCGAGCGCGCCGATCATCTTCACGCGTTCGCCGATGGCGACGCTGAGCGCCGGATAGAGCGGCCCGCGTCCGGCGATGAGCACGGTCGCGTCCTCGAGCGGATCGTTCAAAGGGAGCTTCGGCGCTGGGCCGTTCTCGAAGACCTCAATGTGACGCAGCGCCGTTTCGTGCAGTGCGCGCACGCGCATGGCCGACTGCAGGCGCGCGATCAGCCGTTCGACGGGCAGGCTGGCGTCAATCGGCAACGCGATCGGAACGGCGGCGCCACGCTCATGATCGACAACGGCGATAACCGGCACGATGGGCCCGGGCGCGGTGGCGATCTGCAGGCACAACATGCGAGCGGAGGATTCGCTCGGCGGTTCGCCCGGCTCTGAAATCACCACGCCTGCGGGTTTGACCGACACGAATGCTGTCGGCGCATCGGCCCAATTGGCTTCGATGATCGGGAAAGCCCCGGCGGCGCCGAGCGCTTCAACGATGCCGGGCGCCGGCTGTTCGCCGACAACGATCAACGGACCTTGAAGCGACATGGGACGCACGCACGCGGGTTACAATACCGCGGTACTCTAACGGGCGCGTCTTAACGGTGCGTCAACGACGAAACGAATTAAGCCGCGTCGGCTTCGTTGCGCCGGCGAAAGGCGGCGGCAATCAACGGATTGGCGCCGCGCGCTTCCAATTCACTTTCGGTGCCCACGCGGTCCGGCGTGGTGCCGGCCAGGCGCTCGCCAAGCAGCGCATCGGGCAAAGCGACGATGGTCGCGGCAGGATCGGCGGCGGCGACGGAAGCATCGACCTCGTTCTGACGGAAGCGGTAGCCGCCAATGCTGGCGAAGCCGGCGGGCGAACCGGTGATCGTGAGCGTGCCGAAGAGATCGTCGCGCTGGCAGGTGAAGCCGGTGTCGACGAAGCCGGCTGCATCGGCCACCAGGTAGGGCCCGCCGCCGCGCTCCGCGCCGGGTGGGAACGCATGCGCCGGCACCATGGGACCGCGCAGCGCCAGCGTCGCACCTTTCGTGCGCAGCGTTTCGATCAGCAAGGTCGCGTCGTCGTGCCGCGCGCGGATGGCGCCGTGCGGAGTTGGCACAAGAAGACCGTCGCCGCCGCGCCGGGCCGCGATCACGCCGACCTCGCCGAAACTGCAAACATCGGTGAGCGCGGCAACGCCGGTCCAGGCGTCACCGGCGGCAAGGCGCTCGGGCGAACGCCAGAGCGCGACGACATTGCGCGCATTGTGTAACAGGCCTGCTTCGGCGAGCGCGGCGAGGGCGCCACCGGGTATCACGGCCGAGCCACTGTCGATGCCAGCGCTTTGTTCGGCGAAAGCGGCGGCATCGAACGCGTGATGCAGATGCAGCGCGCCGCCGCCGAGCAGCCATGGGACCAGCGTCGCCGCGAGCCCCGCGAACGAGCCGAGCGGGATGGTGGAGAGGATCGGCGCCTCCGGGACCATGCCACTCTCGAGGAACACGCTCACGCCGCCGGCGATCAGTTCGCGGTGACTGCGCGCCACCGGCACGAAGCCGTCGCGCGTGCTGTCGAAAGTGATGGCGGCGAGATGCGCCGCCGGATCGCCGGAGCGCGCGGCGCCCGGCATGGCAGCGTTCGGATCGGGGACGAAGATGTCGTCAAGCGGCACCACGCCGTCGGGCAGGTTCTCGCCGAAGCCGCAGATCGCGCGGATCGGAAACAACTCCGCGGCGACCTGCATGGCCATCTCTGCATGCGCATAAGTGCCGATGCGGGCCGCTGTGACGATCGCCTTGGCGCCGACGCGGCCGAGCGCATCGACCATCTCCCGATGCCGCCAGAGGAGGGGAACGGGCACGGCGATCATGCCGGCGCGCAAGACGCCGAGCAGCGCGATGACGCTGTCGACCGTGTTGCCGAGTTGGATCGCCACCAGCGTGTCGGTGTGCAGGTTCTGCCGGGTCAGCCGGGCGGCGAGGGCCGTGATCGCGCGATCGGTCTCGGCAAACGTCAGCCGGCGTGGTGCGCCGCCGTCGATCTCGGCGCGGTTGGGCGGATCGGCGAGCGCGAGCGCATCGGGATGCCGCACGCCGGCGCGCCGGAACAGCGCGTCGAGCGTGACGCCTGCGCCGCCCGTGCGTGCGCTCTCGCCGAGGATCATGACAGCCCTCTCCTGGCTTGCTTCATGATTTGGCGTCCTTCTGCCACCACGTCTCGGGCAGGTAGCCGAATAGCGAGGTGCGCTGCGGGTGATCGACCTTGGTCCAGCGCGCGATCCATTGCACCGGCGGATAATAGAGCGGGATGACGTAGAACCCCGACAGCAGCACGCGGTCGAGCGCGCGCGTGGCGGAGACGAAGTCCTCGCGCGCCGTCGCGTTGAGCATGGCGGCGATCATGGCGTCGACCGCCTTCGACTTCACGCCCATGTAGTTGCGGCTGCCTTGCTGATCGGCGGCCGCCGAACCCCAGTAGAAAAGCTGTTCGTTGCCGGGCGAGAGCGACTGCTCCCAGCGGTATTGAATCATGTCGAAATCGAAGGCGATGCGCCGCCGCTCGAATTGCGTCGCGTCCACGGTGCGCACATGCGCGTCGATGCCGGCGCGCTTGAGATTGCGCACGAAGGCAAGCGCCAGGCGCTCCTCGTCGCGCGTGGTCGTCAGCATCTCGAAGCTCAGCTGCCGTCCGCTGGGGAGATGCGTAAGCTGCGTGCCTTTAAGGTCGTAGCCGGCCGCCCGGAAGAGGGCGAAGGCGCGGACGAGCGAAGCGCGGTCGCTCCCCGAACCGTCGGTCACCGGCGGCGACCAGGCGCCCTCCATGATGTCGGCGCGCACGACGCCCGGAAACGGCTTAAGCAACTCTTGCTCGCGCGCATTGGCCGGAACGCCATGCGCCGAGAGATCGCAGCCGTCGAAATAGCTCGCGGTGCGCTTGTAGAGATCGAAGAAGTAGGTGTGATTGATCCACTCGAAGTCGAACAGATGGAGCAGCGCCTCCCGCACCCGCACATCGGCAAACATCGGCCGTCGCGTGTTGAAGACGAGCCCCTGCATGCCCTTCGGCAGGCCGTAAGGGAACGCCTCCTTCACGACATTGCCGTCGCGCAGCGCGGGAAAATCGTAGGCCGTCTGCCAGCGGCCCGGATCGGTCTCCGCGCGCACGTCGTAGAGGCCTTTCTTGAAGGCCTCGAAATGCGTGTTACCGTCGCGATAGTAATCGAAGCGGATGCTGTCGAAATTCCATAGGCCGCGATTGATCGGCAGATCGCGTCCCCAATAGCCGGCATTGCGCTTGAAGGTGACGCTCTCGCCCGGCTTCACCGCGCTGACCGTATAGGGGCCGCTGCCGGTGAGGGCGGTGAAGGTCGTCTCTTCGAACCTGTCGGGATCGACCGCGTGCCTGGCCATGATCGGCATCAGGCCGATGATCAGCGGCAGCTCGCGGTCGTCGCTGCCGGCGAGATCGAAGCGCACCGTGCGCCCGTCGAGTGCCGCCGCCTTGGTCACCTTGGCATAATAGATTTGGAAGTTCGGCCGGCCGTGATCGCGCAGGAGCTGCCAGGAGAAGATCACGTCGTCCGGCGTGACCGGCTTGCCATCGGAGAAACGCGCCGCCGGGTTGATGGTGAAGGTGACATAGCTGCGCGCCGGGTCGGTCTCGACGCCCTCGGCGAGCAGGCCATAAAGCGTGAAAGGCTCGTCATAGCCGCGCGCGAGGAGGCTCTCGGTCACGTAGCTGCGGATATTCGCCGCAGGCAACCCTTTGACGATGAACGGATTGAGGCTGTCGAAGGTGCCGAGTACGCCTTGGACCAGTTGGCCGCCTTTAGGGGCCCCCGGATTGGCATAAGCCGGGTGGCTGAACCCGGCCGGCCATGCCGGTTGCCCGTGCATGGCGATGGCATGGGCAGGCGCGGAGGCCGCCGCGCGGCTGCCAGTGCCGCCTAGCGCGGCCATCAGTGCACCGCACAAGACGGTGCGGCGCGACGCCATCCACGGCGTCGGCGCGGGCGAAGCAGCATTGGGCGCGGGCAAGGGGCGCACAGGGCGAATGCGATTCGTTTCCGTTTCTGCGGGAATTTACCACAGGGCCGCAAACATTGCGGACCTGCGATTTTCCCGTATTTTCGGCGCATTCGTGGCTTTATTGCAGGCCCGAATTCGGCTATCAGGCAGCGGCCTGGTGTCACGCTCCCGCCGTATTTCACACGGAGAGAGCCGGACAAGAGGCGACCGCCGCGGTGGGCGACGCGCCGCGGGCGGGCAAGAACAGGGAAAATCGCAATGGATTATCGGATCGCATCGGCCCGGCCGAAGGGTCGGGCGCTGACCGCCACATTGACTACCGCGGGGGTTCTGGCGGCGTCGCTCGTCGCCTCGTCGGCGTTTGCGCAGGCCCAGAAGCCGGCGCCGAAGGCGCAGCAGCAGGCGCCCGCCGCCCAGCCGCAGCAGCCCGCCCCGCAGCAGCAGCAGCAGGCCGGCGCCGATCAGCAGCCGCCGCAGCTCATGTACTCGCCGTGGATGAAGGTCTGCGGCAAGGGACCGGACACCAACAACCAGCAGGTCTGCGTCGTCACCAAGGACGGCCGCCTCGAGAACGGCATGCCGGTTGCCATCGTCCAGCTCTTCGAGCCGGAAGGCCAGCAGAAGGTGCTGCGCGTCACCGTGCCGCTCGGCATGCAGCTCCAGCACGGCACCCGCGTCCTGGTCGACCAGAACCAGCCGATGCAGTCGGCCTACAAGATCTGCTTCCCCGTCGGCTGCATGTCCGACTATCCGGTCACCGACGACCTGGTGGCCAAGATGAAAAAGGGGCAGATGCTGACCGTGCAGGCGATCAACATGCAGGGCACGCCCGTCAGCCTGCCGATGCCGCTCGCCGATTTCGCCAAGGCCTATGACGGTCCGCCGACCGACCCGAAGGTCTTCGAGGAGCAGCAGCGCAAGTTGCAGGAAGAACTTCAGAAGAAGGCGGAAGAAGCGCGCAAGAAGCTTGAAGGTGCGCAGAGTCAGCAGACCCCGGCTCCGGCCGCTCCCGCACCGGCGCAGAAGAAGTAAGCGCTCTCAGACATCGACATACAAAAGGCGCGGCTTCGGCCGCGCCTTTTTTGTTGATCGCCGATCCGTCATCCTGAGGTGCGAGCAAAGCGAGCCTCGAAGGATGACGGGCACAGAGTCTCGGGCCGTCGCCCTTCGAGGCGCGCCTGTTGGCGCGTACCTCAGGGTGACGGATCGACGTTCGAGCAAGCCCAACTCAGTGGGCTTTCAATGCATCTGGTTGTTGCGCGGGCGATAGGCGCCGTTGTCGTCCTGTTCAAATACATCGGCGACGTCCGGATGACGGATCGGCGTGCCGGACGTATCGGGCAAGAGATTCTGCTCCGAGACGTAGGCGACGTATTCCGTCTCCTCGTTCTCGGCGAACAGATGATAGAACGGCTGGTCCTTGTGCGGACGGATCTCGGCCGGGATCGACTGCCACCACTCCTCGGTGTTGCTGAACACCGGATCGATGTCGAACACGACACCGCGGAAGGGATACAGGCGGTGTTTTACCACCTGGCCGATCTTGTATTTAGCCACACGCATCTTGTTCATACCGAAGTCAGATAGTGCCTTGCGCCGGCGGCTGCCAGGGCGAGGATTAGAGGCCATAACGCGCTCCCATGTCCGGGTCTTTGGCGGCGATCAACTTGGCGAGATCGAGCAGCACTTTGGCCTGCTTCCAGGTCGCGTCATCCTGCATCTTGCCGTCGATCATGACGGCGCCGGCACCGTCCGGCATGGCATCGACGATCTTCTTGGCGAAAGCAACCTCCGCCGGGTCAGGCGAGAACACAGTCTTGGCAATGCCGATCTGTGAGGGGTGCAGGGACCAGGCCCCTAAGCACCCCATCAGGAAGGCATTGCGGAATTGCGCCTCGCAGGCGGCGCTGTCGGAGAAATCGCCGAACGGTCCGTAGAACGGCTTGATGCCGGCGGCGGCGCAGGCATCCACCATCTTGCCGAGCGTGTAGTGCCACAGGTCCTGCTGATAGGCCGCGCGCGGCGCACTATCGGCTGCATCGGCAAGGACTTTGTAGTCGGGATGACCGCCGCCGACGCGCGTAGTCTTCATCGCGCGCGAGGCGGCGAGGTCGGCGGGGCCTAAGCTCATGCCGTGCATACGCGGGGAGGCGCTGGCAATCGCCTCGACATTGTTGACGCCCTGCGCCGTCTCCAGGATGGCGTGGATGAGGATCGGCTTGGTCAGTTTCTGCCGCGCCTCGAGCTGAGCCAGCAGCTGGTCGAGGTAATGGATATCCCACGGCCCATCGACCTTGGGCAGCATGATCACGTCGAGCTTGCCGCCCACTTTGCCCACGATCTCGGTGACGTCGTCGAACGCCCAGGGCGAGTTCAGTGCATTGATGCGGGTCCAGACGCCGGTGCCGCCGAAATCGATTTCTTTCACCATCTGAATAAAGCCGGCGCGGGCGGCGCCTTTGGCCTCGATCGGGATCGCGTCCTCCAGATTGCCCAGAATGACGTCCACCTGCCGGACCAGCTCCGGCACCTTGGCCCGCATCTTTTCCACGTGCGGCGGCACGAAATGGATCATGCGCTCGATCCGCACCGGCAGCTCGCGCAAGGGAGCCGGCGCACCGATGGCGAGGGGAGTGAAAAACTGGCGGGGCAGCTTCACGAGGGGTCCTTCCAAAAGGCCGATCTGCCGTTTAGAGGAAAGCAAAGCCTGAGCCAAGTGAAGTTCAAAGTCGGCCTCAAAACCGGCATTCCAAAGGCCGATCGGGCGCCCGCCGGAACTATCAGCCCATGATCGACGTCCTCAATCTGGCCCTGCCGTTCTTCGGGCTGATCTTCATCGGATTCGCCTGCGGAAAGCTCAAGCAGATCCCCGACACGGCGCTGGGCTGGATGAATTTTTTCATCGTCTACGTGTCGCTGCCGGCGCTGTTCTACCGCATCCTGGCGCAAACCCCGCTGGAGCAGCTCGCCAAGATCGATTTCGTGTTGGCGACGTCGCTGGCGACGTTCTCTGCGTTCTCGGTGTCTTTCGTCATCGGCATGATGGTGATGCGCGGGAGGATCGGCGATTCGACCATCGCCGGACTCGCGGGCGGCTACGGCAACATCGGCTACATGGGGCCGGGCCTGGCGTTGGCCACGCTGGGGGCCGGGGCCGCGGTGCCGGTGGCGCTGATATTCTGCTTCGACACGCTGCTGTTGTTCTCGCTGGTGCCGTTCCTGATGGCGCTCGCCAGTCCGCAGAAGAAGAGCGTCGCCTCGGTCGTCACGGAGGTCGTGAAGCGCATCGTCACCAACCCGCTGGTGATCGCGACCGCCGCCGGCATCGCTTCAGCTGCGATCCACTTTCAGCCGCCGGTCGCGCTCGACCGTCTGATGCAATTCCTCCAGAACGCATCGGCGCCTTGCGCGCTGTTCACGCTCGGCGTGACGGTCGCGTTGCGGCCGTTGAAGAAGATGCCGTGGGAGGTGCCGTTCCTGACGCTGGTGAAGCTCGTGTTGCACCCGGCCATCGTCTTCGTGCTGCTGTCGCTGTTCGGTCCGTTCGAGCAGACCTGGGTCTATACCGCCGTGCTGATGGCGGCGCTGCCGCCAGCGCTCAACGTGTTCGTGTTCGCGCGGCAATATGACACCTGGGTCGAGCAGGCTTCGAGCGCGGTTCTGATCGGTACACTGGTGTCGGTGGTGACGCTCACCACCGTGATGTGGATGGTGAAGACCCACACACTGCCGGCGCTGCTGTTCCAGTAATTAAGGCACCTCGCCGCGCATCAGGCGCGGCTGCGCCGCGCGCGGGGCAACGCCTTCGCGCATGACCGCGCGGCGCAAAGGTCCGATCTGGTCGAGCATATAGAGCCCGATGCCGCGCAGGCCCTGCACCGGCAGGAAGTCGGTGAGCAGCGTGCGATTGAAAAGATCGATGGCGATGCTGCGGCTGCCGACATCGCCGCGCCGCATGTGGTCGTAGCGGCCGAGCACGTCGGCGCCGCCGATATCGTGATGGTCCCGAAGCGCGGCGACCGCGAGCTCGCCGATAGTGGCGGCGTCACGCAGGCCGAGATTGAGCCCCTGCGCGCCGATGGGGGGGATCACGTGCGCAGCCTCGCCGATAAGGACGATACGCCGGTCGGCGAAGCGCCGCGCCGTGGCGACGCTGAGCGGGAACAGGCCGCGGCCGGGCTCGACCGTGATCTTGCCCAGGATCGAATGCGAGGCGCGCTCGATGTTCGCCGACAATGCGGCATCATCGAGCGCGGCCAGTTCGTCCGCCTCCGCCGGGTCGAGCACCCAGACCAGGCTCGAGCGGTTGCCCGGCAGGGGCACCAGAGTGAAAGGACCGTTCGGCGTGTGGAATTCCGTCGAGGTGTCGCGATGCGGCCGTGAATGCGAAAGGCAGACGGTGAGTGCGGTCTGCCGGTAGGTGCGGGTATCGACGCCGATGCCGGCGGCGTCGCGGCAGAGCGAGCGGCGGCCATCGGCGCCGACGACCAACTCCGCACGCAGGGTATCGCCGCTGGCGAGGGTCACGGAGACCGCCTCGTCGTCGGGCGCGACATTGCGCACCTCGTCTTCGATCAGGCGAAGCCCCGGCAAAGCGCGGGCGCGGGCTTCCAGCGCCGCGACCAGATGCCGGTTCTCGATGTTCTGGCCGAAGGCCTCCAGATCGATCTCGCCGGCTTCGAATTTGACCTCCGGGGCGCGCCAGAGCCGCCCGGTGTCGTCGACGATCCGCATGATCCGGAGCGGGGCCGCCTGCGCCGCGCACAGGTCCCAGACGCCCAGCGTCTCCAGCGCGGTCACGGAGCCGGCGAGCAGGGCCGTGGTGCGGTTGTCAGGCTTGGCCGGGGGCTTGCCGACCAGGACCGTGCCGACGCCACCCTCTGCCAGCGCTATGGCCGCCGTCAGGCCGGCGGGCCCGCCGCCTACCACGATGGCGTGCGCGTGATCCGAAAGTTTGTCCGGCATCAATTGGTTACGCTCCATTTCGCGTTTACTAGTTTAGCACCGCGCGCGGCTGGAAACCACGTCCCGCCCGTCCTGGTACCGTGGCCTGCGCCAGGGCGCTATGGATAACGCATGAGCGACGCCGCCGATCGCAACCTGACCCATCTCTCGCCCGCCGCCCGCCGGCTGCCAGGGGCCTTCGCGCGGCCGAAGGTCATGGCGGTCGCCTGCGTCGTCCTGCTCGCCGGGCTCGGCTGGGCCTATCTCGCGCTGCTGACCGCCGGGATGAATGGGCCGTCGAGCGCGTTCGATGTCCTCTGCCGCGCGATGGCTGACAGCACACTGCGGCCAACAAGCATCGCGCTCGTCGCACTGATGTGGGGCGCGATGACACTGGCGATGATGCTGCCGAGCGCCGCGCCGATGATCTTCACCTACGCGGAGATCGCCGACACCGCGGCCAGGAAGGACGAGCGCATCGTCTCGCCCTTCGTCCTTGCCGCGGGTTACACCGTGATCTGGCTCGGCTTTGCCGTGCTTGCGACGGCGGCGCAGATCGCCCTCACGCGCCTGGCGCTGCTCGATAACGGCCTCACGTCGGCCAGCGGGCTCTTCTCGGGCGCGATCTTTATCACCGCCGGCATCTATCAGTTCTCCGCGCTCAAGCACGCCTGCCTCAACCAGTGCCAGCACCCGTTCCCGTTCTTCTTCGCCAACTGGAAGACGACGGCGCGCGGCGTGTTCCGCCTCGGCGTGAAGCAGGGGCTTTTCTGCCTCGGCTGCTGCTGGGCGATGATGCTGGTGATGTTCGCCGTCGGCGTCATGAACGTGGTCTGGATGGCAGGCCTAGCCATCATCATGACCGTCGAGAAGATCGGCAGTGGCCGGCGCTTCTCCCATGCGGTCGGCGTCGTGCTGATCGGCGCAGGCGTAGCCTTCATCGCGGCGGCACTCGCGGCCCATTGGCCGGTGCACGCGAATTGAGCTAGGAAGACAAGAAAAGCCGGGGAGTGAGCATTGGCGGAAAGCTGGACGTTGAAAGGCGAGATGGCGCTCTCGTGCAGTTGCACGGTGTTCTGTCCCTGCGTGCTCTCGCTCGGCGAACATCCGCCGACGGAAGATCGCTGCCAGACCTGGGCCGGCATCCGCATCGACGAGGGGCATTTCGACAAGATCGATCTTTCCGGCATCAAAGTCGGCCTGATGATGGACCTGCCGGGCATCATGGCGCGCGGCAACTGGACCGCGGCGTTGTTCGTCGACGACAAGGCGCCGATCCAGGCGGTGAAAGGCCTCACCCGCATCTTCACCGGCCGCGTCGGCGGCACCACGCATCTGCTCTCGATCCTGGTCGGCCAGTTCCTCGGCGTGCATCAGGTGCCAATCAGCTACGAGACCGAGGGCGAGACGCGGCGCATCCGCATCGAGAAGTATGTCGATGGCGCCATCTCGCCGGTGCGTGGCAAGGAGAACGGCCAGAACGTCGTCATCCGCAACAGCCAGTATTGGATCGGCCCCGACGTCATCGTCGCGAAGTCCGACAAGTCGCGCTTCCGCGGCTTCGGCCGCAACTGGAATCTCTCCGGCCGTTCGGCCGAGATCGTCAAGCTCGACTGGGGCAACGCCTAAGTGCCGCGCTTCGCCGAGATCCGCGCCTTCGCTATTCACGGGCTCACCGCCTGCGGCGCGGCGCTGGCGCTGATGGCGCTGATTTTCGCCACCGGCGGACACTGGGAGGCGATGTTCGTCTGCCTCGGACTCGCCCTGATCGTCGACGGCATCGATGGGCCGCTGGCGCGCGAATTTCGCGTCGCCGAGGTGCTCCCGCGCTGGTCGGGCGAAACGCTCGATCTGGTGGTCGATTTCGTTACCTACGTCTTCGTACCCGCCTTTGCCATCGCGGCGAGCGGGCTCTTGCCGGAGGAATTGGCGATCGCCTCGGGCGTCATCGTCGTGCTGTGCGGCGCCCTCTATTTCGCCGACCGCGCGATGAAGACCGACGACAATTATTTCCGCGGCTTCCCGGCGCTGTGGAATTTCGCCGCCTTCTATCTCTACATCCTCGAGCCTTCGCCGTGGCTGTCCTTCGCCCTCGTCGTCGTGCTCGCGCTTCTGAGCTTCACGCCGATCAAGTTCGTGCATCCCCTGCGCGTGAGGCACTTGCGTCCGCTCAACATCATCCTCCTCGTCGCGTGGGCTCTGCTGGCGCTCGACGCCGTCATCACCGGACTTTCGCCCGGGCCTCACGTCACCTGGGCGCTCGTCATCATCGCGCTCTACTTCTTCACTGCCGGCCTGTTGCAGCGGTCACTGACCGTGATCGATCCCAATCAAGACAAGTCATAGGGAGTTGGAAATGCCGCGACCCGTTCTTCTCATCGCCGGCGGCAGCCGGGGCATTGGCGCCGCAACGGCCCGCCTCGCGGCCGAGCAGGGCTATGACGTCGCGGTGAACTACAACGCGAACGCCGACGCCGCGGCGAGCGTGGTCGCATCCGTGAAGGACGCCGGCGGCAAGGCCGTCGCCATCCAGGGCCATATGGGGCTCGAAGCCGAC
>DATARB010000161.1:0-8223 GCA_036264375.1 Pseudolabrys sp.
CCGCGAATCTCTTAGTGCTTTGCGTTCGCGCATGGTGCGCTCAAGGAGTTTACGTCTATGGCAAAAGCAGCCGCCGCATCGAAGCCCAAGGCCAGCAAGCCGGTTACCACCCGGGTCTTGGCCGCGGCGCTCTCGGAAGCCCACTCGCTGACCAAGAAGCAGGGCCTGGAGATGATGGAAAACCTCATCGCCATGATCACCAAGCACCTCAAGAAGGGCGAGCGGGTGAAGATCGCCGGTCTCGGCATTCTCCAGGTGCGCAAGCGGGCCGCCCGCATGGGCCGCAATCCGGCCACCGGCGAGGCCATCAAGATCAAGGCCAGCAAGAAGGTCGCCTTCCGCGCCGCCAAGGATCTCAAGGAAGCGATCTGATCGCCTCTTGGCGTTGCCTACCAAACCCCGCTGGCCCACGGCCTGCGGGGTTTTGTTTTGGCTGGATGCCGCGCCGCCGTCCTACTTCTTGCCGAGCCGTTTAGGGGTCTATAATGACCCCAAAAGCAAATCCGTCAGGAGGTTCCCGATGTCACAGGCCGCCGAGAAGCGCCCGTCCAAGCCGACCATCCTCAAGGATACGGCCTTCGTCTGGGAGGATCCGCTCGACCTCGAGGGCGAGCTCACCGAAGAGGAGCGCATGGTGCGCGACACCGCGCGCGGCTTCGCCGACGACTACCTGATGCCGCGCGTGACCGAGGCCTACCGCGACGAGAAATACGACCCGGATATGATGCGCGCGATGGGCAAGCTCGGCCTGCTCGGCCCGACAATCCCCGAGGAATACGGCGGCGCAGGCCTCGGCTATGTCGCCTATGGCCTGATCGCGCGCGAGACCGAGCGCGTCGATAGCGGCTACCGCTCGGCGATGTCGGTGCAATCCTCGCTGGTGATGCATCCGATCTACGCCTACGGCACCGAGGCGCAGCGCGTGAAGTATCTGCCCAAGCTCGCCACGGGCGAGATGATCGGCTGCTTCGGCTTGACCGAGCCCGACCACGGCTCGGATCCGGGCTCGATGGTCACGCGCGCCGAGAAAGTCGATGGCGGCTACAAGCTCAACGGCGCCAAGACCTGGATCTCGAACGCGCCGGTCGCCGACATCGCGGTGGTCTGGGCGAAGCTCGACGGCGTCATCCGCGGCTTCATTGTCGAGCGCGGCACGAAGGGCTTTTCCACGCCGAAGATCGAAGGCAAGCTCTCGCTGCGCGCTTCGATCACCGGCGAGATCGTGCTCGAAGATTGTGTGGTGCCGGAGGAGAATTTCCTGCCGAACGTGAAGGGCCTCGCCGGTCCGTTCGGTTGCCTCAACAATGCGCGTTACGGCATCGCCTGGGGCGCCATGGGCGCCGCCGAGTTCTGCTGGCATCGCGCGCGCCAGTACACGCTCGACCGCAAGCAGTTCGGCCGGCCGCTCGCCGCCAACCAGCTCGTGCAGAAGAAGCTCGCCGACATGCAGACCGAGATCGCGCTCGGCCTGCAAGGCGCGCTGCGGCTCGGCCGCATGATCGAAGCGGGGAAGGCGGCGCCGCCGTCGATCTCGCTGATGAAGCGCAACAACTGCGGCAAGGCGCTCGACATCGCCCGCGTCGCACGCGACATGCACGGCGGCAACGGCATCTCCGAGGAATATCACGTGATGCGCGTGCTTTCGAACCTGGAGACGGTGAACACCTACGAGGGCACCCACGACATCCACGCGCTCATCCTCGGCCGTGCGCAAACGGGGATACAGGCGTTTTTCTAGCATCCTCTGTCATGGCCGGGCATCGCCGTTCGAGGAACGGCGTTCTTCCAGAACGCCTATGTCCCGGCCATCTCGCTTAGGAGGGCAAGGCGCTGCCTTCCTAAGCGGGATGCGCGGGTCAAGCCCGCGCATGACAAACCGAGAGTCCAAACACTTCGCAATGACCCACCACATCCTCGTCATGCTCTTCCTCGCCGGCATCGGTGGCGGCGCGCTCACCTCGCTGGTCGGCGGAGCGGCGGTCGTCACGTATCCGGCGCTGATCGCGGCCGGCATCCCGCCGCTCACCGCCACCACCTGCAATCTCACCGCCTCGTTCCCCGGGTCGTTCCTTGCCGCGCTGTCCGATCGCAAGCAATTGCCGCCGCTCGACCGCGCCTTCTTCGGCATGGTGATCGCGTCGATGCTTGGCGCAGCCTTCGGCGCCGCCCTTTTGCTGGCGACGCCGCAAACTGTCTTCGCCGTGCTCGTGCCGGTCTTGCTCGGCTTCGCCACGGTGCTCTTCGCCTTCGCGCAGCCGATCGGCAAATGGTTGCGCGCCCGCGCGCAGAAGCGCGGCCGCGACATCGATTTCAGCGTCACCAATTTGAAGATGCTGCTGCCGGTCTCGTTCTACGGCGGCTATTTCGGCGCCGGGGTCGGCGTGCTCATCCTCGCCGTGATGTCGATCGCCACGGATGGCGATTATCGTTCGGCCAACGTCACCAAGAACCTGGTCACCAGCCTCAACACCGCGACGGCGGCCGCGATTTTCGTCGCCAAGGGCACCGTGCTCTGGCCGCAGACGCTGGCGATGATGGCCGGCTCCATCATCGGCGGTTTGCTCGGCGCCTCGCTCGCGCGCATCGCGCCGCGCGGGGTGATGCGCGTCGCCGTCATCGCCGTCGGCTTCGCGCTCACCGGCTATTTCGCGTGGAGCTATTGGTTTTAGCCCGTCAGAACTGCTCCGCCTGAACCTTGCGCGCCAGTTCCACCACGCGCCAGGTCATCGTGCTGTCGGCTTCGCCGAGCGGATCGATCACCGTGAAATGGTTGCGGCCCGCGATCGCCTCGTAGCGCGTGATCGCCGCGTCCTGCCGCCAGGCCTCGGCAACTGTCTCGCTCTGGCGCAGGAACTCGCTCGACTCCAGCGCGCCGACGACCGCATCGAGCGTGCGTCCGACCGGCACGTCCCAATAGAGCGGTGAGGCCTCGTGCGCGGATTTTTCGTCCAGCATCAAGTCCTGGTTCATCGCCGTGTGCCTCACCGGCTCGAGATCGAACAGGCCGGAGATGGCATAGGCCGCTGGGACAAGATCGGCCGGCGCGTCGGGCTCGAGCGTGCTGAAATTCGTCGCCACCATGCAGGCCGACAAATGACCTCCGGCCGAATGTCCATACACCGTGAAGCGCTGGCGCCGCTTGCGCCACAGATAAAGGCACGCCGCACGCACCTCCTGGATGATCGTGGCGATCGAGACCTGCGGGCACAGGTCGTAGCCGACGACAGCGACCGTCACGCCATTCGCGTTCGGTCCGCCGGCGAGTTGGCTGTGCAGCGAAGGGTCGAGCGAGCGCCACCAGCCGCCGTGGATGAACATGGCGAGCGGCGTGTCGGGCCCGTCATTGGCCGCCGGAAACAGGTCGATGGTCTGGCGCGGCGAGGGTCCATATTTGAGGCCCAATTCGGCGCCGCGCGCGGTGTCGCGAAAGGCCGCGGCCTCGCGCTCCCAGCGCGCGAAGATTTCCGGGTGCTCCGGCACCCGCGCGCGGTTGTTGTACTCGACGTCGTAATCGATGGGCATACATTCACTCCGAAATGCCGCGCGAGAGTGGGGCATTCGGGTCGTGCAGACAAGACGCAGGCGCTTCGCTGTCATGGCCGGGCTTGACCCGGCCATCCCGCTTAGGGAGCCATCGGGCCATCCTAAGCGGGGTCACCGGGACAAGCTTGGTGACGACAACGCATCTTTAAGTCGCCCCGAAACCCCGCTATCTCTTTCGCCATGAAAATCGACGGAAAACCAACCCGCAGCATCTGGGTCGAGAGCGACGGCGCCGCGGTCGGCGTCATCGACCAAACGCTGCTGCCGCATCGCTTCGCCACCACGCGCTTGGCAACGCTCGATGACGCCGTGCGCGCGATCAAGACCATGCAGGTCCGCGGTGCGCCATTGATCGGGGCCGCGGCCGCCTATGGCGTCTGGCTCGCTTTGCGCGCCGACGCGTCCGACGAGGGTCTCGAGCGCGCCTATGCGACGCTGCTTGCCACGCGGCCCACGGCGATCAACTTGAAGTGGGCGCTGGATGAGATGGTGGCCGCGGTGCGCAACCAGCCTCGCGGTGAACGTGTCGAAGCCGCCTTGCGCCGCGCCGGCGAGATCGCCGATGAGGATGTGGCCATCAACCAGGCGATCGGCCGTAACGGGCTGAAAATCATCGAGGAGATCGCCGCGCGCAACAACGGCAAACCCGTCAACGTGCTCACGCACTGCAACGCCGGCTGGCTGGCGACGGTGGACTGGGGCACGGCGACAGCGCCGATCTACATGGCACACGACAAGGAACTCCCCATCCACGTGTTCGCCGACGAGACGCGCCCGCGCAACCAGGGCGCCTCGCTCACCGCATGGGAACTCGGCAAGCACGGCGTGGCGCACACGGTGATTCCCGACAACACCGGTGGCCATCTGATGCAGCATGGCATGGTCGATCTCGTCATCGTCGGCACCGACCGCGTCACCGCGCAGGGCGACGTCTGCAACAAGATCGGCACGTATCTGAAGGCGCTGGCCGCGCGCGACAACAACGTGCCGTTCTATGTGGCGCTGCCGTCTCCGACCATCGACTTCACGGTGAATGACGGCATCGCCGAGATCCCGATCGAGCAACGCGGCGCCGATGAAGTCGCGATGATGAGCGGCAAGACGTCCGACGGCCGCTTTGAGACGGTGCAGATCGTCCCCGACGGTTCGCCCGTGGCGAACTACGCCTTCGACGTGACGCCGGCGCGGCTCGTGACCGGGCTGATCACCGAGCGCGGGGTGCTGAAAGCCGACCGCGCGGCGCTGAGGGCAGCCTTTCCCGAGCGGGCCTGATCTCGTTAAGATGCGCACATGAGCCTGCTCGCACAGAAGCTCGACCTGCCCGCCGATGGCCGCCAATCGGAGACCGCGCTCGCTGTCGCGCGCGGCACCGCGCGACTGCTACATGCGCACGGCTTCTGCGTGGTGAGCGAATTGCCGCTGCCCTCCGGCCGCCGCGCCGATCTGGTGGCGCTGCACGCAAACGGCACGATCTGGATCGTCGAGATCAAGTCCTCCGTGGCCGACTTCCGCGCCGATCAGAAATGGCAGGACTACCGCGCCCATTGCGACCGGTTGTTCTTCGCCACCTGCCTCGAGGTGCCGTGCGAGATTTTTCCGTCCGACACCGGGCTGATTGTTGCGGACGCCTTCGGCGCCGCATTCAAATGCGAAGCGCCCGAGCATCGGCTGCCAGCCGCCACGCGCAAAGCAATGATGCTGCTGTTCGCCCGCGCCGCCGCGTTGCGGTTGCAGTCGCTCGTTGATCCGACCGGGCCTTATGGGGATATCGATTGAAGCGAGCGCCCGCGCCGTCACCCTGAGAGCCTGACTGAAAAAGGGGTGAGTGATCCCAGCGGGCTGTGATTCCATCGGATTTGCAAAGATTCGAGGGAGATCACGATGGCCTGGACTGAGACCACTCGCGCTCACTATCGGCGGGACGGACTTCGCTACGCAAGCGATATGACGGATGCGGAGTGGGCGCTGCTGCGGCCCTGCTGCCGCCATCACGCCGATTGGGCAGGCCGCGGAAGACCGATTTGCGCCGAGTGGTGGAGGCGGTCCTCTATATTCTGTCGACGGGTTGTCAGTGGCGCGCGCTGCCGCGGGAGTTTCCGCCATATTCGACGGTTCAAGGCTATTTCTATTCCTGGCGCGATACCGGAAGGTGGCAAAAGATCGTCGCGGTTCTGGTGCGTCGAGCGCGACAGAAGCTTGGACGCACGGCAAAGCCAACGGCCGCCGTCATTGACAGCCAAAGTGCACCGACGGCTCACGCCGGCGGCCCGCGCGGATACGACGCGGGTAAGCGTATTTACGGGCGCAAACGCCATATCGTCACCGACACGAACGGACTTCTCCTCGCCGTCCATGTTCACCCGGCAAACGTCCAGGACTGCCATGGCGCAGTCCCCCTGCTGGAGCGGCTAAGAAACAAGTTTCCAAGATTGCGCCATGTTTTTGCCGATCGCATCTATCGAGGCAATCAACTCACCAATGCGCTCGCCCCCTGCGGTCCTTGGACCATCGAGATCGTTGAACGGCCGCAAGGAGTCAAAGGCTTCCAGCTTTTGCCACGCCGCTGGGTGGTCGAACGAACCTTCGCCTGGTTCGGAAGATGTCGTCGTCTGTCCAAGGACTTCGAGGGATCAGCGGCAACCGAAGCCGCCTGGCTCCTCGTCGCTCATCTGAGGCTTCTGACAAGGCGCTTGGCCACCCCCTAAAACATTGACCGCATTTTGAGTCAGACTCTGAGGTGCAGCGCAGCGAGCCTCGAAGGGCGACGGCCCGAGAGTCAGTGGCTGCCATCCTTCGAGGGCCGTGCTCCGCACGGCCACCTCAGGATGACGACTACGGCCAACTACCTCGGCGCGCGCTTCGCCAAAATCCGCTGCAGTGTGCGCCGGTGCATGTTGAGGCGGCGCGCGGTCTCGGAGACGTTGCGGCCGCACAGTTCGTAGATGCGCTGGATATGCTCCCATCGTACGCGATCGGCCGACATCGGATTTTCCGGCGGTTCGATCTTGACGTTCTCATGCGCCAGCAAAGCCGCGACCACATCGTCGGCATCGACAGGCTTGGCCAGATAGTCGACGGCGCCCAGCTTTACCGCATTCACCGCAGTAGCGATGTTGCCGTACCCGGTGAGGATGATGCCGCGCGCCTCGGGACGCCGGCGCTTGAGCGCCGAAATCACGTCGAGCCCGTTACCGTCGCCAAGCCGCATATCGACCACCGCGAAGGCGGGTGCGGACTGTTCCACTTGCAGCAATCCGTCCGCCACCGATTCCGCGATGGTAACCAGGAAGCCGCGTTGCTCCATCGCCTTCGCCAGGCGCTGGAGAAACGAGCGATCGTCCTCGACGATCAGAACCGAACGCTCGCCTGAAATCTGCTCATTCGCCGCGTGCGCGACGCTATCGACAGCCATATCCACGTTCACACCCATATCCCGTCACGGTGAGGTCCATTCTAACGCTCGCCAGCACGCCGGAACACTTCAATTCTACCGCAATAAATAGTGATTGGGGTCCTTAACTCAAGGCGCCAGCGAAGGTTAAGGGCCGTTCGAAGGCTTCCCGGCGCCAGCGTACTTTCACGGTTGCGCCGTGTTTGGACGCTTTGCCGTTCTCAAGCGACACAGTTGCGCCGGAGCGTTCCAGCAGGGTCTTGGCGATGAAAAAGCCAAGGCCAAGGCCGGTCGGCTCCTCGTCGCTGGTGTTGGGGTTGCGGCGCCGGCTGGTAACGTACGGCTCGCCGATGCGGAGCAGGATTTCCGGCGCGAAGCCGGGCCCGTCGTCTGTGATGGCCACGTCGACATAGTCATCGCTCCATTGCATCTCGATGACGACGCGCTCATTGGCGAAATCGACGGCGTTTTCCGCCAGGTTGCCGAGGCCGTATAGGATCGCGGGATTGCGCGTGCCCATGGGCTCGTGGGCGCGATCCGCCGGCGTAATCACCTCGATGTCGACACCGAAATTGCGATGCGGCGCCACCACCTCCTCGATCAGTGCGGTGAGCGGCGTGCGGTCGAACGGCTCGCCGCTCGACGACAGCACGGTAAGCTTCGCTAATATGTCGCGGCAGCGCGTTGCCTGTTCGCGCAGCAGGCGCACGTCGTCGCCATGCCGCGCATTGGCGGGGATCGCGTTCTCCAACTCTTTGGCGATCACCGAGATGGTGGACAGCGGCGTGCCGAGTTCGTGCGCGGCTGCGGCGGCGAGTCCGTCGAGCTGCGAGAGATGCTGCTCGCGCGCCAGCACCAGCTCGGTGGCGGCAAGCGCGTCGGAGAGCTGGCGCGCCTCCTCGGTGATCTGCCAGGCATAGACGCCGATAAAGCCGATGCAGAGCAGGAGAGAGAGCCAGACGCCCATCATGAAGATCGGCGGCAGCTGCAGCGGGTCTTCGCTGTCCCAGGGCAGCGGATAATGCAGGAACACCAGCACGGTGGCGCAGGCCACCGCGAAGGCGCCGAGCGTCAGCGTGAAGCGCGGCGGCAGCGCAGTCGCCGACAGCAGCACCGGCGCCAGGAACAGGAAGGCGAAGGGATTCTGTAATCCGCCCGTCAGATAGAGCAGCACCGAGAGTTCGGCGATGTCGAAGGCCAGCAGCCAGGCGGCGCGGTCCGGCTCAAGCCGCTGCGTCAGGTGGAAGCGCAGCCGCCCTTCCAGGTGGGCCAAGCCCGCATCCGTCAGG
>DATARB010000171.1:0-8167 GCA_036264375.1 Pseudolabrys sp.
AAGCCATTGGCGGGCGTCCGCGTTCTCGAACTTGCCCGCATCCTGGCGGGGCCCTGGGCCGGGCAGATGCTGGCCGATCTCGGCGCCGACGTGATCAAGGTCGAGCGCAAGGGCGCCGGCGACGATACGCGCGCCTGGGGACCTCCGTTCGTGGAAGGCAAGGACGGCAAACCGATCGGCTCGGCCTACTTCCACGCCGCCAACCGCGGCAAACGCTCGATCGAACTGGACTTCGAAAGCGATGAAGGCCGCCGTCTGGTGCGCAAGCTGGCCGCGCGTTCGGACGTGCTCATCGAGAACTTCAAGGTCGGCGGGCTCGCCAAGTTCGGCCTCGACTACAAGAGCCTCAAGGACGAATGCCCCCGGCTGATCTATTGCTCGGTCACCGGCTTCGGCCAGGATGGGCCTTACGCCAAGCGCGCCGGCTATGACCTCATGGCGCAAGGCATGGGCGGCATCATGGACCTCACCGGCATGCCCGACGGCGAGCCGACACGCATCGGCATCCCGATGTCGGACATCTTCACCGGCTGCTATTCGGTGATCGGTGTCCTCGCCGCGCTGGCGCAGCGCGAGAAGACCAACAAGGGCTGCTACGTCGATACATCGCTCGTCGACTCCACCGTCGGCGTGCTGTCGAACCAGGCGCTGAACTATCTCGTCTCGGGCAAGGTGCCGAAACGCATCGGCAATGCGCACGCCAACATCGTGCCGTATCAGGTGTTCCCGACGTCCGACGGCTATGCCATCGTCGCCACCGGCAACGACAACCAGTACATCAAGTTCTGCAATGTACTGGGCGCGCCCGAGTTGGCGTCGAACCCGGAGTACAAGGACAATACCGGCCGCCTGAAGCATCGCGAGGAGCTGATCGGCAAATTGTCCGAGCTCACCTCGGCGATGAAGCGCGACGATTTGCTCGAGAAGCTCGAGGCGCAGGGCGTGCCGGCCGGGCCGATCAACGATCTCGAGCAGGTGTTCAAGGACCCGCAGGTGGTCCACCGCGGCATGAAGCTCGAATTGCCGAGCGACGCCGCCAAGGGCGGCACCATCCCCGGCGTGCGCACGCCGATCGTGTTCGACGGCTGGAGGGCGGCGAGCGAACACCCCGCCCCGCTGCTCGGCCAGCACACGGCGGAGATTTTGAAGGAGATCGGGGAGGGTTAGCCTCCTTCCCTCTCCCCGCAAGCGCGGGGAGAGGGAAGATCCCCTTGACCGCCGCCCGGCTGTAGGACGACGCTTGTGGGCAAAGCCGCCTCACCCCACAACGATGGCGGCAGCCCGGGAGACGACCATGAGGATCATTCTGACGGCGGCTGCCGTGTTGATCGGCGCCGCCCTGCCTTCCGTTGCGGCGGAGCCCCCGACCTTCAAAGTCGATGCGTCGTGGCCGCAGACACTGCCGAACAACTGGATCATGGGACAGGCCGCCGGCGTCGCGGTCGACGCCAACGACAATGTCTGGGTGATCCAGCGCCCGCGCACGCTGACCGACGACGAGAAGGCGGCGAGCTTTAATCCGCCGCGCACCAAATGCTGCGTGCCGGCGCCGCCGGTGATGGAATTCGACACCAGCGGCAAGCTGCTGCGCGCCTGGGGCGGACCGGGCCAGGGCTATGACTGGCCGGAGAACGAGCACGGCATCCAGATCGACTACAAAGGCTTCGTCTGGATCGGCGGCAACGGCACCAATGACGGGCAACTGCTGAAGTTCACCAAGGACGGCAAGTTCGTCCTGCAGATCGGCAAGTTGGGTCCGCAGACCAACAGCAGCGATCATACGCGGCTTGGGCGGCCGGCCAACACCGCCGTCGATCCGGAGACCAACGAGCTTTACGTCGCCGACGGCTATTACAATCACCGCGTCATCGTGTTCGATGCAGACACCGGCGCCTTCAAGCGGCAATGGGGCGCCTATGGGAAGCCCGCGACCGACGAGAAGATCACCTACAATCCATCGGGCCCGCCGCCGCAACAGTTCGGCAACCCGGTGCACTGCGTGCGCATCGCAAAAGACGGTCTCGTCTATGTCTGCGACAGGCAGAACGACCGCATCCAGGTCTTCCATAAGGACGGCAGCTTCGTGAAGGAGTTCTTCGTCGCCAAGGAGACGTTGCAGCAGGGCTCTTTGTGGGACCTCGATTTCTGGGGCCCGGCGCAGACCTTCATGATGAATGCCGACGGCGCCAATAACGAGGTGCGCACGCTGGTGCGCGAGACCGGCGAGGTGGTCGGCAGCTTCGGCCGCAATGGCCGCAATGCCGGCGAATTCCATTGGGTGCACAACATCGCCGTCGACAGCAAAGGCAACATTTACACGACGGAGGTCGATACCGGTAAGCGCGCGCAGAAGTTCGCGCCGGTCGGGCGCTAGTGTCCCGATTCCGAAGTTCGCCATACTTTGCCGCGATCTCCGGTGCGACCTTCAAATCCACCACACGAGAGCGGGCTCCGTTTGCGTCGCGCCATGCTTCGCTCATTCCCGCGTAAGCGGGAATCCAGAAAGCAAAGCAAAACCGGACTTTAAGAACTGGGTCCCCGCTTCCGCGGCGACGCGCGGGCGAACCCAGGTTACCGCAACAGGCTCTGATGATCCGCCTACGCCGTCTGCTTCAGGCTGCGGCTTTTGACGTTTTCAATCGCCTCGCGGATGTTACGGCGAAGGCCTTCGAGGTCATACGGCTTTTGCAGCACGATGACGCCTTGCCGCACGGCGTCCTGGGCACTGGCGCTGTAGCCGGTGGTCAAGAGCACCGGAATGCCGGGGAAGCGCGCGGCGATCTCGCTCGCCAACTCGAGTCCGTTCATGCCGCCGGGCATCAGGATATCCGAGAACACGAGATCGACATCCGCGTCGAGCCGCAGCGCGGCGATCGCCGCTTGTGCATTGGCGACGCTGCGCACCCGGAAACCGAGCTGGCGCAGATAACCGGCGCCGACTTCGGCGACGTCGGCGTTGTCCTCGACCAGCAGCACGGTGCCGGCCGCCTCGGACGGCGCCTGCGCAACGACGGGAGGCGCTTCAACCGCCGGCGCCTCTTGGCTGCGCGGCAGATACAGCGTGATCGCCGTGCCGCGCCCCTCGGTACTCGACACGGTCGCCGTGCCGCCCGACTGCTTGGCAAAGCCATAGACCTGGCTCAAGCCGAGCCCCGTGCCCTTGCCCACTTCCTTGGTGGTGAAGAACGGCTCGAACACGCGCGTGAGGATGTCGGCCGGAATGCCGTGCCCGGTATCGGCCACGCGGATGGCGACGAACTCGCCGGAGAGCCCCTCCTCCGTCGCCTCGCCCTTCAATGTCACCGGCTTTGCCCGCAGCGTCAGCGTGCCGCCACCCGGCATGGCGTCCTTGGCATTGACCGCCAGATTGAGGATGGCGAGTTCGAACTCGCCGGGATCGATGCGCACGGCGCAGATTGCGTCCGGCACATCGACCTTGATCTCGATGTCGGAGCGCAGCGAGCGGGTGAGCAGATCGCGGATCAGCGGCAGCCGCTGCGCCAGGTCCACCACCTGCGGCGATAGCGTCTGCTTGCGCGAATACGAGAGCAACTGCCGTGTCAACGTCTCGCCGCGCTGGGTCGCGGTGCCGATCATGTCCAGGAGCCGCGTATACTTCTCCTCGGTCAGTTCGCGGCGCAGCCTTTGCGCGCTGCCGCTGATGATCATCAGCAGGTTGTTGAAGTCGTGGGCGACGCCGCCGGTCAATTGCCCGATCGCCTCCAGCCGCTGCGCCTGGCGCAGCGCGCCCTCGGCCATCTCGCGCCGGTCCGCCTCGTCGTAGAGCCGCCGCGTGCGGCGCAACGCCAGCGCCAAACCCGCATAGAGGAAGGCCGTGAGCGGCACACCGAAGATCAAATGACTGCTGATGTCACCGAACCAGTCGCCGATCATCGCCGACTTTTCCACGCCGGCGAGGACGTAGAGCGGGAAGCCCGTAAGCTTGCGATAGCCGATGCGCCGGTCGACCTTGTCGAGCTGGGAATCGACCGAATAGATGGTGCGATCCTGCCCGGCGAGGACGCCCTGCCGGAATTCACTGCGATCATCGAGCTTGAGCCGGCGATCATCGAGCGCCGGATGGCGCGCCAGGAAGGTGCCATCCTCGCGCGCGAGCCCGAAATAGCTGCCTTCGTTGCTGCTCATGCGCGCGTAGAATTGCTCGAAATACTCAGGCAGCACGGCGATCGAGATGATGCCGTTGAAGCGCCCGTCATCCGAGGGCCGCCGTTTCGACAGCGCGAAGAAATAGCTGCCGATCCCGCCCATGCGCGGCCGGTGGATGGTGCTGATGTAGATGCCGGGATCACCGTCCTTCTCGGCCTTGAAGTAGTCGCGGTCGGTGAAGTCGAGTTCCTTCTGCACGGGCGCCACGTTGGACGAGACCAAAGGGTGGCCGTTGCGGTCGATGATCGCGATGCCCTGCAGTTGCGGCAACGCCTGCACGATATGATCGAGCCGCTGATGCAGCGGTCCCTCGTTTGAGCGGATCTCGTCGTCCGACATGCCGCGCAGGATTTCGTCAACCTCGGCGAAGGTGCGGTCGAGCGTCTGAAGAACCTTGAGCGCGTGCTCATGCAGGATGTCGAGCGAGCGATAGATGCGCTCGTCGGTGACGCGCTCGAAATTGCGATAGCTGACCCAGCCCGCGAACGCGAACAGCACCGCCGGAAATACCAGCGATGCAACCATGGTCAGCTTCAGCAGCCGGATGGCCGCGTGGCGCGCCGTCAGCATTAGGCTGGCATTACCCCCGAATTGCGGAGCCGGCATGGTTCCACAAATCACCGACCCCGATGTGAATTTTTGACGCAGGGGGTGGGGCTGAATTGAGACAAAAATCGAGCAAACCAGGGGCGCTAAACGCACCCCTTCCGGGCAGCGGAACTAATTGTCTCAGTCGGGGATTATGAAGCTTCGATGACGGGTGTACCGATCACGTTACAGCCGTAGGCGCAAGTGCCTCGATATCGGTGGCGACATCGATCACCGCGGGGCGTTTCGAAGCGATGGCGCGCGCGAGCGCCGGCGCAAAATCGTTCGGGTTATCCACACGAATCCCCAGGGCGCCCATGTCCTCGGCGAGCCTCGCGAAGTTCATCGGCTTGTAGGTCCACAATTCGCGCGAGCGATTATTCTGTTCGCCACCGTACACACGATCGAAGCCGCGCTTGCTCTGGTTCCCGCCGCCATTGTTGTTGACGACCGTCACGGATGCGAGGTTCCAGCGCACTGCCGTCTCGATTTCGCCGATGTGGTACCAGAACCCGGCGTCGCCGGTGAAAACAACGACAGGCCGATCCGGACATGCGGCCTTCGCGCCCATTCCGGCCGGGAAGGCCCAGCCGAGATGGCCGGCGCTGCGGATGTAGCTCTGCGTCGGCACGCGCAGATCGTAAAGGCCGCCCATCCACATGCCGGCGTGACCGGTATCGACAACAACGATGGCATCGTCGGGCACGTGCCTGGTCAGCTCGCCGCAGATGCGTCCCGGATGGATCGGCACCGCATCGGACTCGAGCATCGCCTTGTAGTTCGCCGCCCATTCGCTGCGCAGCGTTGCGATCTCCTTGATCCAGGACGCGCGCTTGCCCGCGCTGCTCTTGTCGGCCTGCGCAATCATCTTCGTCAGCACGGCCTTGGCGTCGCCGAGCACGCTCGCCTGCAGCGGATAATTGCGGCCGATCGACTCCGGCTCGATATCGATCTGGATCGCCGGCGTTCCGATTTTTGGCACCGCCCAGAAATGCGTGGTCATTCCGCCGGTCTCGGTGCCGATGAAGCAGACGAGATCGGCGCGGTTCACCGCGCGGTTGGCGCTCTCGCGCGAATAGCTGCCGACAACGCCGACCGACAGCGGATGCGTGCCGGCGATCGCGTCCTTGGCGTTGAGCGAGGTCGCGACGGGAATCTGCAAGGCCTCGGCCAGCGCAACCAGTTCGCGCGCCGCGCCGGAGGCGCGCAGGCCGCCGCCGGCGACAAAGATCGGCCGCTCCGCCTTCTGCAACAGCGCGAGCGCGGCGGCGACATGCTCCGCCTGCGGCTCGGGACGGAACGGCGGCACCTGCGCGAACTGCGGCTCGACCAGCGGCTCCATCTCCGCTTCCTCGAGATCAAGCTGGCCCTCGTTGCCGCGGAATTGCAGGTGCACCGGCCCCGGCGCGCCGGAGGTCGCCACGCGGAACGCCTGCCGCAGCATGTCCGGCGCGCGCGAAATATCATCGATCGTGGCGTTGAACTTGGTCACCGGCTCGAAGGCCGGGACGTCATCGATCTCCTGATAGACCTTGCGGAACTTGGTCTTCGGGTCGCGGCCGCCGGTGATGGCGATCACCGGCGAATGCGCCAGATACGCATCACGCAGGCCGGCGGCGAGGTTCAGCGCGCCGATCACCTGCGCCATGCAGATGCCCGGCTTGCCCGAGGCGCGCGCATAGCCGTCGGCCATATAGGCGGCGGACTTCTCGCCGTGGCAGTGGATGCGCGCAATGTCCGTCCGCCGCTCCATCTCGGCGAAGGTGCGGCGCAGGACCGCCGGCACCATGAACACATGCGTGACGCCGTAGCCCTTGAGCATGTCGGCGATGACTTCCGCGCCGAGTTTTTTCTGATTGTGACCGATCGTCGTCATCGCTTCCCTTCCCAATTACTTCTTGTGAGCCGGCCGCTCAGGCCGGCTCGAATTTCAAGGCGACGCCGTTGATGCAGTAGCGCAGATGCGTCGGCGGCGGGCCGTCATCGAACACGTGCCCGAGATGGCTGCCGCAGCGGCTGCAATGCGCTTCCTCACGCACCATGCCGTGGCTTTGGTCCGTCTCCGTTTCGACGGCGCCCGGCACCGGATCGTTAAAACTCGGCCATCCGGTTCCGCTTTCGAACTTCACCTTGGAAACGAACAACGGCTGATCGCAGGCCACGCAACGGAACGTGCCGGCCCGCTTCTCATTCAAGAGCGCGCAGCTTCCCGGCCGTTCGGTGCCATGGTCGCGCATGATCTCGTACTGTTCCGGCGTCAGCAGCTTGCGCCATTCAGCGTCGGTGTGCGTCACCGGATATTGCTTGGCCATGATGTCCAACTCCTCTTCTGCTCATCTCCCGCGCAAGCGGGCGATCCAGTAAGCTCGGTCTTACATTCAACCGCGAGCGCTTGCGTTTACTGGGTACCCCGCTTTCGCGGGGTAAGGCAGCAAAAGACTACTTGATCGCCAGCGGGTTGACCGGCGAGCCGACCGCGCCGGTGATCGGGATGGCCGGCGCGACGAACAGGAATTCGTATGTCTTGTCCTGCTCGCAATCCTCGGCGAGCTCCTTGAGCTCGAAGATTTCGCCCATGGTCATGCCCATGATCGGAATCGTGATCCAGTGCCAGGGCTGGTTGATGCCCTCCTCGCTCTCGTTCGGACGCACTTCGCAGCCCCAGGTGTCGCTGGCGAGCGCGGCGAGTTCGGTCTGCCTGACGAAGTCGAGCGTCTCGAACGAGAAGCCCGGCGCATCGCCGCCCGGATATCCGTCCCAGCTTCCCGCCTTCTGGCAACGCTCCATCATGCCGGTGCGGACGATGACGTAATCGCCGCGCTTGAGCTCGATCTTCTGCTTCTTCGCGGTGTTGTAGAGGTCCTCGTTGGTGATGCCGTAGCCGTCGTCGAGCGACTCGACGCCTTTGTAGCGCGCGACATCGAGCAGCACGCCGCGGCCGACCATCTTGTTCTTGGTCTTCTCGATGCCGCACTTCTGCGCGCCGGCCGAGGTCACCTCGCGGCAGTCGTAGCCGTTCCACATATAGTTCTCATAGAATACGTGGCCGAGCCCGTCCCATTGCGTGCCGCATTGCAGCGGCATCACCACCATGTCGTCGGCGGCGCGGATGCCGCGCTTGTCGAGCGCGCCGGAATAGGCGTCGGTGCCGGTGCGCAGCATGGTGTGGATCGGATTGGTGCGGCCCATCGACGGATATTTGCTCTTGGCGCCCTGCGGACCGAGATGGTCGAAGTTGAGCGCGAGCGAGATCACCTTGCCTTTCTTCACCAGGCGCGTCGCGGCGACGATGTCGTCGGCGCTGGTGAAATTGAGCGTGCCGATCTCGTCGTCCGGGCCCCACTTGCCCCAGTTCTTGTACTTCTCGGCAGCGTCGCGCATGTCCTGGCGCGTGATCTTGCGAGCCATTTGG
>DATARB010000189.1:0-3380 GCA_036264375.1 Pseudolabrys sp.
CCCGTCTTATTCACCCAAAATAGCGTAATTGCGAAGGCTCAGCGCGACTTTTGCGCGGCACGCACGCTGCCGCGATCGCGTCGAAGAGTGGCGACGCGGCGGTTGACGATTTGATTTTGCTTGGTTGGAGGTTTCGACGAAGGGCTCGATGCGGCGACCATGCCGCGATGGCTATGGTCCTGCGGCGCAGAGCCGGCCAGCGAGCGCACGGAAGACAGCGCGGTCGGGACATGCCGTGGGCAGATAGACCCGAATGCGGGCGGCACCCTCAACGACGCGCGCCGCAATCTTGATCAGGCGAAGGCGGATCGTTGCAAACTCTGCAGTCGATAGCGGCGAGCGCTTCGGAGCGGCGTCGCGCATGGCAAGCAAAAGCCAATAGGCGGCGGTGTGCAGGACCAGGCGGAACTGGTTGGCTTTGGGATCGCGACAGGAGGTGCGGTCGGAAGCGAGCTGGCTCTTGTGCAGCTTGATGCAGTTCTCGGCGTTTCCCCGCGCGCAATAGATGGTCTCGTAAAGATGCTTGGCGCCGGCCTTGAGCGAGGTGACGACATAGCGCACATCCAGCCCCTTCGGGGTTGCCTCGATGCGCGCCACGAAGCGCCGTTCCTTGTCCCAGCTCCCGGCGCCATAGCGAAAGGCCTTGAAGCCGCGGAGCTTTTCTTTGCTCGATAGTGCGCGCTGCAGCGCGATCGCGTCGGCCGCCTCGCGCGTCAAAGCATGAAGGACATCGTTGCCGGCAAAGCCAAAAACGTAGTCAACGCCTTGGGTTTCTTCACACCACTCCATGGCCTCGTCGCGGCCGTAATGGCTGTCGCCGCGCACCAGGATATGGACCTTGGGCCAATGCCGGCGAATGCGCTTGATGACATGCTTGAGGACCGTGCGGACCTCTGCGCCGGACGGCGTCTTGCCCTCGCGCAGGATCATCGCCACCGGCTTGCCGCTTGCGGCATCATAGATGTGGATCGGCAGAAAGCAGCGCTCGTCGTAATGGGCGTTGAACAGCGAGAGCTGCTGATGGCCATGCACCGTGTCGCACGTATCGTCGATGTCAAGCGTGATCGAGGATGGCGCCCGCCGGTAGCTTTCGCAGAACCCATCCACCAGCGCTGCCATCAGTCGGGCAATCTCGATCTTCGACGGCGCATTCTCCAGCCGCGACATGGTGGGCTGCGAGCACAAAGCATCGCCGCTCTCCGGCGCATGCCCGATCGCCATCTTAAAGATCGGATCGTATCGGAGTGAATCGCAATCGTTGGCGTCCTCGTAGCCCGCCGCGATCGCAAACATCCGCAGCCGAAGCATCTCCTCAAGCGGGTGCTCGATGCGATCGGGATCGCGCCGATCCCGCATGCACCCCGCAAGCCGCGCAGCAAGCCCGAGCTTCTTCTCCACGCCGCGCAGCACAAGCACGCCCGCATCCGACGAGAGTTGCCCGCCGTCGAACCCGACGCTCAATTTCTTGCGCGCAACCGATGGAAGATCGAACGGAAGCAGGGTATCTTCGCTCATGACGGGTGTGGCGCTCCTCAATCGATCCGTGATTCGGTCTCGCAACCAGAACCATGAATCGAATTGCGGCTTCCCGCCACATCCGTCGCTCTTTTCAGTAATTTGGGTGAATAAGACGGGCTAGTCCGGACAAAAGCCCTTCGACCGCAGGAATGCCCCGAAATCGTCGCGCAGCGGTTCCGCGTATTGCCGCGCCTTGTCCTCGGACCAGCCGTAGAATTCGGCCTCGCCCCAGCGCTCGACCGCGCGCTGGCGCCGGTAGGGCTGCGCCGCCGCGCGGCGCCGATCGTAGGCGTCGATCTGTCGATCGAGATCGCCTTGCCGGTAGCGATCCTGATGCAGCGTCGTCTCCAGGGAAAGGCGCGGCGTGATCCGCCCGGCCTTGGCCGGCCATCCGGCGGCGAGGCCGGCGACCGGAGTCACGCGCGCCGGCAGCGCCAGCAGCGCGTTCATCCGATCGGGCTCGTCGCGAATGGCGCTGAGCGGGCAGCAGCCGAGGCCGACCGCGGCGGCGGCCCGCATGAAGGTCGTCATCACGATGGCGCTGTCGACGATCGCATTGAACAACAGGTCGAGATGATCGTTCGGGAACGGCTTGCCGCGCAGGCGCGCCAGCTCAGGGGTGCGGCTCCCGTTGGCGAGGAACACCAGCAGCACCGGTGCGTCCTTGAGCCAGGGCATATCGGGCATCAGCGAGATGACGGCCTGCCGCTGCTGCGGATCGTGCAGGATGAGAATACCGCCTGCTGGAGATCGCTCTTGGATGGCGCCGACAACGCGCAGGCGCAAAGCAGCCGCAGCAGCGCGGGGTCGACCGGCTTGTCGAGGAAATCCCGATGCACCCGGTGGCCGCCGATGCGGGCGAGCTCGTCGAGGCCCGCAAGCGCAGGATCGACCGGCAACCGCTCGCCGAACCGTTCCGCCAGGCTCGCCTCGATGCTGGTAGCCAATCTGGAAACAGTTTCATTTTGCATTGTCGGATGCTCGATCTTGTAGGGTGGGCGACGCGTCAACGCCGCAGCGTCGAATAATGCACGGTGTACCGGCGCGTTCCCCGCGCGGCGGGACCTCGCGGTGCAAGCGCGTGGGCAAAATTACGCGACTCTCCGGCATCGTGATCGCAGTGCCGGGCAATTTTGCCCACTCTACGCTCATTCACGTTGCCTGGCCGGGCCCGGATCGAGCCACGAAAATTCCTGCCGGTAGGCCGCCTCGAACGGTTCGATCACGTCCAGGTACTGCGCGGTCAGCGCAATGTCGTCGAGCCCGTTGAGCAGGCATCGGCGGCGCCGGGGGTGGATGCTGAAGGCATGCTCGCGGCCTTCCGTGTCGGTCGCCACCTGCCGTTCCAGGTCCACCATGATCTCGGCTGCGACCCGCGCCCGCAGCTGCGCGCGGATGGCGGCACAGGTCTCGGCATCGAGCATGACCGGCACGACGCTGTTCTTGAGGCAGTTGTTGAAGAAGATGTCGCCGAAGCTCGGCGCGATGATCGATCTTATTCCGAAGGTCGCGAGCGCGTAGACGGCGCTCTCGCGCGAGGAGCCGCAGCCGAAGTTCCGCTCCGCCACGATGATCCCGGCCTTGCGGTAAGCCGGTTGATTGAGAATGAAATCGGGCTTCTCCGAGCCGTCCGGGTTGAAGCGCAGGTCGTGGAACAGCACCTGCGCGAATTTGGGCCCCTTCTCGACCTTGTTGAACCGCGTGGGGCAAAGCTGGTTGGTGTCGATATTGGCCTGGTCGAAGGGAACCGCGACCGCCTTCCAGATCGTGAATTTGTCCATGATGGCTTTGTCTCACTTTTTCAAAGCTTGCGAACGTCGGTGAGCCGGCCGGTGATGGCGGCCGCCGCGGCCATGGCCGGG
>DATARB010000264.1:0-4288 GCA_036264375.1 Pseudolabrys sp.
TAAGCCTGGCTGGCGAGTTTGAGCGACACCGCCACGTTCTGCTCCACCAGCACGCAGGTGAGCCCGTCGCGATTGAGGTCACGCACGATTCTGAGCACGTTGTGCACGATGGCCGGCGCAAGGCCGAGCGACGGCTCGTCGAACATCACCAAGTCCGGCGCGCCCATGAGGCAGCGGGCGATGGCGAGCATCTGCTGCTCGCCGCCGGAGAGCGTGCCGGCGGCCTGGTTGCGGCGCTCGGTGAGCACCGGAAACATCGCATAGACCTTTTCGAGATTGGCGGCGCGGGCCACCCGCGCGCGCGGCAGCATGGCGCCCATCGCGAGGTTCTCGCCGACCGAGAGCGTCGGGAAGACCTGTCGCCCTTCCGCCACCTGCCCGATGCCGAGATCGCAGACCTTATGGCTCGGCCACCCAGCGATATCCCGGTCGCGATAGAGAATGCGCCCGCGCGACGGTCTATGCATGCCGGCGATGGTGCGGATGAGCGAGGTCTTGCCGGCGCCGTTGGCGCCGACGATGGCGACGATGGCGCCCTGCTCGATCTCCAGGGAGACGCCATCGAGCGCCTGCGCGTCGCCATGGAAGACGTCGAGGTTCTCGACGCGAAGCATCAGACCATCCTCTCCGCTCGTCCCCGCGAAAGCGGGGCCCCAGAGCCGCCCTGTGATAGCTCTGTGTCCGTTGCTCTGGATTTCCGCTTGCGCGGGAATGAGCGGAGCATGCGTGGAGGCGCAAGAAGCATCATGCGAGATCCTCCGCGCCAAGATACGAATGGATCACCGCCGGATCGCGCACGACCTCCGCCGGCACGCCCCGGGCGATGGCGGCACCGTGATGCAGCACAAGGATTTGTCCGGCCAGCGCCATCACCGCCCGCATCACGTGCTCGATCAACAGGATGGTCAGCCCGGACTCCCGATTGAGCTCCTTGAGGATGGCAACCATGCGGTCGGTCTCAGTCGGGCGCAGCCCCGCCATCACCTCGTCCAGCAGCAAAAGCTTCGGATCGGTGGCGAGCGCGCGCGCGACCTCCAGCCGTTTGCGGTCGGGCAGCGTCAGCGACGACGCCCGCTGCGCGCGCTTGTCGTAGAGATCGAGCCGCCGCAGCACCTCCTGCGCATGATTGCGCGCATCCGCCGCGTGGGCCCGGTGCAGAAGCGCGCCGACCACGACGTTGTCCTCAACCGATAGCGCCGGGAATGGCCGCACGATCTGGAAGGTGCGGCCGATGCCGCGCCGGCAGACTTTGTCCGACGTCAGCCCGTCGATGCGCTCGCCCGCGAAGGTGATACTGCCGTTCGACGGCTGGAAGGCGCCGGCGATCATGTTGAACAGCGTCGTCTTGCCGGCGCCGTTCGGCCCGATCACCGCGAAGATGCCGCCTTCCGGCACCTCGAAGCTCAGCCGATCCACGGCCAAGAGACCGCGGAAGCGCTTGCTGATGTTGTCCACCTGGAGCAAGCCGCTCATCGGTCACGCTCCGCCAGGCCGAGGATGCGCTTGAGCCAGGGCCAGATGCCATCCGGGCGCAGCACGATGATGGCGCACAGCGTGAGGCCATAGAATACAGCTTTCGCCCCGGGCGCATCGATGCCGAGCTTCTCGGTCAACGCGATCAGGATTTCGCCCAGCGGCGTGAGGATGAAGGCCCCGACGATGGGACCGAAGATGGTCCCCAAGCCGCCGATGATCGGCGCCAGGATGATCTCGATGGAGCGGCCGATGTCGAAGGCCTGCGCGGGAAACAGGCTGTTGTAATAGAAGGCGGCGAAGACGCCGCCGACCGCCGTCATGGCCGCCGAAATGAGCACGGCGATCATCTTGGCACGGAAGGCGTTGATGCCGAGCGACAGCGCCGCCTGTTCGTCCTCACGCACGGCGAGCCATTGATAGCCGATGCGCGAGCGCGCGAGCCAGGCGGTCAGCAGCGCCGCGCCTGCCGCCAGCGCGAAGCCGAGATAGTAGAACAGCAAAGGCCCGCCACGCAGGTTCCACCATTCGCCTGCGCGCTGCGGCTCGTACATCAGGAACAGCCCGCCGGCGCCGCCGGTAAAGGCCATGTTGTCAAAGGCGATGCGCGTGAACTCTGCAAAGGCGATGGTCAGCAGCGCGAAGTAGACGCCCTGAATCCCGAAGCGGAAGCCGAGCCAGCCGATCACCGCGCCGAAGGCCGCCGCTACCGCGACGCCGGCGAAGACACCAAGCCACGGCCCGATGCCGAAATAGAACCACAATAGCGCCGCGACATAACCGCCGAGACCAGCATAGAGCGCGTGGCCGAGCGAGAGTTGCCCGGCGAAACCCATCATCAGATTCCAGGCTTGGCCCACATAAGCGAAGTAAAAGATGAGGATGAAGATCGAGATGACGTAGCGGTCGAGCGCCAACGGCGCCGCCAGCAGCAGCGCGACAAGTACGAGCAGGATCGCGCGGCCGCGCACTGGCATTGCCGACCACATGCTGCTCATGCGCGGCGGCCCATCAGGCCCTGCGGGCGCAGCACCAGCACCGCGACGAGCAAGGCGAAGGAGAACATGCTCTTCATCGACGGGGCGAGGAAGAAGCTGGCGAGCGCTTCGGAGACGCCGATCAGGATGCCGCCGACCAGCGCACCCGCCATCGAGCCCAGGCCGCCGACGATGACGATCGTAAATGACAGCAGCGTGAACGACTGCGCCAGCAGCGGGCTCGCATCGGCGATCGTCACCATCAAAGCGCCAGCGGCGCCGACGCAGGCGAGACCGAGCCCGAAGGTGAAGGCATAGAGGCGCCGCACATTGAGCCCGACCACGGCGGCGCCGGTGAGATTGTCGGCGCAGGCGCGGATGGCCGTTCCGATCGTGGTGTAGCGGAAGAAGGCGAACAGCGCCGACGAGACGACGATTGCGCCGACGGCGGCATAGACGCGCGCCTTGTCGATGAACACGTCGCCGATCATGTAGCTTTCGATCGCATAAGGCAGGTTGGTCGGCCGCGCGTCTGGCCCGAAAATCATCAGCAGGCCGTTGACGATGATGATGGCGATGCCGACCAGCAGGATGAACTGCTCATGCTCGGACCGGCCGACGAAGCGATTGATCAAGGTCGCCTGCAACAGATAGCCGACGCCAAAGAACACGATCGCGATCGGGAACAGCGAAACGATCGGATCGAGACCGAGTGTCACGAACAGCAGATAAGTCGCGTACATGGCCACCACGGCGAATTCGCCATGAGCGAAATTCACCACGCGCACGACGCCGAAGATAACCGACAGTCCGAGCGCCATAAGCCCGTAGACGAGGCCAGTGAGCACGCCCTGGATGATAACGTTGAGGATGATCGCAATGGTCATTGAGTAACGGCCCGAGGCTTTCCCCCGGGCCGCTTCGCTCGTTAGAACTTATCCGGTTTGCGACGCCACTTGCTCCGCTCATTCCCGCGCAACCGGGAATCCAGCATTTTTGCGCTGGGTCCCCGCTTTCGCGGGGACGAGCGGGTGATTGCTCGCGAGCGAGACATGCAGTCATTCTCAGGTGCGCTTCTGCCAGCCGGGGATCGGCAGCACCGGCGCGGCGGTGGCGACATCCGCCGGCAGCGTCACCGTCGGCGTCCTGCCGCGGTTCTGCACCACGGCCGACGGGATGCCGATATTCTGGCCCTTCTCGTCGAACTTGATCGGGGGGCCGATCATCACATGCTCTACGAGATTGGTGGCGTGGATCGCCTTCATGACCTCCGGGCCGCTGGTCGTGCCGGCGGCCTTGTGGCCTGCGGCGGCGACCAGCAGCGCCTCGAAGGTGAAGCCGACGTTGAAGCATTCGACCGCGAAGCGGAATTTTGGATTGGCCGGCGTGAACGCCGCTTCCAGCGCCTGCGTCATTTGCGACTTTGGATTGGCCCACGGGATATTATACATCGCGTAGTCCGCTAGCGGACCGAGCGCCTGGTAGAACTCCTCGTCGTAGAGACCGGGTGAGCCGGGCGAGATGATGGCCTTCGGCTCGAAGCGCTGGCGCACCATGTCGCGCACGAGCTTGATCGCATCGGCCGCGCGCGTCACCACCAGTAGGACGTCGGGATTGAGCGAGCGGATCTTGGTGACCTCGACCGAGAGGTCCTGCGCCTTGGGATCGTAGGCGATCGAGTCGAGCAGCTTGAACGGCAGCCCGGCGGTCGGAAAAATCTTGTCCATCGCCTGGCGTTGCGCCGTGCCGAACGTGTCGTTGGCGTGCAGGAAAACGGCGCTCTTGGCGTCGAGCTTGGTCGCGGTCAGCGCGTCGTTGATGAGCTTCAAGCCGTTGGT
>DATARB010000147.1:0-24043 GCA_036264375.1 Pseudolabrys sp.
TCAGGCCAAGCGCCCTGCGCCAGGGCCGAAAGCCGCGGCTCCGCGTCCGGCGCAGCCCGCGGCGGCGGCCCCAGCGGTCACGCGCCGCGCCGCTCCCGTCCGCACCGCCACCCCGCGCAATCCGGTCGGCCGCATGCAGACCGCGCTCGCCAGCGCCATCGATGCCGATGAGTGGAAAGATTTCTGATGTTCAGGAAAGCCCCAGGAGGGGCTGCCGCCCTCGCCATCAGCGAGCCGTTAGTTGCTCCTCCACGTGAGTTCGATTTCTCGGACGATGATTTCCGGGCGCTCATCAAGCTCGCCTATGAGCACGCCGGCATCGCCCTGTCCGACAGCAAGCGGAACCTGGTCTATAGCCGGCTGTCGCGCCGCCTGCGCACGCTCAAGATGGGTTCTTTCCGCGAATATCGCGAGTTCCTGTTGAGCGAAGCCTCTGAGATCGAGAACTTCATCAACTCGATCTCGACCAATCACACGAAATTTTTCCGCGAAGACCACCACTTCGATCATTTCCGCGCACGCGTGGCGGTGCCGTTCTCGCAATCCGCTGGACAGGCCGGCGGAGCAGGCTTGCGGGTCTGGTCGGCCGGCTGCTCGAGCGGCGAGGAGCCCTACACGATTTCGGTCGTGCTCAAGCGCGAGCTGCGCAGCTTTACCAATCGCGACGTGAAAATCCTGGCGACCGACATCGATACCGAAGTCTTGAACAGGGCGTCGCGTGGCGAATTCGCGCCCAACGCGATTGACGACGTCCCTCGGCCCTATCTCCCATTCTTCAAGCACGCGAGCATCGGCGGCAAGGAGAAGGTCGTTGTCGACGACGACGTGCGGGCGATCATTGCCTTCCGCCGTCTCAATCTCATGAGCCCCTGGCCGTTCCGCGGCCTGTTCGACGCCATCTTCTGCCGCAACGTGATGATCTATTTCGACGCGCCGACCAAGGCGAATCTGATCGAGCGCTTCGCCAATCAGATCAAGCCGGGCGGCTGGCTCTACATCGGTCATTCGGAATCTCTCACCGGCACTCACCCCCAATTGCGCGCCGTTGGCCGCACGATCTATCGGAGGAGTGAGTGACGGTCAGTGCAGCGTTGCGGCAGCCAAGCACCGATGACGCAGGCATGCACCCCGTCACCGGACGGCGGATCTATGACGCACAAGGTGCGGCATGGATGGTCAAGATATTCCCCGGCGAGTTCTACATCACCAAGAAGCTCGACGAGGTCCTCGTCACCGTATTGGGATCATGCGTCGCCGCCTGCATTCGCGATCCTCTCGCGGGCATCGGGGGCATGAACCATTTCATGCTGCCGCAGCACAAGTCGGGCGCCTGGGGTGTCGATTCGCGATCGGCGCGGTTCGGCAACTTCGCCATGGAAAAGCTGATCAACGAGCTGATCAAGGCGGGCGCCTCGCGCGACCGCATGGAAGTCAAAGTGTTCGGCGGCGGCAACGTCACCGATTCAAGCAATGCGATCGGCAGCGACAATGCCGAGTTCGTCTTGCGTTATCTGGAGGCCGAAGGCCTGCGCTGTGCCGCCCAGGATCTCGGCGGGGTGCTGCCGCGGCGCATCCACTACTACCCCTCGACCGGCCGCGTGGTGCGCAAGCTGCTCGGGGTCAACGACACGTTCGCCGTGTCGCGCGAGGAGAGCGATTACGGCAGTCGCCTGTCGGCGCGCAAGAGCGCGGGTGGCGAAATCCAACTTTTTGGGGACACCTGATGATTAAAGCGAACGCCCCGGTCCGCGTTCTGATCGTCGACGACTCCGCGCTCATGCGTCAGGTGCTCACAACGCTGTTGTCCGCCGATCCGGACATCGAAGTTGTCGGCACGGCACCCGATCCGCATGTCGCCCGGGAGCGCATCAAGGCGCTCAATCCCGATGTGGTCACGCTCGACATCGAGATGCCGCACATGGACGGCCTTACGTTCCTGCGCAAGATCATGACGCTGCGTCCGACCCCGGTTGTGATGGTGTCGACGCTGACGCAGGCTGGCGCCGAGGTGACGCTGGAAGCCCTCGAGATCGGCGCCGTGGATTTTGTGGCGAAGCCGACCGTCGATCTGGCCAGCGCCAAGGCGGGTCTCGCCACCGAACTTCAGAACAAGGTCAAGGCCGCGGCGCGCTCGCGCGTCGGCGTCCAGCGGCGCATGGCGCCGATCCAGCGCAAGCCGCAGCCGCGGCGTTCCGCCAGCCGTGCCGACACGATCCTCGCGATCGGCGCATCGACCGGCGGCGTCGAGGCGCTCAAGACCGTGCTCATGGGCCTGCCGGCAGATTGCCCGCCGACGCTGATCACGCAGCACATGCCGCCGCGCTTCACGGCCGCGTTCGCCGGACGTCTCAATCGCGAATGCCCGATGACCGTTTCCGAGGCGACGCATGAAGAGGTGATCGAGCCGGGTCACGTCTATATCGCGCCGGGCGCCTATCATCTGCAACTCGGGCGCCGCAACAACAAGCGCGTCTGCCTGCTGAGCGAAGCGCCGCCCGTCTCCGGCCATCGCCCGTCGGTCGATGTGCTGTTTCACTCATTCGCGCAAATCGCCGGCAACGCGGCCGTCGGCGCGATCTTGACCGGGATGGGCAAGGACGGCGCCGATGGCCTTCTGGCGATGCGCAATGCGGGCGCTGTGACGCTGGGCCAGGACGAAGAGTCGTCCTTGGTCTACGGCATGCCGCGCGCGGCCTTCGAACGCGGCGCGGTGATGCGGCAGATTTCGCTGTCGCATATGGCCGATGCGATCCTCGACGCCTGCGAGGCTGGCACCGAGGGCGCGCGGCACGGCAACTCGATCGACGCGGCGTAAGTTTCGGACCTGGGGACAAACGGACAGCGCATGGATATGCAAGCCGATACCGACATGGGGCTCAAACTGCCGGCCGTCCTCGATCTCGCGGCGGCGGACGGATTTCTCGACACGATGCGCAATCGGATGGTGCCGCACATTCCCTTCCGGATCGATGCCTCGGAGGTCGAGGCGATCACGCTGCCGTGCATTCAGATCATCCTGGCAGCGCGCGCAAACAACGATCTCATGACGATCGACAACCCATCGGAAGCTTTCGTCAGCGCGTTTTCCGATCTCGGCCTGAGTTGGGGCGACGTGCCGGCGTGCGAGATGGTCAGTTCGATGCCGGCGGCAGTCGCCGAGCCAATCTCCGAGGACAGCGAGCCCGCGCCCGACCTTTCCATAAATGAGCGTCCGATGACCAAACGCATTTTGACGATCGACGACTCCAAGACGATCCGCGACATGCTCAAGTTCACGCTGGTTGACGCCGGCTTCGAGGTGCTGCAGGCGGTCGACGGCCAGGACGGCGTGGAAGTGTTCGCCAAGGAGCCCGTCGACCTCGTCATCACCGACATCAACATGCCGAAGATGGACGGCTACGGCGTCATTCGTCATATCCGCGGCAAGTCGGGGAATAAGAGCACCCCGATCCTCGTGCTGACCACCGAAAGCGAAGTCGAGAAGCGGAACATCGCGCGCGAGGCGGGTGCGACCGGGTGGATGGTGAAGCCATTCGATCCGGAACAGATGGTCGCGACGATCAACAAAGTCGTGCGCTGAGCGGCCGGGGGAATTGGGGTAGGGCCATGTCGAGCTTGGATCAACTGAAGCAGACGTTCTTTGACGAATGCAGCGAAGCGTTGCAGCAGATCGAGGCCGGGCTCACCGATATTCGTGAAGGCCACGGTGATGACGATACGATCAATGCCGTGTTCCGCTCGGTTCATTCGGTCAAAGGCGGCGCCGGCATCTTCGGGTTCGAAGGCCTGATCAAGTTCGCGCATGTGTTCGAGACCGTGCTCGACGAGATGCGCAGCGGCAAGCTGGCGGCGAGCCCGGACAATGTCGACGTGTTGCTTCCGGCGAACGACGTCCTGACGGACCTCATCGCGATGACACGGGCCGGCGAGACGATCCCCGATAATCATGGAGCTGAATCCCGCGCTGCGCTCGAGCGGCTGCTGGGACAGGACACGAGAGACGGCGAGGACGACGACAATACGCCAGCCGAGGATTTCGCGGACCTCGATTTCATGCCGATCCGCTCCGATGCATTCGACGCGCCGGAGGGAACCACCGGCGGACAAAGCTTCCGCATCGTTTTCCGCCCGGGTCAGGAACTGTTGAAGCGTGCGAACGAGCCGCTTTACCTCATTCGCGAGCTGAAAAAGCTTGGGGATCTCACTCTCGTCGCCGAGACCGAGCGGCTGCCATCGCTGGCCGAACTCGAGCCGGACCGTCCCTATATCGGCTGGACCGGCACGCTGGTCACCACAGCCGGACGCGAACAGATCGAGGAAGTCTTCGAATTCGTGGTCGGCGACTGCGAGCTCGAGATCACGCTCGACACGACTGCTTTGCCCCCAAGCTTCGATCCCGAGCCGCTGCCGCTTGCGGCTGCGCCAGTGGGTTCGGCCCCGCTCGCTCCGTCTTTGGCCGTGCATCCTGCGCCGAGCATCGTTCCGGCGTCTGTTGCCGACGAGCCGGCGCCGCCACCGCGCGCCGCCGCCGCCAAGCAGGTCGCGACCACGATGCGCGTCGAACTGGAGAAGATCGACCGCGTCGTCAACATGGTGGGTGAGCTCGTCATCGCCCAGGCCATGCTCGGCCAGATCGTTCATGGCCTTCCCGAGGAATCGAGCAGCCGCTTGGCGCAGATCCTCGACGAGGTCATCCATCATACGCGCGAGCTCAAGGACAGCGTGATGTCCATGCGCGCGCAGTCGATCGGCGCCGTGTTCCAACGCATGCCGCGTCTGGTACGCGAGCTGGCGACCAAGACCGGCAAGAAGGTCCGGCTCGAAATGCACGGCGAGAACACCGAGGTCGATCGTTCGATCATCGAGCGTCTCGGCGACCCGCTCACCCACATCATCCGCAATTCGATCGACCACGGCATCGAGGCCCCGCAGGACAGGCTCGCCGCGGGCAAGTCCGATGAGGGCACGATCCGCCTCGCCGCGGAGCATCGAGGCGGCCGTATCGTCGTCGAAGTCCGCGATGACGGTGGCGGCATCGATCCGGATCGCGTGCTGAAGAAGGCGAAGGCCAAGGGGCTGGTCAGCCAGGATGCCGTGCTGACCGAGGACGAGATCACCAATCTCATCTTCCTGCCCGGCTTCTCCACCGCCGAGACGATCTCGGACATTTCCGGCCGCGGCGTGGGCATGGACGTGGTCCGCCGCAACATCCAGGACGTCGGCGGCCGCATCTCGCTCAAGTCGGAACGCGGCCGGGGCATGACGCTGCAACTGGCGCTGCCGCTGACGCTGGCGGTCATGGACGGCATGGTCATTAAGGTCGGCGGGCAGACCTACGTGCTGCCGATGTCGGCCATCGTCGAATGCCTGCGCCCGTCGCGTTCGGACATCCACAATCTGCTGGGCGGGCGCGGAATGCTCCGCCTGCGCGGCAATCTGGTGCCGCTGGTGCACCTGTGTGACCTGCTCGATCTCGGCGTGCCGTCCGATTCCGACGAGCGCGTCGTCATCATCGCCGATGCCGGCGACGGGACGCGCTTCGGTCTCATCGTCGATGAGCTGTGCGGCCACCAGCAGGTCGTGGTCAAGAGTATGGAAGAAAGTTACGGGACCGTGCCCGGCGTCGGTGGTGCGACAATTCTGGGCAACGGCCGCGTTGCCCTCATTCTGGACGTCGAAAAGCTGTCCGATCTCGCGGTCAGCCAGACGTCTCCGCTCGCCGCCGCGCGTGTCGGCAATGCCGACCAGCCGGTCGTGATGGTTGTGAACTAAGAGTTAAGTGACCCGCGCCACAGTTCGGCAGTGGGCTTCAATGAGGAGTGGTGAACATGCCAGTCGCAGCAGGACTTAAAGTGCTCGTTGTCGACGATCAGAATAGCGTGCGGCAGATGACGCGAATGACGCTCGAGCAGATCGGCGTCCGCCATATTCATGAGGCCGAGAACGGCAAGAAGGCGATCGACACCGCGTCGCTGCAGCCGCTCGATCTGATCATCTCAGACTACAACATGCCGGAGATGGACGGGCTCGAGCTCCTGCGCGCCGTGCGTGGCCATCCGGCGGCGCGCCGCGTGCCGTTCATCCTGGTGACGGGCCGTGGCGACCGCGAGCTGGTGGTCAAGGCCGCGCAGGCCGGGGCCAACAACTACGTCGTCAAGCCGTTTACCGCGGATATTCTGCGCACCAAGATCGAGCAGGTGGTGGGACGCCTTTCGTGACAGCAGTAAAGGTCCAAGACGCGGACAAGACGGCACCACCGACCAACGACGAGATCAAGACCTTCGTTTCCGCGATCGCTGTCGTGCTGGGCGAGACCGTCGCCGGCTTCGAGCAGACGGTGGCGCGGATAACGGATCTCACGACCATCCGGCAGCGAAGCGCCGACCGCGATCTCGTGGTGGCGTTGCAGGACTTCGACCGGCTTCAGCAGGAGTTCGCCACATTGAGCGAAATCCTCGCCAAGCTGTCGGCTTTGTCCGGCGCCGGTACCTTGGTGAATGGGGCCGATCCCGCGCACCCGGTCCTTGCGATGATTTCCATCGCCGCGCTCAAGGATCGGCTCGCGCGCCAGCTGCGCGACCTCACGGCCGACTTGTCCCACTCGGACATCTCGGAAGAGGTGATCTTCTAGCCGGCGGGGAGGCCTGCCTCACCCCTCGTGCGGCGAGGTGCTCACGCGCTGGACCACGCGGCGTAGCCCGCTGGTGAGTTCCGGCACCTGGTCCGGCTTCATGTGGCAATAGGGCCGTTGGCGCGCGAGATACAGCGCGTCGAGATGGCAGGTAATCGAATCCATGTTGAGGTCTGCGCCGGCGGCCACGGCATCCAGGATCTCGCAGAGCGAATCGGCGACATACGTGAGGAGCTCGAAGCCCATCGTGGTCCCGACGTCGCGCATCTGACGGCTGTGCATGCTCGCCAGGTCGATCCAATCCCCGACCGGGGTGCCGGGCCGCGCGGTCTTGATCACGTCGGAGAGCTTGTCGATCTCCCGGCCGACCCAGTCGTCGAAGGTGGGCCTGGCCGCATCGATCTGCAAAGTCGCCTGTTCGATGGCTTGGTCGCGTGGGATGCCGCCGGCCCGCCGGGCGAGCTTCTGGAAGCGAGTCTCGACCGCGAAGATCCGCGCTTCCGGCTTGTCGCTGTCCGACATCAGTCTTTTCCCATGCGCGCTGCGCTGAACAGGTTATCGATGTCGTCCTGCGCCAGTGCCGGCCCTGACTCCTCGGCGACCTCGATAACATGATCGCTCTTGCGGCGTCCGACGCCCTTCGGATAGCCCTCGATCTTGAACCTCCGGTCTGGTCCGAAATAAGTCGGAGTATCCACGAACTGGCGCGGTGTCAGAGCGATCCATGCCAGTCGGTCATAAAGGCTCGCGGGCGACATCGGCTTGGCCAGGACCATGTTGGCGCCGGCATCGCGGGACTGCTTGATCGTCCCTTCGCGCGTGTCGCTGGTCATGATCAGGATCGGCATCATGCGGTTCTCGTTGTCCACTTTGCGGCGGATCGCGCGCGTGAGCGAAAGCCCCCCATGCGGCGGAAGGCGCGCATCGCAGAGCAGAATGTCGATCTTCTGTGCGCTTAACGTTTGCAGGACGTCGATCGAGTTCCTGACTTCGAGGACCTTGTTGGTGCCGAAGCCGCGCAGCATGCCATGCGCGATCATCGACAGGTACGAGCTGGGATCGGCGATCAGAACCACCAAGTCACGGAGGTTTATGGTGGGGCTTGCAGCCATTCCGTATTCCTCAAGTCCGACAATGCAGACTGAAACAACGCTGTCGCGGCGCGTACGCGGTAGGCAATCACGCAATCGGCGCTCGCCCGCCGCCCCGGACGGGCGCAACATCGTCTATGCCGTCAGGAAAGGTCACAAACGAGATGCCGGGGCCGATCCGCGCGTGCGCGCCAGGTCGTTCGAGTCATGGAACGGTCATCGTGTCCTTACAATGCCCTCGCATAAATCAATTCATCCGATTCGCGATAGTGTGCCTAGATATTTTGCGACAAAAGACAGGCTAGACGCCGTGCAGCGCCTAAGGGGCGGCATCCGACGGCGCCAAATTACTTAGTACTTGATGGGGATCTGGACAGGTAGCGCGCTTCGTAAGCGCAATCGCAAGTAATTATATTACTATTTTTACGCGTGAAATGTCGGGTGCAAGCTACGCCTCAGTCGCCAGATTGCTGATCTTTGTCGTTGTAGGCATTCAAGAGCAAAATTTAATAAGTTCACTTTGTTGGCGCAGGCGGTATTTTGATTCGATACTTCAGTGATTCGTATTTGTGCCGTATTTGGGCGTCGGCGGTTCGGGGGATGTTGAGGATCCAACCTTTTTGCTTCGCGTCGGTAGTCTCTGCAACATATTCAAGGCAGAGAATACTGGTTCAGTTCGTGGCGTATCCTGTTGCGTATGCATAAGCATCGGATTGCGTAGGCAAGGCGTGGTGCCGGCCCGCCGCTGATACCCTGATCCTCACAATGAACTTGTGTGAAGGGGGCCGGTAGCGACCAGGAATACGAAACGAGAATTGCATTCATGAATGCCCAGCTTGGCGTCAGCAAGGCTGAACAGAGCGCCACTCCCGTACAGCCCTCAACTGCCCAGTGCCCCGCCTATGACCTGAATTTTTGTCAGGCTGCGGCTGAGACGTCGTGGGCGTTCAAAGGCGTCGCGCCACATAATCTCCAACGGATCGATCATGCCGTTCCAGCGCGGCGGACGATCTGCCGCGAACAGGACCTGCATGACGCGGTCCCCGTCATCGTCAGCGGTTGGGCCGCGTCGATCGTGATGTTGTCCGATGGCAGCCGGCAAATTCTTTCGTTCCTGCTTCCCGGCGACCTCGTGTCCACGACACTGTTCTTCGAGCCGCGTCCGCACTGCCTGGTCGAAGCGATCACGGAGGTTCGCTACAGCACCTTCAAGCGCTCGGAATTGAAGGACGTCGTATTTCGAACTCCCGAGCTGCTGGAGAAATTGTCTCGAGCCTGGATCGAGGAGAAGATTCGTTCCGACGAGTTGATTGTGGATCTCGGCTGCCGCACCGCGGATGAGCGCATCGCGCGCCTGATCCTCAATCTGGTCGAGCGGCTGGTGAAGCGCGACATGGCGCGAACCGACCCGTTGGAGGTCGACTTCCCGTTGCGACAGCATCATATCGCGGACGCGACAGGGCTCACGCCGGTGCACGTAAGCAAGGTTCTGTCCGAATTCCGGCGCAACGGGCTCATCAGAATCAGCGAGCGGTCTTTGGCAATCCTCGATCCGGTAGGCTTCGGGCGCGTCGCCAATACGCGCTGACGTACCGCCCCAGACTGCGTTGACGGCTGGCGCGGCCCAGCGTCACCATCGCTCGAGATGCTGAGCCGGTGCGGCGCCCCGCGTGACAGCAAATATTTCGCAGACCAACAGCGCGACCGTAGCGGATTGCGCGGTGCAATTGTTTCGCCGATGCAAGGTGAGTGTGCGACATTGTTTCTTCAATTCAAGTATTCATGAATCGAATAAGAATATAATGTCCCTGAAATTTCCGTATATACGCGGCTAATGGCAGTGCAGCGCCACCCATGCCGCCGCACAATACATAAAACTTAATATTTATAGGCTGACGTCAGCCGACGTTCCTGTCATCGCGCGCCGCGAATTCATGGTAAGCCGTCGCCATCATTTGCGTGCGATTCCGCTGCGACACATAACGATAACAACGACGGACCATAATATGCATCGCACAAAATTTCATAGCCATGAATGTGTGCGGAGCGCGAACTCAATAGGCTTGTTGCGGTGTTCCGACGCCAGCTATGAATGCCCGGACCAAATTTGGCCGCGCCCACGGATTGAGCATGTCCTTCAAGACGCTCCAGCTCGAAAAAGACGCTGGCATTGCGATCATCACGTTCAATCGCCCCGAAAAGGTGAACGCGATGAATCCTCAATTACATGAGGACATGTTCTCCATTCTGGAATTGCTCCGCTATGACGATGCGGTCCGTGTCGTCGTCATCACCGGTGCCGGAAAATCATTCAGCGCGGGAATGGATCTCAGGGAGGTGTTCTACGAACTGAAGGATCGCCCTGCTGATTACGATCGTATCATTCGCATTGCGACGGAATGGCGCGGGCGGACCCTGCGCTACTATCCCAAGCCGACCATTGCCATGGTCAACGGCTATTGCTTCGGCGGCGCCTTCTCAATTCTGGAGGGCTGCGATCTCGCGACCGCGGCGGATGAGGCGACATTCGGCTTGTCGGAAATCAACTTCAAGGGTTTCCCGGGTGGCAGCGTCAGCAAATCGTTGGCCAACTTGCTGCATCCGCGCGATGCGCTGCTTTACGCGATGACGGGACGGCGGTTCGGCGGGCAGGTCGCCGCGCAGATCGGGTTGGTCAATTTCTCCGTTCCATTGGCGAAGCTGCGCGACGAGACGCTTGCGCTGGCGCGGGAGATCGCCTTGAAGGATCCGCATGCTTTACGCGCGACCAAGGAAGCGTATCGCTATGCGCTGCAAATGAGCTGGGATGCTTCCGTCAGTTATACGTGGGCTAAGGAAGCCGAATTACAATTCGCCCAGGAGGCGAGCTGGAAAGAAGCGGGCGTCGGCGACTTCTTGGCGGGACACTTCAAGCCGGGCCTGGAAGGCTATGATATGGTCAAGGCTAACAAGGCCGGCAAGGCGAAAAAGGTCCGGAAGAAACTGCGTGCCGCCGCTGCGCGCGTTTAAATGACTTTCTTCTTGCGCAATGTGTCGATTTCGTCGGCGGAATAGCCCAGTTCCATCAGCACTTCGTCGGTGTGTTCACCGTATTCCGGCGCGGCTTGGGTCAGCCGGCTCGGTGTACGGCTGAGACTGATTGGCTGCGCCAACAGATTGATCGCGCCCATTGCCTTCGACGTGACCGGCTGCGTTACGCTCAAATGTTTGACCTGCGGATCTGCGAAGGTCTGATCCACCGTGTAGATCGGCCCGCAAGGGATGCCGGCCGCGTTGAACTTCTCCACCAGTTCGGCGGTCGAGGCTGTGCTGGTGATTCTCCCGATGAGGTCGTCGATCTCCGCCCGGCGCGTACGCCGTTTGACGGCTGTGGCGTAGTCTGGATGGCTGGCGAGATCGTCACGGCCAATCGCCGCGCAGAAGCGGCGCCACATCGGCGGCGTCGGGGCGACGTTGATGTAGCCATCGCGGGTCTTGTAGGTGCCCGTCGGCACGCCGGTAGGGTGGCCGTTGCCAACTTGCTCCGGCACCTCGCCGCTCATCACGTAGCGTGCGCCCTGGTAGTCGAGCATGAAAATCTGCGCCTGCAGCAGTGAGGTTTGCACCCACTGGCCTTTGCCGGATGCCTGCCGTTCCTGGAGCGCGATGAGCGTACCGAGCGCCGCAAATACGCCGGCAGATAGGTCGGCGACGGAGATGCCGGTGCGCATCGGCCCGCGTCCCGGCTCGCCGGTGATCGACATCAACCCTGAAAGCCCCTGCGCGATCTGATCGACACCCGGCCTGTCCTTGTACGGGCCGTCCTGGCCGAACCCGGATATGCTTGTGTAGATGAGCCGCGGATTGATGGCCGCCAGACTCTCGTAATCGATGCCGAGCCGGAATTTCACGTCCGGCCGGAAGTTCTCAATCAGCACATCGGCGCGCCGCACGAGACGATGCAGGAGGTCGAGCCCCTCCTTGGTCTTGAGGTTGAGTGTGATCCCGCGCTTGTTGCGGTGCAGGTTTTGGAAATCAGGCTCGTGCCGCGTAGAAAATTCATTTTGCGTGCCAATGGGCTCGGACTCGCGCATTTCAATCTTGATGACGTCTGCGCCCCAGTCTGCGAACTGGCGTACGCAGGTTGGGCCGGCGCGCACGCGTGTCAGGTCGATAACAGTCAAGCCGTTAAGGGCAGTCGAGGCCGGTGGGGCGGGCATAGCGCCTCCTTTGGGGGACGGCAGTGTGCGGGCGGCCGAATGATGATCAATCGTGAAGTCATGATAACCTTTCGCTTTCATGAAAGGGGCGGGTATGGGGTCTGAAATCGTCATTGATGCCGAAGACGGGCACCGGCTCGGTGCCTATCTCTCCCAGCCGTCCGGCGCTGTGCGAGGGGGGCTGGTCGTTATTCAGGAAGCCTTCGGCGTCAATGGCTATATCCGGTCTGTGGCCGACGCATTCGCCCTACTTGGATACCTCTCGATTGCGCCATCGCTGTATGACCGGCAGGCCCCCGGTGCGCAGTTCGGCTATTCCACCGAAGATCTCGCGGCGGCACGCAAACTACGCGCCGGACTTGTATGGGGCGATGTCCTCAAGGACGTCGATGCCGCCGCAAACGAAGTCGCGCCGGCGGGCAAAGTCGGTATCGTCGGATATTGCGTGGGCGGCTCCGTCGCTTGGCTTGCGGGCCAGCATCTCAAGCTTGCGGCGGTGGTGTCATATTACGGACGCGACATCGTTGGCTTGTTAGACCGGCCGCCGCGTTGTCCATGCATGCTGCATTTCGCCGAGCGCGATGCGCATATTCCGCCCGACGATGTCGAGACCATCCGGAATGCATTTCCGGAACTGCCGATTTACGTCTACCCGGGCGAGCACGGCTTCGCTTGCGATGCCCGTCCGACCTTCGAGCCGGAGTCCACACGTATGGCGGGACGCCGTACCCTGGCGCTATTTCGCAAATATATCGGCTGAGCTAGGATCGCACCCGTGAAAAGCCGGCTGCGGGGCAATGAAACGGCATGGATTTGGAGCTCCCGTCCGACGTCCAGATCTTACAGGACACGATTCGGAGGTTCGTCGACCACGAGCTCATTCCGGTTGAGATGCGGGCCCGCGAAGGCGGCGAATTAAAGCATGAATTGCGCGTCTCGCTTGAAGCCAAGGCCAAGGAGCTCGGCTACTGGCTGCTTGACGCTCCGGTCGAAGCCGGCGGCCAGGGCCTGAGCTTGTTGGCGCTGGCCGTCGTCTGGCAAGAGCTCGCGCGCACCATCGCCTTGCCGCCGCGTGGACCAGGGATTTTCGGGCCGGATGTGCGTTCGATTCTGCTGTCGCTCAATCCCGATCAGAAAAAGCGCTATCTCGAGCCCGTGTTGCGCGGCGAAAAGAAGACTGCCTTTGCGCAGACCGAACCGGACGCCGGGAGCGATCCTGGGGCCATGCGCACGACGGCTGTGCGCAGTGGCGACCATTATGTCATCAACGGCAGCAAGCGCTTCATCCTGCACGCGCGCAAGGCCGACTTCATCCAACTCGTGGCCGCCACCGACCGCGAAAAAGGCTCGCGCGGCGGCCTCTCCGTGTTCCTGGTCGACATGGACACGCCGGGCGTTGCGCTGACAGGCGCGTCGAAAACAATGATGGGCGAGATCACCGACGAGATCTCCTTCGACAACGTGAAGGTGCCGGTCGAAAATCGCGCCGGCGAGGAGGGCGACGGCATGAAGCTGGCGCAAGCCTGGATCGGCGCCAGCCGCGTCGCCCAGGCCGCGCGCGGGCTGGGCGTCGCCAGCCGCTGCCTCGACCTGATGACAAGCTACGCGAAACAGCGCGTGACGTTCGGCCGCACGCTGGCAAGCCGCCAGGCGGTCCAATTCATGGTGGCCGATCTCTACACGCAACTCCAGGCAGGGCAGGCGCTCACCTGGCGCACCGCGGCGCGCATCGACAAAGGCATCGCCACCCGGCAGGAGGCGATGATGATCAAAGTCTTCTGCACCGAGCTCGGCTTCAACGCCGCCGACCGGTGCATGCAGATTTTCGGCGGCATGGGCCTTTCGACCGAAATGCCGATCGAACAGATGTGGCGCGACGCGCGCAGCTTCATGATCACAGGTGGGCCGGTGGAGGTCATGCGCTCATCGCTTGCGCGCGCTATCTTCGAGCAGGCGCGGTAGGCCGGCGCCATGCAGGACGCGATCATCCGGTTCGATCACGTTCGGCTTTGCTTCGGGCCGGAGACGATCTTTCAGGATCTCTCGCTCTCGATCGGTCGCGGCGAATTCGTCTGTCTTCTCGGCCCCAGCGGCTGCGGCAAATCGACGGCGCTGCGATTGATCGGCGATCTCCTGCGTCCCGACGGCGGCTCGATCATCGTGGATGGCCGCGATCCCCGCGAGACCTGGGAGCATCTCGCCTTCGTGTTCCAGTCGCCGCGGCTGGCGCCCTGGCGCACCGCGCTCGACAACGTGCTTCTTGGCATGGAGCTTCGAGGCGGACGCCGCGACCGTGAGCAGATGCGCGTGCGGGCGACCAAAGCGCTCGACCTGGTCGGCCTCACCCATGATGCCGGCAAATATCCGCGCATGCTCTCCGGCGGCGAAAAGCAGCGCGTCGCGCTGGCCCGCGCGCTTGCCGTGGAGCCGCAAATCATCCTGATGGACGAGCCGTTCTCGGCGTTGGATCCGAATACGCGGCAGCGCCTGCGTGCCGAGATCGTGTCCATCTGGCAGAAGACCGGAAAGACCATCGTCTTTGTCACGCACGATGTGGACGAGGCGCTGGTGCTGGCCGACCGCATCCTGCTGCTGTCGAAAAAGCCGGCGCGCGTCATCGAGACGATCGCGATCGACCGGCCGCGGCCGCGCTCGCCTGAGGGCGATGCCGGTCTGACGCGCCGGCGGCAGGAACTCATGGCCCTGTTCGCAAAGCTCGAACCGGAAGGCGCCGATGCCTAGCCTCTCGCTCAACGCCAAGCGCAAGCTCGCGGCGAATCTCTTCGTGCTGGTCGTGCTCGGCGCCTGGGCGCTCGCTTCGGTGCGCCTGCCGGGCTACGTGCTGCCGAGCCCGCGGACGGTGCTGTATCAAACGATCGATTTCATCACCACGCGCAAGCTGGCAGTGCAGATTCTCGCGTCCGTCTTCCACGTTGCCGCCGCGCTGATCCTCGCCTTCCTCGCCGGCACGGCGATCGCGGTGACCGGCCATTACCTCAAAGTCACCCAGCTCCTCATCGGGCGGATCACGAGCTTCCTCAACTCGTTCTCCAGCATCGGCTGGGCGCTGCTGGCGATCCTTTGGTTCGGCCTCAACGATCTGTCCGTCATCCTCGTCATCGGCATCATCATCCTGCCGGTCTTCATCATCAACATGCAGGCGGCACTCGACCAGGTCGACCGCGAGCTCCTCGAGATGGCGCGCAGCTATACCCGCCGCTGGCGGCGGGGCTTCGTGATGATCGTGCTGCCATCGCTCTATCCCTTCATGCTGGCGAGTACACGGCTCGCCTTCGGCATTGCCTGGAAGGTGGCGCTCACCGCCGAATTGTTCGGCGGCAATTCTGGCTTCGGCTTCGTCGTCAATATTGCGCGCCAGAGCATCAACACACCGCAGATCTTCGCCGTGATCGCGATCATGATCGTGATCTCATCCGTCGCCGATCGTGTCGTCTTCGTCCCGCTTCAACGCTTGCTGACAAAGCACTACGCCGATGTCTGACGTCGCCACCGATAGGCCATTGGGTCGTTCGCGGGTCTGGCCGTTCAACCAAAGCCTGCCGGCGCGCCTGCTCGCCGACGGCGCGGTGATCCTGGTGGTGCTGATGTGGTGGCTCGCCTCGCGCCAATTGCCCGATTTCGTGTTGCCGAGCCCCCTCGCGACCGCAAAGGCACTCGGTCGGTTCTTTGTCGAGCCCGGCCTGATGCTGGCGGTGGCGGCGACCACCGCGCGTGTCGTCTTTTCCGTCATCGCCGCGACGGTCGTCGGCATCGGCCTCGCCATGCTGCCTTACTACCTGCCGAGCACGCGCGATCTCGTGCGCGCCCGTATCCTGCCGCTGCTCAACGCCATGCCTTCGCTCGGCTGGGCGCTGCTTGCAGTGATCTGGTTCGGCGTGTCCGATACGTCTGTCGTCTTCGCCCAGACCGCGATCCTTGTGCCGTTCTGCTTCTACAATGTCAGCCAGGGCATCGACGAGATCGATGCCGAATTGTTGGAAATGGCGAAGAGCTACACGCGCACCCGTGCGCTCACCTTCCGCAAAGTCATCGTTCCGGCCGTAGCGCCCTATGTTGTCGCCGCCGCGCGCCTCGCTTATGGGGTGAGCTGGAAGATTGCCTTGATCGCCGAGCTGTTCGGATCGGAAACCGGGCTCGGCGCCGTCATGTACCAGGCGCAGATCGTCACCGATCCGGCGCTGGTGATCGCCGCCTGCCTGGTGATCGTCATCCTCTTCGTTCTCGGCGACGCGCTGGTCTTGCGCCCGCTCTATCGGCTTGCCGCGCCGCAAGACCGTGACAGCCTCCGCAACACGACAGGACTCCGACAATGGATCTGAATCTGCGCGGCCAATCGGTTCTCATCACCGGCGCCTCGCGCGGCATCGGCCGGGCCATTGCCGAGGTGATGGCGGAGGAGGGCTGCACGCTGCATCTCGCCGCGCGCGACGGCAATCTTCTGGCCTCGGTCTGCGCCGAGCTATCGGCCAAGTATAGGGTCGAAGCGCACGCGCATCCACACGACCTCTCGATCACCGAGGAGGTCGAGAAGCTCGGTGCTGCCTGCGCCGACGTCGATATCCTGGTCAACAATGCCGGCGCCATTCCGCGCGGGCCGCTTTCCGAGATCGACGGCCAGACCTGGCGGAAGGCGTGGGATCTGAAAGTCTTCGGCTTCATCGACCTCACCCGGATTGTCTTTGGGCGTATGTGCGAGCGCGGCCGCGGCGCGATCGTCAATGTCGTCGGCATGGCTGGCGAGCGGCCGGACTGGAAATACATCGCCGGCAGTGCCGGCAATGCCGCACTCAATTCATTCACTCTCAGCCTCGGCTGGGAAAGCGTGCGCTATGGCGTGCGCGTGAACTGCGTCAATCCGGGGCCGATCATGTCGGACCGCTTCAAGGAAGGCATCCTGCGCCGTGCGCGGCTGGCCTTCAACGACGAGAGCCGCTGGCCCGAATTGCTTGCCGATCTGCCGATCAAGCGGGCCGGCACGACCAAGGAGGTGGCGGACGCGGTCGCGTTCCTCGCCTCCGGGCGTGCATCCTATATCAGCGGTGCCGCGCTCCGCGTCGACGCCGGATTGAAACACAGAAGCCCAAATTTATAGGACGTCGGACAGCAGGGGGTGATTGTCGTGTGCGCCATGCAGACGAGAGAATCAGTCGAACGTGTCGTCACCAGCGCTGTCATCCGCCGGCGCGGGAAGGATGTGATCAAATCGGCGGGACGTTCGCTCGAAGTGCTGGAATTGTTTCGCGACGCGCAGCAGCCGCTGCGCCTGACCGATATCGCCGAGGCTTTGTCGCTGCCGCAGTCGAGCGCATCCATGTTGATCCGCTCGCTCATCAGCATGGGCTATCTGATCCGCCAGGGCCGCAATTACGCGCCGTCGATGCGGATCACGCTGCTGGGCAGTTGGCTGAATGATGCGATGTTCAGCCAGGGCAACCTGATGAGCCTCGCCGCGGAAGTGAGCCACCTCACCGGCGACACCGCCATCCTTGCAACGCGCAACGGCCTTTACGTCGAGGTACTTGCGGTCGTTCAGGGACGAATGGATACAATCCACCATACCCGGCCGGGAGAGGGACGGGTGCTGACGCGGGCCTTAATGGGCCATATGATTCTCAGCGCCATGAACCGCATCGAGGCCGAAGGGCTGGTGATGCGCATCAATGCCGAGCAGAAGCGCTCGGAACGGCGTGTCAAATATCAGACGCTCATTCCGATCCTCGACCGCATACGTCAGAACGGCTTCGGTTATGTCGAGGGCACGATCCCCGGAGCCGCCAATGTGGCGGTGCTGCTGCCGGCCGGGCCATTCGGTGACCGGCTGGTCCTGGGCAACACAGGTGCGATCGAACGCATCAGGCCACGCCGCGAGGAAATCCTCGCTCTCGTCAACGCGACACTCAAGAAATACTTTCGCGACGTGCGGTGAGCGCGACCGCATTTTACAGCTGACGCACGCTGGCCTCGTAGCCGTCATGCCCGGCTTTATGCCGGGCATCCACGTCTTGCGGCGGTTCAGAGAAGCAAGACGTGGATGGCCGGGACAAGCCCGGCCATGACGCCGCACATAAATCGTTAGTGACTATGCTTTGGGCGGCCGCGTCACTCGCGCAACGCCTTGTCCCAGATCGCCTGCTTGAGGTCCGGCGGGTTCGCCGACAGGCCGACTTCCTTTGCCTTCGCGAAGACGGTGTTGAGCGCCTTGATGTCGCCCTGCGAGATCTCCGTGGGAAACGTGCCGTAATTGGCCCACCAATCGACAAAGAAGTCCTTGGATACTTTTGTGCTTTCCGCCACTGCGGCGAACACCTCGTCCTGATGCGCCAGCGTGTAATCGGTCGAGGCTTTCAGCATGCGCAGCAGCTCGCGATAGGCCGCGGGCTTCTCGGCCAGCCGCTCCGGATAGGCGACGAAGATCGAGGTCACCATCGGGATTCCGTATATCTCTTTCAGGTCCTTGCCGGAGTCCACCAGGATGCGGAAGTCCTTGCCGTTGCGCGCTTGATAGCTTTGCAGGTGGCTGAAGGTCGCGGCCTCAATCCGGTTAGTCGACAGAGCGCCGGGCAGATTGGGTGCGGGAAGCTGAACGAACTTGAAGTCGCCGTCCTCGAGCGCGACGTTGACGTGATATTTGTCCTTGAGCGCCATGCGCTGAATGGCGAAGACCGTCGATTTGAAGCCGTAGCTGCCGACCGTCTTGCCGTTCAGGTCGGCGATCGTCTTGTACGGCGCATCCGCTTTCACCCAGATGCCGAAGCCTGCCGGCGCCAGTTTGTAGCGCAGCGCGGTACCGATCATTTTGATATCCAGCCCGCGTGCCGCGGCATCCTCGAGGCTGAGCGCACCGACTTCGAACACGTCGAACTGCTTCGTCGCCATGGCCTGACCGGCGACGCCGATCTCCAGGTTCTTGACCTCGACCTCCAGCGTATCCGACGCGATCTTGCCGTTCATCAGCGGCCAGAACGCGGAAAGATGCGCCGGCTCGAGATAGGTAGCGACCGTGAGCTTGTCCTTGGCGATGGCCTGGGCCGGCACGCCCGTCGCCGAGAGCGCAATTGCAACGAATGCGGCAAAGCCCAGCCTCATGGAGGTTCCCTTATGAGCCAGTTCTGGACGTTGGCAGTGTTCTATTGGGCCCTGACAGGCCGGTATGCAGCAGGCCACGCGCCAAAATTTGTCAGGCGACGGGCCTGGCTGAGTGAGCCGGTTGCGGCGGCGCTCTTTCACTACCCTATCGAGAATAGTGCGGCGGCACTGGCCGTCAATGGAACGTGCAGGCGTTATTCGCCGCTGCGGTAGAAGGCCGCGGCGTCGGCGCTCAGCGCATGTCGCGATTGCGGATCGAGATAGACCATGTGTCCGCCGCGGTAGAGCTTGAGCTGCGTCCGCCCGGGCGGATCGCTCGGCGGCAGATGATCGAGCACGTAGCGCGACATCGCGTAAGGCGTGACCAGATCCGAATAGCCGTGTGCGATGAGCAGCTTGAACGACTTGTTGAACGACAGCAGCACGCGCAGATCGGTGTCGATGCCCGCCTGCCCACGGCCGCCGTCCCAATCCCAGTTGCCGGCGATATCGTTGGCGAGGAGCGAATAGGTCATCTCGGTCTTGAAGCCGAGCTCATTGCGCGCGTAGGAGGCGAAGGCGCCACCATAGGCGCGCGTGACGCCATCGAGGATCGGATCGGAGCCGCGCGGGCTGCGCTGCTCGGGGAATGGATCGTCTACCGCGAAGGTCGCGTCGTAGCGGCTGACGATCTTGCCTTCGCGCAGGCGCTTGACGAAAGCGTCGGTGACGAAGCCGTTCTCGTGACGCACCGCATCAACGGGCAGGCCGCTCACTTGCGCCACCCGCTCGTAGAAGGCCCGTGCCGCCTCTCCTTGCGGCGCCGGCCCGGTCAGCGTGGTGAGATAGTCGGTCAAGGCGAATTTCTCCGCCGCTGCCAACGCCTCCGGCGTCAACGCATTCTTCCGCTCGAGTTCGGTCGCCGCCAGCGACGGCAATTCCAAGGCCGCGCGCAACGCGGACTGGTCGTCGCCGAAGGTCAACCAGCCTTCCATCAGCGGCGACAGCATCACGATGCCGGACACGACGATGCCCTGGTCGCGCTGCAGCGCGCGCGCCGTCTTGGCGGCGCGGAAGCCGCCATAGCTTTCACCCACCAGATATTTCGGCGATCCGTCGCGATTGTTCTTGGCGACGTAGAGGGCGATCGCCTTGGCCATTGCGTCGGCGTCGGAGCGGACACTCCAGAAGCCCTTCGCGCCGTCTCCTTTTGCCGTCCGGCTCCAGCCGGTGCCGATCGGATCGACGATCACCAGGTCGGTGAACGACAGCCACGTATCTGGATTGTCGCTGAGTTGCGTCTGCGTGGCGTTGCGCGGATCGGAGCCGAGATCGAGGATGCGCGGGCCGACCAGGCCAAGATGGAGATAAGCGGAAGCTGCGCCCGGTCCGCCATTGAACACGAAGCTCAGCGGCCGGTTCGGGCGGCCGTTCTTGGCGACATAGGCGGTGTAGAAGACCGAGGCGCTCTGTTCGCCGGATTGGTCGAAGAAGGCGAGGGTGCCCGCGGTCGCGGTATAGGCGAGCTTGCCTTTCGGCGTGTCGATGCTGTGCTCGGTGACGCTATCGCCCGGGAGAAGCCGCAGGATGCCGGGGCCGGCCTGCTGGTGTTGTTCAGGACGGGGGCCGCGCTCGCCGCCGCCTCGCTCTTGGGCAGTGGCAGAGCCGAAAGCGCCGGCGATCAAGATCGCCAGCGCCAGTCGCGGAATGGATGAGAGCTTCAATGACACGCGCGGCCTCCAGAGTGAGTGGAAATGCGTGCCCCCGAACCCCAGAAAAGTTCCCGGCCAGCCCCGGCCGGGATATTGCGTCAGCGCCGGCCGCGGAAATTCGGCCGACGTTGCTGCGGAGCGGGTGACGGAGCGTCTCCCTTGTGGCGGAAGCTGATGCGCCCGCGCGCCAGGTCGTAAGGCGACATTTCCACGATCACGCGGTCGCCGACGCCTGTGCGGATGCGGAACTTGCGCATCTTCCCGGCCGTGTAGGCCAGCACTTCGTGCTCGTTATCGAGCTTCACGCGGAAATTCCCGTCCGGCAGGACCTCGGTCACCGTACCGTCGAATTCCAGCAGTTCTTCCTTCGCCATCCACTCGTCTCCCGGTCGCGTTAGCGCGGCGCGCGGTGGCCAGCGTTACGACGCGGCTCGCCCGAGCGCTGCATGAATGTAACATTTCCCATGCCGGTTGGCTCCCCTTGCGCGACGGCTTCCGGCCGGGCGCCTTGGGGGCGGCCTGCATGATGGCCGTTACGGTTCTGGCGGCCCTGATGACCATTGCCGCCACCCTTGCCGTTATGCCCGTTGTGGCCACGCTGCTGCTGCTGGTTGCCACGCTTGTGCGGACGCGCGTTCTGGCGGTGCGCGGCGTTGTGACCTTCGGCCTGCTCGGGCCGCGGCCGCTCGCCGGTGCGGCGATCGGTCGACGGGATCGACATGCGGATCAACCGCTCGATGTCGCGCAGGTAGGCGCGCTCTTCATGATCGCAGAACGAGATCGCCACGCCCTCGGCGCCGGCGCGCGCGGTGCGGCCGATACGGTGGACGTAGCTCTCGGGCACGTTCGGCAGATCGTAGTTGAACACATGGCTGACGCCATCGACGTCGATGCCGCGGGCCGCGATGTCGGTGGCGACCAGCGTGCGCAGCTTGCCGCTGCGGAAGTCGGCGAGGACGCGCTCGCGCTGGTTCTGCGACTTGTTGCCGTGGATCGCCTCGGCGGAGAAGCCGGACTTCTGCAAGCCGCGGACCACCTTGTCGGCGCCATGCTTGGTGCGGGTGAAGACCAGAACGCGATCGGTCTGTTCGCTCTTGAGCAATTCGGCGAGGAGCGCAGCTTTCGCCGGCTTGTCGACGTGGATGACGCGCTGCGCGATGCGCTCGACCGTCGTGGCCTGCGGCGTCACCGACACCCGCTCCGGATTGCGCAGCATCGAGTCGGCAAGGCGGGTAATTTCCTGCGGCATTGTGGCCGAGAAGAACAGCGTCTGCCGCTCTTTCGGCAGCATGGCCACGATGCGCTTGATGTCGTGCACGAAGCCCATGTCGAGCATGCGGTCGGCCTCGTCGAGCACCAGCACCTCAACCTGTTGCAGGCTGAGCGCACGCTGGTTGATCAGATCGAGCAGGCGGCCCGGTGTCGCCACCATCACCTCGACGCCGCGCGCAACCGCGCGGACTTGCCGGTTGATCGGCACGCCGCCGATGGCGAGCGCGATCTCGAGCGGACGGAAGTGGCGGCCGTAGGTGCGGAAGCTCTCGGCAATCTGGCCGGAGAGTTCGCGCGTCGGCGACAGCACCAGCACGCGGCAGGACTTCTGTGCGGGACGCAGGCGCTTGTTGATGAGGTGGTTCAGGATCGGCAGCGCGAAGGACGCGGTCTTGCCGGTGCCCGTCTGCGCAATGCCGATGACATCGCGGCCGGCGAGGGCGATCGGGATGGTCTGGGCCTGGATCGGGGTGGGGGTGACGTATTTCTCTTCGGCAAGGGCGCGAAGGATCGGCTCTGCGAGGCCGAAGTCGTTAAATGAAGTCAAAAGGTATCTTTCTTATACGGCGAAGCGGCCGGCCCACGGCTGCAGGCGGCGGAATCGCGGGGCTTTTCAAGACATCCCGCGTGGCCAGGGTTGTCGTCAGGTTGGAGAAACGGAAGAGGCGGGGCGAAAATCGTTTGCAGATCGTTCGTTTGCAAGAGTTTCGTGCACGCAGCCCGCAAACCCGAATCCCGGGTCCTTCATCCGCGCAGGTCATATGACAGGTGCTGAGGGTCTTTTCAAGCGCTACACGCGCCAATGGCGCCGAATGATGAATAAAAAGGTTCCATGGGTGACGAATTTCGCGCGTTGAGCGGTATCCAGCGCCGCTGCAGGGTGTGAACCGGCCCGGCTCGCGGATGACAGTCTTGCGATGGACAAGGCTGGGCAGATCGGGGATTGTTTCGGTCCCACTTTCGCGTCTGGGCAGAGTGTCAGCTAGCCGGAGCACTTGAAATGCAATTCCCCAGGGCTTCCCAGGCCCTTTCCCGCTTCACCGTCCTCGATCTCACCCGCGTCCGTTCAGGTCCCACCGCAGTCCGCCAGCTCGCGGATTGGGGCGCCAACGTCATCAAGATTGAGACACCGCCGCATCTGGAAAAGGGCGAAGGCCCAGGCGGTCCGCGGGAAAACGCGGACTTCCAGAACCTGCACCGCAACAAGCGCAGCATCACACTCGACCTGAAGTCGCCACAGGGCATCGCTGCCTTCAGGCGCATGGTCGCCAAGGCCGACGTGGTGGTCGAGAATTTCCGGCCCGACGTCAAAGGCCGCCTCGGCATCGACTACGAGTCGCTGAAGGCGATCAACAAAGGCATCGTGCTGGGCAGCATCTCGGGCTTCGGCCAGGACGGGCCTTATCGCGACCGGCCCGGTTTCGACCAGATCGCCCAAGGCATGGGCGGGCTGATGTCGATCACCGGCCTGCCGGGACAGGGCCCGGTGCGCGTCGGCATTCCGATCGCAGACCTCTGCGCCGGTCTGTTCTGCGCCATGGGCATCCTCACGGCCTTGCTCGAACGCGACGTCTCCGGCGAAGGCCAATGGATCTCGACCTCGCTGTTGCAGGCGCAGATCTTCATGCTCGACTTCCAGGCCGCGCGCTGGCTGCAGATGCACGAGGTCGCCAAGCAGGCGGGCAACAATCACCCGACCAGCATCCCGACCGGCGTCTTCAAGACCAAGGACGGCCACATCAACATCGCCTCGACCGGCCAGGTGATGTGGGAACGGACCTGTAATGCCATCGGCGCGCCGGAGCTGATCAAGCATCCGGACTACGCGACCGGCGCGCTGCGGTCGAAGAACCGCGATGCGGTCAATGCCGCGATCGAAGCCAAGACCATCGGCAAGACAAGCGACGAATGGATCGATCTCTTCAACGAGACCGGGGTGCCCTGTGGTCCGATCTATTCGATCGACCAGATGTTCGCCGATCCGCAGGTGGAGCATCTGGGCATCGCGCAGACGGCCCAACGTCCGGACGGCAGCGACCAGACCTTCGTCGG
>DATARB010000332.1:0-1527 GCA_036264375.1 Pseudolabrys sp.
GTCTCCGCCTGTGCCGGCAGGACTGGGGACATCTCCATGACAGTGCCGCTATCGCGACCACGGCGCCGGTTTCAGCTCGTGCTGATCAAGCCGTCGCACTACGACGCCGACGGCTACGTCATCCAGTGGGTCAGCTCGGCGATCCCGTCCAATTCGCTCGCCGCCGTGTATGCGCTGGCCTGCGACAGCGTCGAGCGTCAGGTGCTGGGGCCCGATGTCGACGTCGACATCACGGTCATGGACGAGACCAACACGCGCGTGCGGATCAAGAGCATCCTTGCGCGATTCAGGCGGCACGGCGGCTTCGGCATGGTGGGGCTGGTCGGCGTGCAGTCGAACCAGTTTCCGCGTGCGCTCGACATCGCGCGGCCGCTGCGCGAGGCCGGCATCGCTGTCGTGATCGGCGGCTTTCACGTGTCCGGCTGCATCGCCATGCTGCCGGACTTGCAGGCCGATCTCAAAGCCGCGCTCGACATGGGCTGCAGCCTGTTCGCGGGCGAGGCGGAGGACGGCCGTCTCGACACGGTGTTGCGGGATGCCGCAAACGGTACGCTCAAGCCGATCTACAACTACATGGACGATCTGCCCGCGCTGGAAGGAGCACCGACGCCGTTCCTGCCGCCGCGCAATATCAAGCGCGCCAATCATTATGCGAGCTTCGATGCCGGACGCGGCTGCCCCTATCAGTGCTCGTTCTGCACCATCATCAACGTGCAAGGCCGCAAGTCGCGCCGACGCTCGCCTGACGACATCGAGCAGCTGATCCGCGCGCATCTCAAATACGGGTTCCGCTGGTTCTTCGTCACCGACGACAACTTCGCGCGCAACAAGGACTGGGAGCCGATCTTCGACCGCATCATCGAAATGCGGGAGCGCGACAGCCTGGATATCCGCCTGATCATCCAGGTCGACACGCTCTGTCACAAGATCCCGAACTTCATCGACAAGGCGGCGCGGGCCGGCGTGCGGAAGGTCTTCATCGGGTTGGAGAACATCAACCCGGCCAATCTCATGGCGGCGAAGAAGCGGCAGAACAAGATCACCGAATACCGCGCGATGATCCTCGCCTGGAAGAAGGCGCGGGTGATCACCTATGCGGGCTACATCCTCGGCTTCCCCGCCGACACGGCGGAATCGATCCGCGAGGACATCGAAATCATCAAGAAGGAGCTGCCGCTCGACATTCTCGAGTTCTTCTGCCTGACGCCGCTGCCTGGATCGGAGGATCACAAGACGCTGTGGCAGAAGGGCGTGTGGATGGACCCGGACATGAACAAATACGACCTGGAGCAGGTCGTCACCGGCCATGCGCGCATGTCCAAAGAGGAGTGGGCCGGCATCTATCGCGCGGCTTGGGACATCTACTATACGCCGGACCATCTGCTGACGATCCTGCGCCGCGCCGGCGCGTTCGATCTCGGCCTCTCGCATCTGAGCTCGTTCTTGTTCCTGTTCTCGAAGGCGGTCGAGATCGAAAACCTGCATCCGTTGCAGGGCGGTGTCTTCCGCCGCAAATACCGGCGCGAT
>DATARB010000360.1:0-27514 GCA_036264375.1 Pseudolabrys sp.
GCCCGGCGTTGTAAGCGGCGGCAGCCAGACCGAGATTGCCGAACTCGCCACGCAGCTCGCGCAAGAACGCCGCCGCTTTTGGCAGTGCCTGCACCGGATCGAACGGATCCTCGAGAGCGCGTTCGGCGGCCGTGCCCGGCATGAATTGCGCGATGCCTTCGGCGCGCGTGCCGTGCCGCGTCAGCGGACCGATGGCCTGCGGGTCAAACCTGCTTTCGCGCCAGATCACCCGCGTCAGGAACTCGACCGGCAGATCATTTGCCGTCGCCGCCGAATCCAGCATCAGGCACATTGCCGATTGCGACGGCTTGTCTTCCGCTTTGCTGTGATCGGCGAAAACGAAGACCATTACCACAGCGAGCGCTGCGATCGCCGCGCGAGAACTCCGACGGTCCGTCACGTAGCTGACATAACGCATGGCACTTTAGAGTAACGCAATATCGACAACACTCGGAACGCTGTGCTTGCAACGCCGTCACGCGCCGAGCGTTCCGAGAAACGCGAATTGTGCCGTCGAATGCACGCCGTGCGTGCTTATCAGGATTAATTTTGCCGAAATTGAAATGTAACGCGAGCGTCAAGGGCGCGGCCCGAATGGGAATGCCAGGAGAGTGAATGAACGAGCCATAACGTTGTGCGGGGACGATGAGACGATCAAAAGTGAGAGTAGTATGCCCACGTTGCCACTCGCGACTGCAAGGTGACCGACTTTGTTGCTCCAACATACAGTGCCCGCTCAGCAAGGAACCATTCCCCTTGGCCGACGGCCAACCTGTATTGATCGATTTCGAGAACAGCATTTTCGATCGTGCGCTTTACGAGCGAGGGCCCGGCTCGGTCATGCGTCGCGACGTGACGGGAAAATCATTTCGCTCGCGTCTTCATCTCTTTATCAACGGGCGCAATCAGGTGGCGCCCGAGCAATGCGGCCACTTCCTCCACCATGTGAAGCGTGAGGCGACGCGGCCAGCCGTGCTGGTCATCGGCGGCGGCAAGATCGGTCAGGGCGCGGGCAGCCTTTATAGCGATCCCGATGTCGAGATCGTCGGCACCGATGTCTATGCCTCGCAGCACACGTGCCTGCTCGCCGACGCGCATGGCCTGCCCTTCCCCACCGCAAGCTTCGACGGCGTCTGGCTGCAAGCCGTTCTCGAACATGCGCTGGAGCCGGCGGCGGTCGTCGCCGAAGTGCATCGTGTGCTCAAGCCCGGCGGGATCGTGTACGCGGAGACGCCGTTCATGCAGGAGGTGCACGAGGGCGCCTACGACTTCACCCGTTTCACGCTGAGCGGCCATCGCTGGCTGTTCAGGCGCTTCGAGCAGATCAACGCCGGCGTCGTCAACGGCCCCGGCGTCGCGCTGGTGTGGTCGATACGATATTTGAGCCGCGCGCTTGGCACGGGAGAGGCCGTCGCGCGGCTCGTGTCGTTGCCGTTTTTCTGGCTGCGCTACCTCGACCGGCTCACGCGCGGCCGCGCCGCGGCCGACGGCGCCAGCGGCGTGTTTTTCCTGGGCCGCCGTTCGGAGGCGCGCCTCAGTCCAAAGGCGATGCCCAACTATTACGAACAGCAGCAGAGCGGCGCGTGGCGACACCGCGGGCGGGAGTCGCTCGTCCGCCGGGCATTGTCGCTCGGAGGTCGGCGCGAAACAGCGTCCAAGACGCGTTCGCGAAGGCTTCCGCAAGCCTAGACGCCGGCCCCTTCCGGCCCTGCCTCACGCCGCCGGACGCGACACCACAGTCAACCCGTTCGAAAGCGCGTTGCTGTCGATCGCCGCGATGGTGCGTGCGACGCGCTCCGGCAGACCGGGAAACCGCTCCAACTGCGGGAAGACTTTTCGCACCAGCAAGCCCTGCAAGCTGAGATCCTTCTTGAGCTGCAGCACCTCGTAGTCCGCCGTTGAGAAGCAAATGCGGGCGGCGCGCTCGTTGAAGTAGTTCCAGTGATCGACGAAATAAGACAGCGGCCGGTTGTTGCGGCGGATGTGCGCCCATTTGAGCTCCAACTGGCGCCGCCAGCTTCCTTCGTTGGGGAAGCGGAAGATCACCACACCGCTGTCGGCGAGCAGCGATTTGAGCGAGCGCAAGGTGCCGACCGGATCGAGCATGTGCTCGAACACCTGGTCCGAGACGACGCAGTCGAACTTGTTGGCGCCGACGATATCGCCGATCTCGCGCCAATCGCCCGAAATGATGGTGACGCCGTTTTCGCGCGCCACCTGCGCACGCGCCGGATCGCCCTCGAAGCCGACCGCATCGAACCCTCGCTTCATCAGCATCGGCAAAAGCTGCGAGGCGCCGCAGCCGAGGTCGAGCACGCGCTTACCCGGCGACCATCGCTCGATCAGCGGGATCAGCGAGTAGGGATAGTCGTTCTCGTCGAAGATCCGCTTCCAGGCGAAATGCGCGCGCTGCCGTGCGATGCGCTCGGGCGAGGCAAAGGCGTTTGCGGTCTCGCCCTCGACCTTCTCGATATGCTCCGGCCGGTCGGCGACGAAGCGGCCGGTGCAGGAGTTGCACTCGTAGACAAGGAATAGCCGCTGCGTCGCCTGATCGAGCGCCCGCAGGCCGGTATCGTGGATCTCATCGGAGAAGCAAAGCGGGCAAACGGAAACAACGTGCTCAACGCTGACGTCAGGGTTCATCGCAAGAGCTCCTTGCAACAAGCCCCCCCGAACATCGAAACGATAATCGGCAACGTGAGAGCACTCAAGCAATGTCGAGTGTGTGCGAGCGACAAATTTGCGCGGAGTGAGCTCCGCGCGCGATGACGTTCGCGGCCCGGGCAAATCGCGTTCAGCGCAAATCCGGAGTCGATTTGAAATAATGTGCGTGCTCGACCAGCGCATAGCGGTCGGTCATCCCGGCGATGTAGTCGCCAATGCGGCGGGCGCGGGCCGCCTCGCTCATGGAGGCAATACCGTCGGCCCACTCGTTGGGCAGATCGGCGGGAGTAGCGACGTAGCGGGTGAAGAGATCGCGCACGACGCACTCGGCATCGCCCATCACCCGCATCACCCGGTCGTGCCGGTACATGCGCGGATAGAGGAACCCCTTGATGTCCTTGTCCGCCTTCTCCATCGCCGGCGAGAAGGCAATTACGGCTTGGCCTGCATTGCGCACATCGGCAGCCGACCTGGGTGCCAGAGCGGCCAGGCGCCGCGTACTTTCGGCGTTCACGTCCTCGATCATGCGCGTGATGATGCGGCGAACGACCTCGTGCGTGCGGCGGCTGGCGTCGAGCTCGGCGTAACGCGCGTCGATCTCCGCGACGATCGTACCGACCTGCGGCACCGCGGCGATGTCGTCGAGCGTGAACAAATTAGCGCGCAGGCCATCGTCAATGTCGTGCGCGTCATAGGCGATGTCGTCGGCGATCGCGGCGACCTGCGCCTCGGCGCTGGCGAAAGACCAGATCTCGAGGTCCTGGAGTTTCGTATAGGCGAGGATCGGCGCCGGCACGCCGCTTGCGGCGTAACGGGCGGTCGGTTGGCCGTCGCGCGTGACGAGCGGGCCGTTGTGCTTGACCAGGCCTTCGAGCGTTTCCCAGGTGAGGTTGAGGCCGTCGAAATCGGCGTAGCGCCGCTCCAGGCCGGTGACGATACGCAGCGCCTGGGCGTTGTGGTCGAAGCCCCCGAGCCCGGCGAGGCAGGCATCGAGCGCCCGCTCGCCGGCATGGCCGAAGGGCGAGTGGCCGAGGTCGTGGGTGAGCGCCAGGCACTCGGCGAGGTCCTCGTCCAGCCCGAGCGCGCGGGCGAGCGACTGGGCGATCTGGACCACCTCCAAGGTGTGGGTCAGCCGCGTGCGGTAATGGTCGCCTTCGTGATAGACGAACACCTGGGTCTTGTGGGCGAGACGGCGGAAGGCCGCCGAATGGATGATCCGGTCGCAGTCGCGGCGGAAATCGTTGCGCGAGGGGCTCGGCGGCTCCGGATAGCGGCGGCCGCGCGTCGCCGCCGGGTCGGCAGCATAGGGCGCACGCGCCACGGTGGTCGAAATCGCCATGCCTGCCCTCACACGCGACATTTTTCCTGGCGCATAATCTCGCCCGAAAACCGGAATCCGCTTTTCGCGCTCATGCGCCGGGATTGACCTTCGCTGCGGCGCACTTAACTATTCGGGGGGCCGCCTGCCAATAGCTTTGGCGGTACAGGGACTAGAGACCATGAGCGAAAGCGTCACTGTCAGCGAGCGGGCGGTCAGGCGGATCGGCGAGATTCTCCAGGCCGAGCCGGATGGGACCATGCTGCGCGTGAGCGTGGAGGGGGGCGGCTGCTCCGGGTTCCAGTACAAGTTCGACATGGAGCGCGCCAAGGCGGAGGACGACCTCGTCATCGCCCGCGGCGGCGCCGTGGTGCTGATCGATCCGGTCTCGGTGAACTATATGGCCGGCTCGGAAATCGACTTCGTCGAGAACCTGATCGGCGCCTCGTTCCAGGTGAAAAACCCGCAGGCGAAGACGTCCTGCGGCTGCGGGACCAGTTTCTCGCTCTAAATGCGATCGCCCGCGAGGGGCGACAGCCTCAATTGCTCACCTTCATCCCCGCCGCCTTGGCGAACTCGGCGTAGGTGGCGGTCTCACTTTTCACCTCGGCGCCGAACGCCGCCGGCGACATGATCATCGTCTCGACGCCGAGGGCGTTGAGCTTTTCCTTCACGTCCGGCGCCTGCACCGCCTTGATCAGTTCGGCGTTCAGTCTATCAACGATGGCCTGCGGCGTCTTGGCCGGCGCGAACATGCCGAACCAAACCGTGTAGTCGCTGTCCTTGAAGCCGGCCTCGAGCGTCGTCGGCACGTCCGGCAGCAGCGGCGAACGGGTCGGACTGCTGACGGCAAGAGCCAAGAGCTTACCGTCGCGGATGAACGGCAGGGCAGTCGCGATCGGGCAGAAATAGTAGTCGACTCGGCCGGCCATTACTTCGGTGAGGCCCTCGGCCCCGCCCTTGAACGGCACGTGCACCGCCTCGTATCCGGCGCTGATGCGGAAGCGCTCGGCGCTCATGTAGACGGCCGAACCAACCCCGAGCGATGCGAACGAAAATGAGCCGGGCTTTGCCTTGGCCGCGGTGACGAGGTCCTTGAGCGTCTTGATGCCGCGGGCCGGAGAGATAACGAGAACGTTCGGCGCGCTGCCGATAACTCCGACGGCGGTAAAATCGCGCGCGGTGTCGTAGCTCAAATTCGGATAGAGCGCCGGGACAATGGTGTGCGCCGACGAGGTCGTCAGCAGCGTGTAACCGTCCGGCTCTGCGCGCGCGACCATGGCCGCGCCGAGCGTGCTGCCTGCCCCGCCCCGGTTCTCCACGACGAGCTGTTGACCAAGTTCGTGCGAAAGCTTGTCGAAGACAATACGCGGAATGACGTCAGTGGCGCTGCCGGCGCCAAATGGGATGATCACGCGAACCGGCCGGTTGGGCCAGTTTTGCGCATGTGCACTCAGCGTTCCGGCCGCCAGCACGGCCACGAGAGCAATCCAAGCACGGCGCATCGTAATTCCTCCAATCGAAAAGACGGGAAAACCGCGAGCAACAATCGTGCCATCGGCCTCACGGCTGGCCACACAAGGGCGTCACTGCGGATTCGTACGCCTCGTGCGGACGCAGAGACGCCTATTCCGCGGCAACGGCCGGCGGGGCTTCCGGCACCTCCTCGAGTTGCGGCTCGAGGCGGCGCTTGAGCATGCGGTCGATGCCGTCAAGGTACAGATAGATGACCGGCGTAATGAACAACGTGAGCAACTGCGACACGCAGAGGCCGCCGACTACCGCGACGCCGAGCGGCTGGCGCAGCTCCGCGCCGGCGCCGGTCCCAAGTGCGATCGGCAATGTGCCAAAGATCGCCGCGAAGGTCGTCATCATGATCGGGCGGAAGCGCAGCAGACACGCCTCGCGGATGGCCGCTTCGGCCGAGAGGCCGACGCGGCGCCGCTCGATCGCGAAGTCGATCATCATGATCGCGTTCTTCTTCACGATGCCGACCAGCATGACGATGCCGATCATCGCGATCACCGACAGGTCCATCTTGAACAGCATCAGCGTCAGGATGGCGCCAATGCCGGCCGAGGGCAGACCGGAGATGATGGTGATCGGGTGGATGAAGCTCTCATACAGGATGCCGAGCACCACATAGGCGGCGAAGATCGCCGCCAGGATAAGGACACCCTGCCCGCGCAACGAATCCTGGAACACCTGCGCGGTGCCCTGGAACCCGGTATTGATCGTCGCCGGCAAGCCCTCCTCGCGCTCCAGATTCTGGATCGCGTCGACGGCCTGGCCGAGCGAGAAATTGGGCGCGAGATTGAACGAGATCGTCACCGCCGGCTGCTGGCCCTGGTGGTTGATCTGCAACGGCCCGACCGTATTGACGAAGTGCGTGACGGCCGACAAGGGCACGGTCGTGCCGTTGGTGGTCTTGAGATAGAGGCGATTGAGGTCGTCCGGGCTCGAGCGATACTCGGGCATGCTCTCCAGGATCACCTGGTAGTCGTTCGCCGCCGTGTAAATCGTGGCGACCTGACGCGTGCCGAAGGCGTTGTAGAGTTCCTGACGCACTTGATCGACTGTGACGCCATAGACCGCCGACTTCTCGCGATCGACCTCGATCGTAATCTGCGGATTTTTGACGTAGAGGTCGGTGGTGACGTCCAGCAGCCCGGGAATCTTCGCGATCTTGTCGCGCATTTCCGGCGCGATGCGATACAGCACATCGGTGTCGTTGGATTGCAGCGTGTACTGGTACTGGCTCTTGTTCAGCCGGCCGCCCAGATTGATGTTCTGGATCGGCTGAAAGAAGATCTGAATGCCGACCACGACGTTCGCGTTCTTGCGCAACCGGTCGATGATGACCGGCATCTTGTCTCGCTCGCTGCGCGGCTTGAGCGCCACCAGCATGCGGCCGCTGTTGCCGACCGAATTGGGACCGCCGCCGCCGACGGTGGAGTTCACGTATTCGACGGCGGGGTCGGCGCGCACGATGTCAGCAACGCGCCGCTGGTGATCGCTCATGGCATCGAAAGCGATATCGGTCTTGGCCTCGGTAATGCCGAGCAGATAGCCGGTGTCCTCGGTCGGAAAGAAACCCTTCGGCACGACGACATAGAGCCAGATCGTGCCGGCGATGGTCAGTAGCGTCGCCACCAGCATCGGGAACTTGAAGCGGAGCACCCAGCCGAGCGTCCATTCGTAGGTGTGCAACAAGCCCTCGAACATGCGCTCGAAGGTGCGCAGCACGATATTCTGCTTTTCCTCGCGGTGATGACTGCCGAGCACGCGCGCGCAAAGCATCGGCGTGAGCGTCAGCGAGACGAAACCGGAGACGATGATGGCGACCGCCACCGTCACCGCGAATTCGCGGAACACGCGGCCGACCATGCCGCCCATCAGCAGAACCGGAATGAACACGGCGATCAGCGAGAAGGTGATCGACACGATGGTGAAACCAATCTCGCGCGAGCCTTTCAGCGCCGCCTCGAACGGGCGCATGCCGCCTTCGACGTGGCGGACGATGTTCTCCAGCATGACGATGGCGTCGTCGACCACGAAGCCGACCGAGAGCGTCAGCGCCAAGAGCGTCATGTTGTTGATGGAAAAGCCGAACGCATACATCGCAGCGAAGGTGCCGACCAAGGACACCGGGACCGCCAAGGCAGGGATGACGGTTGCCGAGACTTTGCGCAAGAACAGGAAGATCACCAGGATCACGAGCGTGATCGCGATCCCCAGCGTCTCCTTGACGTCGCTGACGGCGTCGCGGATCGAGGTCGAGCGGTCGAACAAAGGCGCCATCGAGATGGCGGGCGGCACCTGTGCGCGCACCTGCGGGAGCTTTTCCCGCACCATGTCGACGACTTCGACCGTATTGGCGTCGGGTTGCCGCTGGATCGCCAGCACGATGGCGCGGGAATCGTTGAACCAGCTCGCGACCTTGTCGTTCTCGACGCTGTCGATCACCCGCGCCACTTCGCTGAGCTTGATCGGCGCGCCGTTTCGGTAGGCGACGACCACGTCGCGATAATAGGCGGCCTTCTCCATGGCGCCGGTCGCGACCAGCGTCACCGCCTCGCGTTTGCCCTGCAGCACGCCAACCGGCGTCGAGGAATTGGCGCTGGCGACAACCTTGCGAATGTCGTCGAGCGGGATGTTGCGCGCGGCCGCCGCTGCGGGATCGACCTGAACGCGGACGGCGAATTTCTGCGCGCCGTAGACCTGCACCTGGGCGACGCCGGGCAGTTGCGACAACGTCGGCGCCAGCACCGTCTCGGCGTATTCGTCCACCGTCGAGAGCGGCAGCGTGTCCGAGCGCATGCTCACGTAGAGCACCGGGAAGTCGCCCGGATTGACCTTACGGAACGACGGCGGCGTGGTCATTTCGATCGGCAGCCGGCGTTGCGCCACCGCGAGCGCGGTCTGCACGTCGAGCGCGGCGCCGTCGATGTTGCGGTTGAGGTCGAACTGAATGGTGATCTGGGTATTGCCGAGCGACGACGACGAGCTCATCGACGAGATGCCGGCGATCGTCGAGAGCTGCCGTTCGATCGGCGAAGCGACCGAGGCGGCCATCGTTTCCGGGCTGGCGCCGGGGAAGGTGGCGGTGATCTGGATCGTGGGAAAATCCACCGCCGGCAGCGCGGCCACAGGCAACAGGCGATACCCGAAAGCGCCGAACACGATCAGCGACGCCGTCAGCAGCGTCGTCAGGACCGGCCGGCGGATACAAAGCTCTGAAATATTCATGGCGTCAGTATCTGATCCATTCGGCCAGAACCGCGGCCGTCCCGCTCATTTGCTCCCGCACGATCTTGTCGAAGACCGGTCCCCATCGTCGGGATCGTGCGTCAGCTCCCCTCCCCCTTGCCCCCGCTGCCGGCCGTCTTCCCGGTATGCGGGGTGACATGGGTCCCCTCAGACAAAAGCAACTGACCGTCGGTCACGACCGTTTCGCCGCCGTTGAGACCGGAGGCGATCACCGTCTCGGAACCGAGCTGACGCTCGACGTCCACGTGCTGGACCTTGGCGACGCCGTCCTTGACGACAAAGACGAACGTGCCGGTCTGACTGACCTGCACGGCGCTGGTCGGCACGGCGACGCCGTCCTCCTCGCGCAGCACCATCTGCGCCGTCACCAGCGTACCCGGCCACAGCAGTTCATCGGTATTGGGCATAGTGGCGCGGATCATCGCCATGCCGGTCGCTGAATCGACGGTGTTCTCGACCATGGAGACGACGCCGTCGGCGTGCTTCGGGCTGCCCGGCACCATTACCTGCACGGTCGCCGTTTCCGCCGCGATGGCTTGGCGGATGCCGGGCAGGTTTTTCTGCGGCACGGTGAAGCTGACGTAGACCGGCGCCATCTGGTTGATGGTCGCCATCGGCGCGGTATCGGCCTGGCGCACGAAATTGCCGACCTTCACATTGGCCATGCTGATGCGGCCGGAGATCGGCGCGCGGATCTGGCAGAAGCTGAGCAACACCTTCGCGCTTTCGAGCTGCGCGCGGTTCGACTCCGCGGTCGCGCGCGACACATTGACCAGGGTCTGCGCATTGTTGAGCGTGACGATGGGCGTTGCGTTCTTGGCCGCGAGCTCGGTGTAGCGTTCGACGTCGTTCTGCGCCTGCTTAAGCGTCGCCTCCGCGCCGTCAATCACGGCCTGGAATCGCTTCATGTCCGCCTCGGTCTGGCGGCAATCCAGCGTGAACAGGAGATCGCCCTGATTGACCTTGGCGCCGTCTCGGAAATGAACGGAGGTGATGGTCGTGTCCACCTGCGTCTTGAGCGCGACGCTGGCGATGGGCGTGACGTTGCCCAGGGCATCGAGTTGCACCGGCATCTTCTTGCGCTGGGCCATGCCGGTATCCACCGGCACCGAGGAGGCGCCCTGCGCCTGCGGGTGCGCCCCGGCCCGGTCCGTGCTCCAATAGCCACGCACGAGCACGCCAGCCCCGATGAGGGCGAGAACCGCCACCCCAAATAGCAACTTTCCCTTGGTCATCTGCAATGTCAGTCCGGACCTGTTTGGGCCCTGCCCGGACACTCCCTTTCCCGCGCGAGGCTTTTGCCTCGTCAAATTTTGGCAGCACTGTGGCGACCGTCCTAGCATATAAACGAGGACAAATGCATATCCCTGCGCATAAAAACCGCGTCTACATCCCTTGACGTTTTACCGTCTGGTAAATACGAGCGCCCCCCTCTGTTCGGCCCGCCGGAGCCCCTTTTCCCCATGCTGATCGCCACCTGGAACGTCAATTCCATCCGCCAGCGTCTCGACCATCTCCAGACCTGGCTGAAGGAGCGTCAGCCCGACATCGTCTGCCTTCAGGAGATCAAATGCGTCGACGACGCCTTCCCGCGTGAGCCGTTGGAGGCGTTGGGCTACAACGTGGCCGTGCATGGGCAGAAGACGTTCAACGGCGTGGCGCTTCTGTCCAAGTTTCCCTTCGACGAGGTGGCGCCCGGCTTGATCGGCGACACGAGCGACGTGCAGGCGCGTTTTCTCGAGGCAATCGTCTCGACCAAGAACGGCGCGCTGCGCGTGGTCAGCCTCTATCTGCCCAACGGCAATCCACCCACCACGGAGAAGTACTCCTACAAGCTCTCCTGGATGGACCGGCTCACGACGTTCGCGCGCGACCGGCTGAAGCTGGAAGAGCCGATGGTGCTGTGCGGCGACTACAACGTGATCCCCACCACAGCGGATGCGCGCAACCCCGCAGCCTGGGTCAACGACGCGCTGTTCCTGCCGAAGACGCGGGAGAAATTCCGCACGCTGATCAATCTCGGGCTCACCGACGCGGTGCGCGCGGTCAGCGATGCCGGCGACCTCTATACGTTCTGGGATTATCAGGCCGGTGCGTTCCAGAAGAACGACGGCATCCGCATCGATCACCTGCTGTTGTCGCCGCAGGCGGCCGACCGGCTGACCGACGCCGGCATCGACAAGCACGTGCGCGCCTGGGAGAAGCCGTCCGACCACGTGCCGGTCTATGTCGAGCTGGACATCCAGGGACGCTGATCAGTCGGTGGACTGCGTTTGCGTCGCACCTTGCTCCGCTCATTCCCGCGCAAGCGGGAATCCAGAAAGCAGAGGAACATTGGGGTCTAAGAGCTGGGTCTCCGCTTCCGCGGGGACGAGCGGGGGTAACGCACACTAATCGAGCGAGACGCCCGCCTCGTGCAGAAGCTTGGTCCAGCGCTCGACGTCACGCTTGACCAGGGCCTCGGTGTCCTCGGGCGACAGATTCATCACGTTCCCGCCCGTCTTCTGGAAGACGGCTATGACCTTGCGGTCCGTCACAACCACCTTCATGGCGTCGCGTATCTTGGCGATCACGGCGTCGGGCGTGCCGCGGCGCGCGAACAGCCCGAACCATGTGACCATATCCAGCGGCGCGACCTTGGTTTCCATCACGCTCGGCACATCGGGAAGCACGGGCTGGCGTTGCGCCGATGAGACCGCAAGGGTCTTCACCGCGTTTGCCCGCACCTGTGACAGCGAACTCGCCGTGTTGTCGAAAAAGAGATCGTCTCGGCCCGCGAGCACATCCTGCATCGCCTCGGCGGCGCCGCGATAGGGAATGTGCGTGAGCTTGACGCCTGCCAGCGTCGCGGTCGTCGCCATCGCGATGTGCTGTCCCGTGCCGTTTCCAGCGGAGGCGTAAGTGAGTTCACCCGGATGCGCCTTGGCATAGGCGATCACCTCGGGCAGCGTATTCATCGGCAGGTTCTTGCGCGCGACCAGTGTGAACGACCAATTGACCGCGAGCGAGACCGGAACGAAATCTTTCAGGGAATCATAGGGCAGCTTTTGGTAGAGGCCCGGATTGAGCGCAATATTCGACAGGCCGCCCAGCAACAATGTGTACCCGTCCGCCGGCATCGTTGTGACGTATTGCGTCCCGATGAGCGTACCCGCGCCCGTGCGGTTTTCGACAATGACCGGCTTGCCAAGCGTCTCCGAGAGCTTTTCCGAAATGATGCGCGCCGTCAGGTCAAAGCCGCCGCCGGCGGCCGACGGCACGATGATCCTGATCGGCCTCGTCGGATAGTCTTCGGCCGATGCCGAGTTCGCGTGAAGCGCAAGCAGGCCGAGGCAAAATGCAATCATACGCAACCGCATCGTCGTGTCCTTGCTTTTATTGTGATGGCTTGTTGGACGTATTGAATGGCGCGATTCTGAAATCCTGAAGGAACGGCAGGCTGCGCCGGCTTGTGTTTTCCCACTGCTCGATGTCGCTCACGTGGCGCTCGGTCAGGCCGATGTCGTCCAATCCGAGCATCAGGGCTTCGCGTTCGTGATCGCTGATGTCGAAGGCAATCGCGCGTCCGTCCGGACAGCGGATGCGCTTTTCCTCAAGATTGACCACGAAGGGCGCGCCACCCTTAACGCTCTGCACTGCGCGGTGAAGCCCTTCGATCTCCTCGGCCGGCAAGCGGATGGCCAGCACGCCATTGCGCAGGCAGTTCTCGCGGAATATGTCGGCAAAACTCGCGGCGATCAGGCAGCGGATGCCGAAGGCTTTGACCGCCCAGACCGCATGCTCGCGCGAGCTTCCGCAGCCGAAATTGCTGCCGCAAACAAGAATGCGCGCCTGCCGGAAGGCCGGCTGTTCGAGCACGAAATCGCTTTCCGTCTTGTCCGCTGGAACGCGGCGCAAATAACCGAAGAGCCCCTTGGCAAGATCGGCCTTCGGATCGCGCAGCCACGGCGTCGGCAGGATCTGGTCGGTGTCGACGTCGTCCTGCGGCAGCGAGGCAGCGACACCTTCGAGCGTGGTGAAGGGCTCCATGTCGTCTATTCCGCTGCCTTGCGATGATCGACGATACGGCCCGCAAGCGCCGCGGCCGCGGCGGTCAAGGGGCTGGCGAGATGCGTGCGCACCCCGGCTCCCTGGCGATTCTCGAAATTGCGGTTTGTCGTCGAGATGCAGCGCTCGCCGGGCTTGGCGATATCGCCGTTGACCCCGGCGCACATCGAGCAGCCGGAGTCGCGCCACTCGAAGCCGGCCTCTTGCAGCACCTTCGCGATGCCTTCCGCCTCCGCCATGCGCTTGATCGCCGTCGAGCCCGGAACGACGACTGCCGTCACGCCCGGCGAGACGCGCCTGCCGTCAACGAACTTCGCCACCGCGCGCAGATCGGAAATGCGGCTATTGGCGCACGAGCCGATAAACACGCGATCGATGGGAAGCCCTGCGAGCGGGCGCCCGGGCTGAAGGTCCATATAGGCGAGCGCGCGGTCGGCCGCGCTGCGCGCCTTGCCTTCGAACGTTCCCGGATCAGGCACACGTCCATCGATGGCCGCCACCTGGCTCGGATCCGTGCCCCACGTCATTTGCGGCGCAAGCTCGGAACAATCGATCGTAACCATGCGATCGAACGCGGCGTCGTCATCCGACGTCAACGTGCGCCACCACGAAACCGCGGCATCCCATGCTGCACCCTTCGGTGCGCATTCGCGCCCATGGCACCATTGAAACGTCGCATCGTCGGGCGCGACGATCGATGTCCGGCCGCCAAACTCGCTGGTCAGGTTGGACAGCGCGAGCCGGCCGTCGATGTCCATCGCGCGGACGGCCGATCCGGCAAATTCGATTGCAAAGCCGCGGCCAGCCGCGACGCCGATCTGCCCGATCAAGTGAAGCGCCACGTCTTTCGCCGTAACGCCGGCCTTGAGCGTGCCGTCCAGGCGCAGAAGCATCAGCTTCGGCTTGTGAATGGCGATCACTTGCGTCGCCAGCACATGCTCCAGTTCGGACGTGCCGCAGGCAAAGGCAAGCGTGCCGATCGCGCCGACCGTGGATGCATGACTATCGGGACATGCCAGCGTCACGCCCGGCAAGGCGATGCCCAGCTCCGGCGATACCACGTGCACGATACCCTGCCGCGGATCGTCAATATCCAGCATGGTGATGCCGAAGCGGGCGCTGCCGCTCCGCATGCTGTCGGCAAAAGACGAACCCGAGCGGCCCGGGGAACCCGGCATGCGGCGGGTCGCGATCGTATGATCGGGAACCGATACGGTCAGATCGGGCCTGCGGACACCACGGCCGTTGCGTTGCAGGCTGGCGAAGGCGTGGCCTGCATGAAGGTCGTGCAAAACGTGGCGGTCGATATAGACGAGATCGCGCCCGTCACCGCGCTGGCCGACGCGGTGAACAGCCCAGATTTTGTCGATCAACGAGCTGCCCATATTCTCACTGCTTCTCTTGGCCGGTGCGCGTTTCCGGCGAGATACGCGCGCAGCGCTTGACTTGTCAACGCGGCCGCCTTCTCGCAGAAGCGAGCCACTCGCGCACAGCGATTGATTATTTGCCTAGCGCGTGCGATTTCTTCCTTCCACAGCAACGGAAGCGCGCATGAAACCGACCACGCAATTTCGCGCATTGATTAACGAACCGGGACTGCTCGTTCTCCCGGGTGTCTATGACGGCTTCTCGGCGAAGATCGCCGTGGCCGCGGGTTACCCTGCTCTGTGCGCCGGCGGATCCGCGGCCGCGGGCAGTCTGCTCGGGCAACCCGATCTTGGCCAGCTCAGCATGCGCGATTTCGTCGACCACTATCGGCGCATCGCAGAAGCCGCCGATGTCCCTGTTCTGGTTGATTCCGATACCGGCTTCGGCGGCATTCACCAGATTCAAAGCGCCGTCTCCGGCTTCGAACGCGCCGGCATCGCCGGTATGTTTTTCGAGGATCAGATATTTCCCAAGCGTTGCGGCTATCTGCCGGGAAAGGCCGTGGTTCCGCTCAACGACATGGTCGTCAAAATCAAGGCAGCGCGCGACGCGCGACGCGACGCGGACTTCGTCATTATCGCGCGCACCGACGCCTTCGGAGTCGATGGCGAGGCAGCAGCGATCGAACGCGCGCAGGCTTTTGCCGAAGCCGGTGCCGACCTGACGTTCGTTCAGGGTGCGGACAGCATGGACGCCTTGCGCCGCATCTGTCGCAGCGTTTCGTGTCCGCAACTGGCGAACGTGTCGCAAGCCAGCGGCGCGACACCGCCGACATTGTCCGAGATCGAAGCTGCGGGTGCCGCCGCGGTCATCGTACCGAACATGGCTTTGCTCGCAGCCGGCGCGGCGGTCGCGCGTGTCATGGCCGACATGCGGCAGGGTGTCCCGTTGGCCAAGATCAACGAGACACTCATGACCATGAATGACTACTACCGAATTGTCGGATTGGAAGATCGCCAGAATCGCGAGATCAAGTACCTCGCCGGCTCCGTCTAGCGCCGCTATTCCCGCCGCGTCTCCAGCCAGCGCTTGAGATACACGAGCGCCAGCGCGCGCTCGTCTTCGGTCGCCTGCTGGAAGGCGCTGTCGTAGAGCCTGGTGATCCAGGCCTGCTGATCGGTGCGGGCGCTGTCCTTGGCCAGCGTCAGCCACATCAGGCCGCGCGCCGCCTGGCGCGGTACGTGATCGCCGGCGAACAGCATGGCCCCGAGCATGGCCTGCGCCTCGCACTGGCCCTTCTGCGCCGAGAGGCCGAACCAGCGCGCAGCCTGCCGCGGATCGTGCGGGGCGCCGACGCCGTCGAGATAGAGGCGCGCGAGAAAATACTGCGCATCGGGATCGCGGAAATAGGACGCGGCATAGCCGAACATTTCGCGGGCGCGATCCGGATCGCGCTTGATGTCCGTCTGCGGAATGCCGTCGAGATAATAATGGCCGAGCGCGACGAAGGCATTGGCGACGAAACGCGCCTGCGGCGTATCGGGATTGTCGTCGGCGTGGTTGTCGGCGATACGCCGGAAATAGTCGAAGGCCTTGAGATCGTTCTGAGTGACGCCATCGCCCTCGGCATACATGCGGCCGAGTTTCCATTGCGCCAGCGCGTGGCCCTGCTCGGCGGCGTATTCGAGCGAATGCACCGCCATCGCGGTGTTGCCTTCCTTCAGCCAATGCGCCCCGGAACGGAACGCTTCTCCGGCTGAAAGCGGCACGGCCGCCATGGCGCTATCGGACTTAGTGCCGTCGAACGCGAAGGCCGGCGTGGCCAGAAGGCCGACGCCGATCACCACCGCGCCCAACAGCGACTCAGCTGTCCGCATAGCATTCCTTCTCGTCGGCGCCGCCCGGATGGGTCACTGCGCCATTGACGGCGGGGCCGACTTGCTGGGCGTATTTCCAGAGATAGCCTGAGGCTGCCAAGTCATTCGGACGCGGCTTCCACTGCGTTTTACGCTGCGCGAGTTCGGCGTCGGAGAGCTTGACGTCGAGCGTGCCGTTGACCGCATCGATCTCGATGATGTCGCCGTCGCGCAACAGACCGATAGGCCCGCCCACCGCCGCTTCCGGGCCGACATGGCCGATGCAGAAGCCGCGAGTCGCGCCGGAAAAACGTCCGTCGGTGATGAGCGCAACTTTGTCGCCCATGCCCTGGCCGTAGAGAGCCGCCGTGGTGGAAAGCATCTCGCGCATGCCGGGACCGCCGCGCGGGCCTTCGTAGCGGATGACGAACACGTCGCCTTCCTTGTACTTCTTCTCTTTCACCGCCTTGAAGCAGGCCTCTTCGCCGTCGAAGCAGCGCGCCGGGCCGGTGAACTTCAGCGTCTTCATGCCGGCGACCTTCACGATCGCCCCATCGGGCGCGAGGTTACCTTTCAGGCCGACGACGCCGCCGGTGACCGTGATCGGCTTGTCGGCCGGACGCACGACGTCCTGATCCGGATTCCATTTCACGCTCTTGAGGTTTTCGGCGATCGTGCGCCCAGTCACGGTCATACAATCCCCATGCAGGAAACCGTGATCGAGCAAAGTTTTCATCAGGAGCGGCACGCCGCCAGCTTCAAACATGTCCTTGGCGACATAACGGCCACCCGGTTTCAAATCTGCGACATAAGGAGTCTTTTTGAAGATTTCGGCGACGTCAAAAAGACTGAATTCGATACCGCACTCGTGCGCGATCGCCGGTAAGTGCAAGGCAGCATTGGTCGAGCCGCCGGACGCGGCCACCGTTGCCGCCGCGTTCTCGAGCGCCTTGCGGGTGACGATGTCGCGCGGGCGGATACCGGAGCGAACAAGATCCATGACCTGCTCGCCCGCCGTCATGCAGAACTGGTCGCGCATTTCGTAAGGCGCGGGCGCGCCGGCCGAATAGGGCAGCGCGAGGCCGATGGCTTCCGACACGGTCGCCATGGTGTTGGCGGTGAACTGGGCGCCGCAGGCGCCGGCCGAAGGGCAGGCCACCTGCTCGAGACCTTCGAGGTCCTCGTCGGACATCTGACCGACCGAGTGCTTGCCGACCGCTTCGAATACGTCCTGCACGGTGACCGGCTTGCCCTTGAAGGTGCCGGGCAGGATCGAGCCGCCATAGATGAAGATCGACGGCACGTTGAGCCGCACCATCGCCATCATCATGCCGGGCAAGGACTTGTCGCAGCCGGCGATGCCGACGAGGGCGTCATAGCAATGACCACGCATCGTCAGTTCGACCGAGTCGGCGATCACTTCGCGCGACGGGAGCGAAGCGCGCATACCGCCATGGCCCATGGCGATGCCGTCGGTGACGGTGATGGTGCAGAACTCGCGCGGGGTGCCGCCGGCAGAGGCGACGCCCTTTTTGACGGCCTGCGCCTGACGCATCAGCGCGATGTTACAGGGCGCGGCTTCGTTCCAGCAGGAGGCGACGCCGACGAAGGGCTGGTGAATCTGCTGGGTCGTCAGACCCATCGCGTAATAGTACGAGCGATGCGGGGCACGCTCCGGACCTTCCGTGACGTGACGGCTCGGCAGCTTCGATTTCTGATTGATTTTTGCGTCCATAACTCGACTTGGGCCCCCCGACCCTGCATTTCAACCGGTTAGGCAACCGGCCTGCTTCGTTCCTGACGGCTCTTCCCGATAGTGCCATTTGCCTCAGCGGCACTCCGGACGGCCTGACGGATTTCTCTGCCGCACAGGCACCTTTGATGTTGTGGAAGGGTATGGCCAAATCGCGGCGCAGCCAGCCAAGATGCGTGTTGAGAGTTTTAAATGATTCAAACTGTTGCCTGCCGGACACAGAAATGTGAAAGGGCCGTGTCTCAAACTCCGCCAGTTTTAACGGGCTTACGGTTAGGCAGCGGCGGCACGACGGTCGTCGACGCACTGCACAACGCACATCCACGCACGCGCCGCGAACAAACGGCATCGTGGGCCTGGGAAATCGATGGTTAAGCCCCCTCGCCTGCGCCGCGCCTTCTTCGACCGCTCGGTGCACGAGGTCGCGCCCGAATTGATCGGCGCGACACTGTTAATTGACGGCGCCGGCGGCCTCATCGTCGAAGTGGAAGCCTATCACCACACCGATCCCGCGGCGCACTCGTACATCGGCCGCACCGCCCGCAATGCGGTGATGTTCGGTCCGGCCGGATACGCGTATGTCTACCGCTCCTACGGCATCCACTGGTGTCTGAATTTCGTGTGCGAGGAAGAAGGCTCGGCCAGCGCGGTCCTCATCAGGGCCATGGAGCCCACACATGGGCTACCGCTGATGCGCCGCCGCCGCCGGCTCGAGGACACGCGCGCCCTGTGCTCGGGGCCGGGCAAGCTGTGTGAGGCCTTGGGCGTCACCCACAAGCACAACGGGCTGGCGCTCGACCGGGCGCCATTTGAACTGCGCGCGCGGGAGGGTACGCCAGAGATCGTGACCGGTCCGCGCATCGGCATCACCAAGGCGGTGGACCACCCCTGGCGCTATGGGCTGAAGGGGTCGCGGTTTTTGAGCAAGCCGTTCTCGCCGTCACCCTGAGGTGCGAGCGTAAACGAGCCTCGAAGGGTGGCGGGCCGTTCACCCTTCGAGGGCCGCGCTTCGCGCGGCCGCCTCAGGGTGACGGCGAGAACGAACCCCCGCGTCAAATCCGAGGTCGCGCTTGGCCTTGTCGCTCGAGCAATAGCCGTCGTCTTCGGCGATGTTGTAGACGCCGGGCTTGCCCTTGGTCAGCGCGAGCAGCGCCGCATGCGCTGCGGCATCGACATGGACCGAGGGCGGCTTTACCGCCGCCTCGTACCAGGTCCCCGGGCCGTACAGAAAGCCGTAACGGAGCACGATCCCTTCCGGCATTGCCAGCGTCGTCTCCTCCAGCACGCGCACCGCGTCGATCGTCGTGGCCTTCGCCGCATCGTCATCGAGCGCATCGCTTTCGACGCGCACCCCGTCGGCGGGCGCATAGGTCCAGGCGATGCTCTGCGCGATCATGCGCGTGACACCCGCGGCGCGGGCGCCCGCGGCGAGATTGCGCGTCCCCTCGATGCGCAGGCGAGCGTTGCGTGCCAGCCCTTCCGCGTACTGGGGCGAGCCGGGCGCGAAGGCGAGATCGGTCAGCTGATGGATGACGACGGCGGGCGCGGCGGCTTTCACCGCGTCCATGAGCCTGGCGGCGTCGAACACATCGACCACCACCGGTTCGGCGCCGAGCGCAGCGATCGCGTCCGCCTTCTCTGCGCTCCGCGTCGTACCGACAACGGTGTGTCCGGCGGCGCATAGCAGCGGCGTCAGCCGCCGTCCGATCGCTCCGCCCGCTCCGGCTAAAAAGACCTTCATTCAGCCTCCGCTCGTGTCCCGGACGCGGTGCAGCACGAAGTGGTGCACCGCTGATCCGGGCCCTCCGGTTTGCCTCAATAAGAAAGCTGTTCCCGGGTCTGCAGCGCATCACCTCGCTTTGCTCGTGCTGCGCTGCGCCCGGGAAAACGGCCCTACTCCGCGCCTTTCAGCCGCTCCAGCGCCTCGGCGATCTTGGCCTTCCGGCCGAGCGCTTCCTCGCGTTTCTCTTTTTCCTCGTCGACCACCTCTTCCGCCGCGCGCTCCATGAACTTCGGATTGTTCAGCTTGGCGTCGGAACGGCCAATGTCGGCGTCGGCCTTCTGCATCTCCTTGGCGAGCCGCGCGCGCTCGGCGGCAAGATCGATGACGCCTTTCAACGGCAGCGCCGCCACCTCGCCGCGCACGACGAGTTGCACCGAGCCGGCCGGTGCGCTGGCGGCGGACGAAATCTCCGACACACGCGCCAGCCGCTTGATGACATCGGCCCAGCGCTCGACAAGCGCCTGCGTCTGCGCGGACGCGCCGGCCAGCACGACGGGAATGACGGCGTTGAGATTCATCTCGGCGCGGATCGAGCGGATGGCGGTAATCAGATCGATGACCCAGCCGATCTCGGCCTCGGCCTTGTCGTCGGTGAGACCTTCGAGCGCCGGCCAATCGGACAGCGCGAGCAGCGCGGCCCGCTTCGGTCCCTGCTCAGCCGTCACCGCCCACAGCTCTTCCGTGATGAACGGCATGAACGGGTGCAACAGCTTGAGGATTTCGTCGAGCGCCCAGGCCGCCATGGCGCGCGTCTCGTCCTTGGCCGCGCCGTCGGCGCCGGTCAGCACCGGCTTCGACAGTTCGACGTACCAATCGCAATAGACGTTCCACACAAAACGGTAGGCCGCGCCGGCGGCGTCGCTGAACCTGTAGGTCTCGATCGCCGCGGTGATCTCGGCGGCGGCCTTCTGCGTTTCGTGCGCGATCCAGCAGTTCAGCGTTTCCTTCGCCGATCTCGGATCGAAGCCTTCGACGCGGGCGGCACCGTTGAATTCGACGAAGCGCGCCGCGTTCCACAGCTTGGTGGCGAAGTTGCGGTTGTTCTCGACGTCCTGCGGACCGAGCCGGATGTCGTGGCTCGGCGCGACGTTGCGCATTAGCGTGAAACGCAGCGCATCGGCGCCATAGTCGTCGATGATGCCGAGCGGATCGACAACATTGCCCTTCGACTTCGACATCTTGGCGCCCTTCTCGTCGCGGACGAGACGGTGGATGTAGATGTCGTGGAAGGGAATCTCCGGCTCGCCCTGCGCGTTCTTCATGAAGTGCAGGCCCATCATCATCATGCGGGCGACCCAGAAGAAGATGATGTCGAAGCCGGTGACCAGCACCGAGGTCGGATAGAAGCGCGCGAGCTCGGGTGTTGCGTCCGGCCAGCCGAGCGTCGAGAACGGCCACAGCGCCGATGAAAACCACGTGTCGAGCACGTCCTCGTCGCGCGTCAGCGTTGTCTTCTGACCGTAATGCTTGTCAGCTTCGGCCTGCGCTTCCGGTTCGCTCAACGCGACGAAGGCCTTGCCGTCCGGCCCGTACCACGCCGGAATCTGATGGCCCCACCACAATTGGCGCGAGATGCACCAGGGCTGGATGTTTTCCATCCAGTTGAAATAGGTCGCTTCCCAGTTCTTCGGGACGAAGCTGGTCTTGCCCTCGCGCACCGCGGCGATGGCCGGCTTCGCCAGTTCTTGCGCGTTGACGTACCACTGGTCGGTCAGGAACGGCTCGATGACGACGTTCGAGCGGTCGCCATGCGGCACGGCATGGCTATGCGGCTCGATCTTCTCGACCAGCCCCATCTCTTCCAGGCGCGCGACGACGGCCTTGCGCGCAGCAAAGCGGTCAAGTCCGTCGAGCTTCAGTGTCTCGTCGAGATCGGCTGACGCCGGAACGCCGTCGCGGAAGTCGCCATTGTCCTTCAGCGCGAGCTTCGCCTCGACGGTCAGCACGTTGATCTGCGGCAGCCCATGCCGCTTGCCGACCTCGAAGTCGTTGAAGTCGTGCGCCGGCGTGATCTTCACCGCGCCCGAACCCTTCTCCGGGTCGGAATACTCGTCCGCGACGATGGGAATGCGCCGGCCGACCAGCGGCAGAATCACGTGTCTGCCGACCAGCGCCTTGAAGCGCTCATCGTCGGGATGCACCGCGACGGCGGTGTCGCCGAGCATCGTCTCGGGCCGCGTCGTCGCGACCACGATGAAGGTCGAGGGATCTTCGGGATTGAAGGTCTTGCCTTCGATGGGATAGCGCAGGTGCCAGAGGTGGCCTTTGGTCTCCACCTGCACCACTTCGAGATCGGAGATGGCGGTGAGCAGCTTCGGGTCCCAGTTGACCAGCCGCTTGTCCTTGTAGATGAGTCCTTCGCGATAAAGCTCCACAAAAACTTTAAGGACGGCGCGGGACAGCCCCTCGTCCATGGTGAATCGCTCGCGCGACCAGTCGCAGGAGGCGCCCAGGCGCTTCAACTGATTGACGATGGTGCCGCCCGATTCCGCTTTCCATTCCCACACGCGCTTGAGGAAGGCGTCGCGGCCCATCTCACGGCGTCCGGGAAGTTGGCGCTCCATCAGTTGCCGCTCGACCACCATCTGCGTGGCAATGCCGGCGTGATCAGTGCCCGGCTGCCAGAGCACATCCTTGCCGCGCATGCGCTCGAAGCGGCAGAGCACGTCCTGCAGCGTGTTGTTGAGCGCATGGCCCATATGCAGCGAGCCGGTCACATTGGGCGGCGGGATCACGATAGAGTACGCCTCGGCCTGGGCGCGCTCCGGCCGGCCGGCCTTGAAGGCGCCCGCCTGTTCCCAAGCCTGGTAGATGCGGCCCTCGACGTCCGAGGGTTGATAGGTCTTGTCGATCGTCATCGGTGTATGTGGATCACGGTTGCCGCTGGAGACTGTCCCGGGCGGAGGATCGATGCGCCTCTAACATTTTGCCGGCGCATGATCTTTTCCGAAACCGGGTCCCACTTTTCGGGATCATGCGGTAGAAAGCCCGCCAGCCTGCCGGAGTCAACGTGTCCTCGCCCTCCCCCGCCGCATCCGACCGCGCGCTGACCCGCGCCATCGCCCTCATGGCGCTTGCTGCTTTCGCCAGCGGCGCCTCGTTGCGCGTCACCGATCCGTTGCTGCCGCAGGTCGCGCTGGATTTCGGCTCGAGCGTCGGCGCGGCCTCCGCCATCGTCACCGCCTATGCGATTCCCTATGGCATGACCCAAGTCTTCGCCGGTGCGATCGGCGACCGCCTCGGCAAATATTTGGCGGTGGCATTAGCCTGCGGTGTCTCCTGCCTGCTGGTCCTGCTCTGTGCCGGGGCACAGTCGGTTCCCCAGCTCGCGCTCGCGCGCCTCATTTCGGCACCCGGCGCGGCCATCATCGTGCCCTTGGGCATGGCCTATGTGGGCGACGTCGTGCCCTACGAGCGGCGGCAGACCGTGCTCGCGCGGTTCCTCGCCGGGCAGATGTGCGGGATGATCACCGGCCAAGTGGTTGGCGGCATCGTCGGCGATCATTTCGGCTGGCGATCGGTGTTCGTCGTGCTCGCCGTGGTCTTCGCAGCCGGATCGCTCGCGCTGCTGAGCCAGCTCCGCGGCAATCCCTGGACCAAGCCGATCCATCATGAAGGCGGCACGCGCATCGGCCTGATCGCGGCCTATCGCAAGATCCTCACGCAGCCCTGGCCGCGCTTCCTTGTCGTCGCAGTATTCCTCGAGGGCGCGATCTTCTTCGGCGGCCTCACTTACGTGGCCGCCGATCTGCACGCGCGATTCGGCTTGAGCTTCTCGGCGGTCGGTCTCGTCGTTGCCGCCTTCGGCGTCGGCGCCGTGCTTTACGCGAGCACGGTGCAGCGTCTGGTCGCCACCTTCGGCGAAAAGGGGCTCGTGCTCGGCGGCGGCATCGTCGTGATGCTCGGCTTTCTCACGCTGGCCGCGGAGCCGGTGTGGGAACTGGCGCCGATCGCCTGCGGCGTCCTCGGCTTCGGCTATTACATGCTGCACAATACGCTGCAGACCAATGCCACGCAGATGCTGCCCGAAGCGCGCGGCACCGCGATGGCCGGTTTCTCCTCGGCGCTGTTCATCGGCCAGAGCGTGGGCGTGGCGGTGGGCGCGATGATCCTCGATCGCGCCGGCTCCGTCCCGGTGTTTGTGGTCGCCGCCTTGGCCTGGCTGGCGCTGGCGGTGTGGCTGACGCGGCGGATCGCCCGGCGCTGAGGCGCTTGTCATCGGCAGCCGGCACCGCTCGTCCCCGCGAAAGCGGGGACCCAGGGTCAGAATGATTGATTCTCGAATTGTCGTTCTGGAGTCCCGCTTACGCGGGAATGAGCGGAGTGAGTGGCCGCTTTAGCGCCCGCGCGAGACGCGCTCGATCTCGGCGCGCACGATTCGCTCGACCATGCTCGGCAGGTTGTCGTCGAGCCACGACTTGAGCATCGGCCGCAGCATCTCCTTCACCAGATCCTCGAGCGTGCGCGCATTGTTGCCAAGCACGGTGTGCGCCAGTGAATTGAAGGCGCCATCGACCGCCGCCATTGTGGCGTTGGAAATGAGCGCCGAATCGAACCCCGAGCGAGGGCGCGGCTCTTCCTGCGGACGCATCGCCGGTTCCGGCGCGCGCTCGGAAAAGACCACGTCGGCGGCGCCGTCGATGGTGCGGAAGCTGGGCGCCGGAGGGGGCGGTGGCGGCGCCGCCATCGCCTCGGTGAGATCGAGCACATCCGGCGGAGGCGGCGGAGGCGGCGCGACCGGCTTCGGCGGCGGCGGGGCCGGCTTCGGTTCAAGCTTGGGCTCGACCTTCGGCGGAGCGTCGAGGTCCGCCAGCATCGCGTCGATGTCGTCTTGATTGTTCACCACCGGGGCCGGCCGCGGTGGTGGCGGCGGCGGCGGCGGAGGCGGCGCCGCGCGCGGCGGAGTTGGCGCCGGCACCGGACGCGGAACGGCGGCCACAGGCGGCACCGGTTTGGGCGCGGGCGGCGGTTCGGGAGCCTTTGCGGTCTTGCTGGCGTCGTCGTCGGCAATGATGCGCCGAATGGAGGCGAGGATCTCCTCCATCGATGGCTCTTGTGCCTTCGCCGGTTGGCTCATTTCCGTCTTATCCCGACCGCAGGGTTTTGTATGCCGAACGGCAATGTCCCCGGCCCACGCGGCCGACGGAATCGAATCACCGTCGATTACCTTTTTATACGCCAGTGGGGCGCGTGTGTGACGGGTGCGAGGGCGAGAAAATGCAATGAACTGTGGACACGAAAAGCCGGCACACGATGTCTGTAAGCGAGCGTGCGCGCGAGGGTATTCCTCGCGACGCTACGCGTTGCGCTTACAAAATGACGCTTACGGTTACCGCCCGTCCGGCGTCCGAACGCCAGCCCAGCTGTCGCGCACCTGCTCGTAATGCACCTGCGGACGATAGATCGGCGTGTGCAGGCCGAGAATCGTCGGCGTCAGCCGGCCGACCGCGGCGAGCAGCGTGTACGACGCAACGACACGGTCGTGCTGTGCTGTCACCAGCGACACGCGCGCATTCACCAGTGTCTGCTGCGCGGTCAAGACGTCGAAGGTCGTGCGCTGACCGACGCGCGCTTCTTCGCGGATACCGTTGAGAGCGATCTCCGCCGCCTGCACCTGCGCCGTCGTCGCCTCGATGTTGGCTTTTGCCGCCAGCAGCAGGCCCCAGGACTGCACCACGGTCTGCCGCGTCTGGTCGCGCGTCACGTCGAGATTGAGCCGGGTCTGGCCCAGGAGTTCCTTGGCCTGACGGATGGCGGAGTATTCGGCACCGCCCTGATAGATCGGCACGCTCAAGGTGCCGAGCACCGAAGCGGCGTAGCTTTGTTCCGTGTTCAGGCTGCCCACCGCCTGGAGGCCCTGCACGAAGCTGCCCTGCACGGTGACAGTCGGATAGAGCGCACTCTCCGCCACTTTCACCTGCTGTTGCGCCACGTCGACGTTGTATTGCGCGGCAGCGACCGCCGGATGCGTGGCGATCGCCAAAGCCACCGCCGCGTCCTGAGTCGATGGAGAAAAGCGGTCGACCGGCGAGGCGGGCGCCAGATTGGCGGGATTGCTGCCGATCACCTGGCGATAGGTCGCCACTGCGGCTGTGTAGGTGGCTTCCGCGCTGAGCACTTGCGAGCGGCCGGCGGCGAGACTCGATTCGGCCTGCGCCACGTCGGTGCGCGTCACCTCGCCGACATTGAAGCGGTCGCGAGTCTGCCGCAATTGCTCCTGCAGCACCTCGACGTTGCGGCGCTGGAGATCGAGGATGGCGCCGTCGAGCAGCACGTTCATATAAGCGGTGACGCCGCTGAGCAGCACGGTCTGCTCGGTATTGTACAGAGTCGCGCGCGCGGAGAGCACCTGCGCCTCGGCCTGCCGGGTGCGGCTCGCCGTCTGGAACCCGTTGAACAGGGTCTGCGTGATGGTGGCGCCGGCGGAGAACGGCGTGTTGTAGCCGCTCTGCGTAAAATACGTGGCTGGTGCGCCGGGGAAGACTCCCGAAACGACCCTGGTGGTGGAGGACAGCGACTGCTGGCCGCCGTTGACGGTGAGTGAGACTTTCGGACGGTAACCGGAGAGGGCCTGCGGCACGTTTTCGTCGGTTGCCCGAGTCGAAGCACGCTGCGAGTTCAGCGTCGGATTGCCCTGATAGGCTTCAACCAGTGCCGCATCCAGCGTCACTGCACGCGCTTCGCGAGCGCCTAATACCGATGCGGCGCAAGCGATTGCGCCAATCGCAACGCTGCTCAGCCAGCCGAGCCGATGAAATCGCGACATTCCCCGAACCAACCCCTTACACCACCCCGTGCCTTCTCGAAGCGGGAACAATATGCGTCCTAGCAAAGGGTTAAAACCCCCCAAGGTCGGGTCGCCCACAGAAAGCGGGACGACTGGGGTTTTTCGGTCACGCTGGTCTGGGGGGCGCTCACAACAATCAGAACGCAAAGGCTGGCGGCTTTGCAAATCCCGGAAGGAGCGGCGCCGTTGCATCGAAAATGGCGCGGCTGCCAAACTCAGCACCGCTTCGGTAATATAGAACCGCTTTAGCGCCCGGTCCGTTGCCGAGGACGCAAACCAACCGGCCGCCGTCGCTGAGCTGACGGCAAAGCGCTTGCGGCGGTATTTCCGTCGCGCCTTCGAGCAGGATGACATCATATGGCGCGGCCTGCGCCCAGCCTTCGACGAGCGGACCGCTCACCACGCTCACGTTGGGTTGCCCGGAAAGCGCACTGCGCGCGTCGCGCGCCAGGTCACCGTCCTGCTCCAGCGCGATGACCGCGGCCGCCATGCGCGCCAGCAGCATGGCAGCATAGCCGGTGGCGCAGCCGACATCCAACACGCGGTCGGTGGGCGCGACGCTGGCGGCCTGCAGCAGCTTCGACAAGACCATTGGCTTAAGCAGCCGCCGCCCCTCGCCGACCGCCAGATCGAGGTCGAGATAGGCAAGCGACGCCGCCTGCGGCGGCACGAATCGTTCGCGCGGCACGTCCTGCATGGCGGCCTGGATACGCAGGTCGGTGACGTCGGCAGTGCGGACCTGGCCGTCCACCATATTGCGACGCGCGGCGGCGAAATCGGTCATCGCGATCCTCGACAAGGTTAAGAAAGACGCGGCTTTTCTGCGGCAAGCTCAACCAAAAGGCAAGCCGAGCGAAAGCGTTGTGAACCCGACTTCTCTCCTATATAGGCAAGGGCGAATGGAGCTTGGCCGGCTCAGACCCAGCCAGGCTCCGTTCATGGCCACGTGGCGGAGTGGTTACGCAGCGGACTGCAAATCCGTGCACGCCGGTTCGATTCCGGCCGTGGCCTCCACTCGACCTTAAAGGCTTTGCAAAGCGGGCCGCCTTTGTTATAGGGCGCGACCGAAACGGCCTTGAGGGCTGTTCCCTGGTAGCTCAGCGGTAGAGCATTCGACTGTTAATCGAATGGTCGCTGGTTCGATCCCAGCCCAGGGAGCCAACTGCCT
>DATARB010000361.1:0-12882 GCA_036264375.1 Pseudolabrys sp.
AAGAACAGCAGCACGCGTGAGGCATCGCTTCCGGGCGCGAGCGAGAACTCGCCTGCGACGCCGCCGATGCCGACGCGCTCGAGCTTGATGTCATCGGCGGCCGGCCACACCGCGCCCACCTCCTCGATGCGCGCGCGCCGCTCTGCCCAGCCGATCGGCCGCGGCTTCGATGACAGCAGCGCGCGGATGGCGTCGATTTCGGTTGTGCTCATGGGCGTCGCTCCCTGGGCCCCGACTATACAGTTTCGCCACTTGCTTGCCCCGAACGCGACGCAGCACAAAGAGATGCGGCGCCGATCCGGGCCCCCGCTTTCTATCGGCGCACGCGGCCCCGCCCGCCGATCAGCCGCCGGTTGCGGTCATGCGCCGGCAGATGGCGAACACACTCCGCATCTGGGAGGTCTGCGCTAACGCAACCTGCCAGAAGGCGCATTGCTGCCGCGGCGAGCCTTCGCATTGCCTGCGCTACGGCCTGCCGCTGATGCCGGAGGCGATGCTCAAGCTGTTGAAAATGCGCGGCCCGCGCGGCCGGCGCGCAGCGCTCGCCCCTCCCCGCCGGACGTGATAGGCTCGCCGCGGTCGGCACATTTGTTCGCGAATGCCTCTTACCGGAGGCCGCGATGGCGGACACGGCACGCGACAAAACGACACCCAGCAGCTTCGCCGCGCAAAGCGACGAAGCGGCGCGCAACGACGTCTGGGTTCAGGCCAGCGGCTATGAGTTCTATGTCGGGCGCTGGAGCCGGCTTGTCGCCGACAAGTTCCTGCAATGGATCGCGGTGCCGCCGCGCCAGGCCTGGCTCGATGTCGGCTGCGGCACCGGCGCGCTGTGCGAGCGCATCGTCACGCGCTGCGAGCCCGCCCGGCTCGTCGGCGTCGATCCCTCGGACGGTTTCCTCTCGCATGCGCGCGCGCACATGACGCGCAGCCGCGTCGAATTCCGCCTGGGCGATGCGCAGGATTTGCCGCTCGGCGAGCGCTCATTCGACGCCGCGGTGTCGGGCCTGGTGTTGAATTTCGTGCGCGACCAGCCGAAGGCCGCGTCCGAGATGCGCCGCGTCACGCGCCGCGGCGGCAAGGTCGCGGCCTATGTGTGGGATTACGGCGGCGAGATGCAGCTGATGCGCCGCTTCTGGGAGGCCGCCAGCGCGCTCGATCCGGCCGCGCGCGAGCTCGACGAAGGCGAGCGGTTTCCGCTCTGCCGGCCGGATCCGCTGCGCGCGCTGTTCGAAGGCGCCGGCCTGCGCGATGTCGCGGTCTGCGCCATCGACGTGCCGACGGTGTTCATGAACTTCAAGGATTTCTGGCTGCCGTTCTGCGGCGGCCAGGGGCCGGCGCCGGGCTATTGCGTGTCGCTGCCGAACGAGGAGCGCGCCGCGTTGCGCGAGCGCCTGCGGCTGACGCTGCCGATCGAGCACGACGGCAAGATCCACCTCACCGCCCGCGCCTGGGCGGTGCAAGGCACGGCGTGAGCGGCCCATGCCCAGCCACGCCCATCACGCTATTCGGGGACTCATCCGCCACCATCACGAAGGACGCACGGCCATGAAACCCTCAGTCGTCAGTGCCCTGATCGTCGCCTGCCTTCCCGCCGCCGCGCTTGCCATGGACGACCACCCGGTCAAGCAGCCCGACGCGCTGAAATGGAGCGCCGCGCCGCCGGCGCTGCCGGCAGGCAGCGAAGTCGCCGTGCTCTATGGCGATCCCTCGAGCAGCGGCCCCTATGCCCTGCGCGTGCGCATGCCGGCCGACTACAAGGTGCCGCCGCATACGCACCCGACCGCCGAGAATGTCACGGTGATCTCGGGCACGCTCAATGTCGGCATGGGCGCCACCCTCGACACGGCCAAGAGCGAGGCCATGGGCCCGGGCGCCTTCGCGCGCATGGACAAAGGCGTGCAGCACTACGCCTTCTCCAGCGGCCCGACCATCATCCAGGTCAACGGGATGGGGCCGTTCGAGATCATGTACGTCAACCCGGCCGACGACCCGCGCGGCATGGCCGCCAAGGCGCCGGCGGAATCGACGACCGGCAGCAAATAGCGGCGCGGCGCTCCGCGACGCGAAAATAAGTTATGCCCGCCGCATCTGGCTGGGCGCACAATCCCTCTCGCCGCCGGCGAGAGGGCCTGCGCTTCCTACCGCCGCCCCATTAACCAGCCGATCGCCAGCAGCACCAGCCCCGCCGCCCCCGCCACGATGCCGTGCTTGACGTGCGCGCGCATCACGCCCGCCTCGTGGCCGGGAAAGAAACTCGGCAATTGATCGGACGGCGTGACGAAATAAACGACGGCGACGATGAGGAGAACGGTGCCCAAAAGTAAGACGATGAGTTTCATGGCGTACCTTCCGGAAGCGGCGATTCGACGCCGATGCGCGGCATACAGGCGCAAGCCTGCGCCAAGATCAAGCGCAGGGCGCGCGAGCGGCCGGCAAAATCCGGGGATAGCGCGGGCCGGAGGGGCCTATTCGCCCTCCGCCTCGAAACGCTCGGCCAGCGCATCGAGATCGCGGAACGCGCGCGGCGCCGTCTTCGCATTCTCGACATGCGCGCGCTTCTCGCCATTGATGGTCAGGTCGCCCTCGCCCCAGGGGGCGGTGTCGATCTCGAGCGTGTTCGAGCCGTCGGTCGCAGTGAAGTGCTGCGTCGTCGCCCCCTTCCCCACCGGGAGGGTCGTATCCGGAGTCCAATCCAATTTTCTGGTCATTGTCGTTGCCCTTCGCATTGCCGTGCCGGCCGCTTCTGACACGACGAGACGATGTCTCCATTGATCCAGCGCAAAGCCGCACGCGGCACGGCATGGTGTGAAGGTGCGTCCCGAAAATGAGGAGTGCACAATGGCCAAGTCCATGAAAGCTGCCGTCGTCCGCCAGTTCGGGCAGCCGCTCAGCATCGATCAGGTTCCCGTCGCCGAGCCGGGTCTCGGTCAGGTGCTGATCAAGGTGATCGCCAGCGGCGTTTGCCACACGGATCTGCATGCCGCGAACGGCGACTGGCCGGTGAGGCCGACGCTGCCGTTCATCCCGGGGCACGAAGCCATTGGCAGCGTGGCGAAGATCGGCAAGGGCGTGTTCGGCCTCAAGGAAGGCGACGTCGTCGGCGTGCCGTGGCTCCACGATGCCTGCGGCTGCTGCGAATACTGCACGACCGGCTGGGAGACACTGTGTGAGTTGCAGCACAACACCGGCTACAGCGTCGACGGCGGCTATGCCGAGTATGCAATCGCCGCGGCGCCCTATGTCGGGCGCATTCCGGCCGGCGCCGATCTCGTCGCCATGGCGCCGATCCTCTGCGCCGGCGTCACCACCTACAAGGGTCTCAAGGAGACCGAGGCGCGCCCGGGCGAATGGGTCGTCATCTCCGGCATCGGCGGGTTAGGTCACGTCGCGGTGCAGTACGCGAAAGCCATGGGCCTGCATGTCGTGGCCGTCGATGTCGCCGATGACAAGCTCGCGCTGGCGAAAACGCTCGGCGCCGACGTCACCGCCAATGCCATGCACGACGACGTCATCGCCAAGGTCGTCAAGGAAACCGGCGGCGGCGCCCATGGCGTGCTGGTCACCGCCGTCTCGAATTCGGCCTTCGGTCAGGCCATCGGTATGACGCGCCGCCGCGGCACTGTCAGCCTGGTCGGCCTGCCGCCCGGCGATTTCCCGACGCCGATCTTCGATGTCGTGCTCAAGCGCATCACGGTGCGCGGCTCCATCGTCGGCACACGCAAGGATCTGGCCGAAGCCATCGCCTTCGCCGCCGAGGGCAAGGTGAAGACCACGGTCGCCACCCGCAGGCTCGAGGACATCAACGACGTCTTCGCGCAAATGAAGAAAGGCGCGATCGACGGCCGCATTGTCCTCGACATGCGGTGACATGCGAAGTGAGCACGCGCCGTCCGCATGAGCGAGGCGGCATGCGGGGACGTCGCTCAGGCCGCCGGCGGGGCGGCCATCTCCTTGTCCTTCGCCTCGGCGCGCTGCGCGGCCGGACGCGCGGCGATGCGTGCCGCGTAATCGACAAACTCTGTCCGCTCCGGGATCAGCTTGAAGATCGTGCCCCAGCGGATGTTGGCGCCGATCACCACGTCGGCGGCGGTGAACTGCTCGCCCATCAGCCAAGGGCCTTTCTCCACCGCCTTGGCGATCACATCCATCGTCGTCTCGAACTCGCCATAGCCGAGCATGGCGCGGCGCGGCGCCTCCTTGCGCGGCGCAGCGCGGTCGATCACAGCCGGCTCGAGGCAGCCCGGTCCGAAGAACAGCCATTTCAGGTATGTGCCGCGTCGCGGCGTACCGATCGGCACCGCGAGATTCTTGTCCGGGAAAGCATCGGCCAGATAAGTGCAGATCGCCGCCACTTCGGTGATCACAGTATCGCCGTGCTTGATCGCCGGCACCTTGCCCATCGGATTGATGGCGAGATAGTCGGGCTTGAGATTGTCGCCCTTGCTCAGGCTCAAAAGCTTGATGTCGTAGGGAACGCCGACCTCTTCCAGCATCCACAGCGCGACGGACGAGCGAGACGGCGAGGCGTGATAGAGCGTGATGTCAGGCATGAGCGTTTTCCCGTTGCCGCATCGGCGTGTTTGTCCGCCGATCGTGTCGAAGGCATGACAGCATAGACTTGTTCTTTGCCGCCGCACCGACTAAATCTCGGCCCCATGTCCGAGGTCCGCGACAACACCGAGCGCCGCCGCTTCGAGCTCGATCTCGACGGCCACACCGCCTTCTCCACCTATCGGCGCGAGGGCTCGCTGCTCACCATCCTGCACACCGAAGTGCCAAAAGAACTCAACGGCCGCGGCATCGGCTCGGCGCTGGCACGAGGCCTGCTCGATATTGCGCGTGCGCAAGGGCTGAAGGTCAAGCCGCTCTGCCCCTTCGTCGCGTCGTACATGGACAAGCATCCGGAATACGCCGATTTACGCGCGTAGTTTGTCCGGGCCACATTCTTTCTGTCGTCACCGGGCTCGTCCCGGTGACCCCGCTTAGGAGGGCAATGCCGTGCCCGCCTGAGCGAGATGGCCGGGACAAGCCCGGCCATGACAGTCGAGAGGTGCAATCCGGGCGCCTTTCTCCAAACCACCTAACGCAATCTTTACGTTTCAGTAAGACATTGAGTGCGTCCGCGTTGCGTATGGGAGCAGATTTTGGCCGGCATCGATTTCTTCTTTGGTCAGATCGGCCGGCTGCTGTTCTCGCTCGGCTCGCACTTCTCGATCACCTCGCTCGCCGCCGCGTTGCTGGTCTCAGCGCTGTTCTTCGCATGGCAGCGCTACAAGCGCGGCCGCAAGATCCGCGCCCGCACCATCCTGCGCGCCCTCTTCCCACGCCGTATCCTGCGCAGCCGCTCGAACCAGGCCGACATCGGCTATCTGTTTTTCAACGTCTTCGTCTATGGCATCGTGTTCGGCTGGGCCGTGCTGTCGTATCAATTCATCAGCAACGGCATCATCGGCGCCCTGACGGCGCTCTTCGGTCCGGTCACGCCTTCGACGCTTCCGAGCTTCGTCACGCGCGGCGTCGTCACCGTGATGCTTTTTCTCGCCTACGAGCTCGGTTACTGGTTCAATCATTGGCTCAGCCACAAGGTGCCGGTGCTGTGGGAATTCCACAAAGTGCACCACAGCGCCGAGGTGCTGACGCCGATCACCAATTTTCGCGTCCATCCGGTCTACGCCTGGATCTTCGCCAACATCCTCGCGCTGACGGCGGCGATCGCCAACGGCCTCACCAATTACGCCTTCGGCGAGACCGCCTATCAATACGCGCTGAGCGACACCAACATCATCGTCGTGCTGTTCATTCACGCCTATGTGCATCTTCAGCATTCGCACATGTGGATCGCGTTCCGTGGCGTGCTCGGGCGCATCTTCGTCAGCCCGGCGCACCATCAGGTGCATCACTCGGACAACCCGAAGCACTTCGACAAGAATTTCGGCAGTTGCCTGGCGCTTTGGGACTGGATGTTCGGAACGCTTTACGTGCCGGCGAAGGAGCGCGAACCACTCACCTTCGGCGTCGGCGCGTATCCGGACGCGCATACGGTCAAGGGCGAACTGATCGCACCGCTGATCAACGCGGCGGGACATTTCAAACCGTTGTTCAAACGGCCGGACAACGATGCGCCTGTCGCGGCCGCCGAGCGCAAACAGGCCTGATTTCGCCGCCGCTCGACAGGGAACGCCGCTCGGCATTGGCCTGTTATGCTTCTGAATGGCGCGACCGGCGGGGTTTGCCGCTGCGCGGATCATGAGGCGAGTCCGATGCGCAAACGTACCATCACCGTCACCGACACGATGCAGAAGGGTTATCGCTACGTTCTGACGGCGCCGTCCGGCCGCGGCTTCGATCCCGAATTCAAGCCGCAGCTGACACCGGCGCAGATGCTCCGGCTCGGCGTCTTTTGCGGCAAGTACATGACCGATTGCCGCCGTGAATTTCCCAGGAGCTGGTTCGTCCGTGCCAAGCTCTCACCCAACGGACGCGACTGCACGCTCAACTTCTTCGGCACCGATGCGAGCCAGCCGCTCTCCGCGTGGCGGCGCAAAGGCTGGGTGCACAAGGACGATCCGCGCGGCTGGTTCCAATGGTACTGCCGCTACTACATGGGCCGCCGGATGCCGGAAGAAGACCGGCGGCAGATCAAGCGCTGGAAGGCGATCCAGCGCCACGTCAAACAGGTGCAGAAGAATTGCGAGCCGGGCGACCTGCTCTGCCGCAGGCGTCAGCGCCAGGCCCTGCTGCATTGGGCCTATGACAGCCGGAAAATTTGAGTGCTACATTCGGCGCAAGCGAAGCCCGCCAGCGGAGCCGAGAGGAGCCTTTGATGCGTCTCAGACATGAAGTGCGCGAGATGCGGACCGCCTTCGAGGCGCTGACCTTCTACCAGAAGTTCGAACAGCTTTGCGTCCTCGCGCTCACCGCGTTAATCGCTATCGTCGCCATCTTCGCCCTTTGGCATCTGGCGCTGAATGTGCTGCGTGCTGTCCTGAACAACACCTTCGACCCCACGGACTACACGGTCTTCCAAACCGTCTTCGGCATGATCTTCACCGTCATCATCGCGCTCGAATTCAAGGCGTCGCTGACGGCCTTGGGCGAACGCCAGATCGGCGTCGTCCACGTGCGTGCCGTCCTCTTCATTGCGCTCTTGGCTGTGGTGCGCAAGCTGATCATCCTCGATGTCGAGCATACCGACTCCTTGCACGTGCTCTCGCTGGCCGCGACGATCCTGGCTTTGGGCTGCGTCTACTGGCTCGTGCGCGACCAGGAGATGCGCCAGCACGAGCGGCCTCGTGGCCAGCCGTAGTTACTCGGCCGCGACGGGGCGGCGGCGCGGTTCGCGGCTGCTCCAGCGCGAGCGCACAATGTCGAGCGCCACCACGGCAAGACCGGCCGCGAGCACCTGCCAGCCCGGCCTGATGCCGACGTCGAAATCGAACGCCGTCTCGAGCACGCGCAGCGGCGACACATGAAACGCGATGCCAATGCCGGCCGCCTCGCCGATGAAGGTCAGCAGGGAGACCGCCACGCTCAGCCCAAGCAGGCTCAGCACCGAGAGTTCGTTGGTGTCCTGCCACCACGCGAGCCCGCGATAGGCAATCAGCCAGCCAAACAGCCCGGCAGCGAAGGTCGGCACAGTGACGTCGGCCTTGGTCTGCTGGAAGTAATGGATGAGCGCGAGCAGCGCGATTGCGTAGACCAATTGGTGCAGCCGCCGCCAGCGTAGCGCGCCGAGCCGGCGCACCATGCCGTCGGTCGATGTCGCCGCCAGCACCGCAAGGCCCAGCCAGGCAATGCCGCCGATGATGAGATAGACGCGATGCGTGATTTCATGCGCGACCTTGATCAGGTCGTAGCTCTGGTCGGCGACAAAGAGCAGCAGATGGGCGGCAATATAACAGAATGCGCCGACGCCCAGCATGCGCCGCACGTCGATCAGGCCGCCGTAGCGCGCGATGCGGCGGAACGGCGTCACCGCCAGCGTCACGCCGAGAAACACGAGCGCCCAGAACCCGGCACGATGGATCACGTCATTGAGCGGTCGCGCCCCGTGCACGATCACACCCGCGTCGTAAAGCGCCTTCGCGACCGGAAAGAACAGAAGGAGCAACGTGAAGAGTCGCAAGGGCGACACACGCCCGCGCCGGTCACGCCAAAGCTGCCAGCTTGGTGGCGTCATAACCTTGCTCCGATCAATTCCCGAAGTGCATTCGTTTTGATAACCGCTCGCCGCGAATGCAAAAGAAACGACGGAAAGACGGGGGCTGCGCCGACCATCGATTTTGATCGCCATACTTGCATACTGCAACGCACAATTTCACTTCGGCACCACGGATATCGTGCTAGCATTTTCTCTAGTGGCCGATTCGTCACAACCGATCACAAGGTTAGACGACCGTGGCAGCGGTGCTGGAACTAAACCGGCTCCAAGAAATTTGGGAGACAGAGGAGCAGGGAAAAGTAGAAACGCCAGCCGGGGGGTTTTTGATGGAGACCAACCGATGGTGCGCGCTCTGGCACGTGGTTCGATCGTGCTTGTTACGTCCCTGTTCAGTTTTTCCGCTTTAGCTCACGATGTCTGGATCAGTCGCGGCACTTATCGCAATCCCGCGGGCGAATGGTGCTGTGGTGCGGAAGATTGCGGTATTGTTTCGCCAGATGCGGTGAAGGCCCTCCAAGGCGGCTACTCGCTGCGCGGTGACGTCACTTACGGCGTCGGCGTCACCGGCAATGAGGCGGACGGCCCGACGCGTCACGAAAACGTCAACGAAACGGTGCCCTACAGCCAGTCGTTGCCGTCTCCCGACGGGGCTTACTGGCGCTGTAAGCGCCCGGATGGATCGCCGCGCTGCTTCTTCGCGCCGAAGCCGGGCAGCTGATCGCGCTCGCAGTCTGGCGTTGAAGGCGCGGCGCGGTTTGTTCTGCGTGTAGCTACACGCGCGGGGGCGGACGCCCGCCGCTGTCCCTCGACGGCACTTTGACGAGCGCCTCGCCGTCGAGCACGACTTCGCCCTCGACAGTGCAGTGACAGGCAAGCCGCGCGCGGTGTTTTTCCGGAATGAGCTCGGCGACCGTGACGTTGACGTCTACGGTGTCGCCGATTTTTACCGGTGCGCGGAAGTTCAAGGTTTGCGAGATGTAGACTGCCCCCGGCCCCGGAAGTCTGGTCCCAAGCACCGCCGAAATGAGGCTGGCGGTATAAAGGCCATGCGCGATACGCGTGCCGAATGGCGTCTTGGCCGCGAAATGCTCCGACAAATGAATCGGATTGCGGTCGCCGGTAACTTCGGCGAAGCCGACCACATCGGACGAGTTGATGGTCTTCTTGAGCGTCTCGGTCATGCCGATCGAGAGATCCTCGAAGAACAGCATCTGCAGCGGTAGGATCATAAGGTCATGCCCCTCGGCCCCGCGCCCGGCGTCCAAATCAACCGCAATGTGACATAGATCACACCCCGCGCGCCAACGGCGGCGTCTATTGCGACCCGGGACGTGTCGGCTTTCCGATCAGGGGTCGTGCCATGATTTTAGTCCGGTTCGCCGTGTGCCTCTTCGCGCTTGCGCTGCTCGGCTTCGCCTTGTCGATCAGTTCGGCCGAGAGCGGGCAAGACTATGCCGTCGACGAGGCTGTTCTCACGCAACGCTGACCGTTAGCTTGCCGGATCCATGCCTTTCGCCTTGAGCGTGGCTTCGGCGTCGGGGTGCGAGAACATCTTGATGAGCGCTTGCGCGGCCTCTTTGTGCTGCGCCGTGGCGCTGAGGCCCGCAGCGTATGTCGTCGTATTCTGGATTTCCTTGGGCAGAGGACCGACCAGCGTCACGCCCTTGACCGGAATGATCTCGCTGATCTGGTGCACGCCAAGCTCGGCCTGCCCGCTGGCGATGAGATCGGCGACATAGCCGCCCTGCTTCAGCTTCGCCTTCGGGCGGATCTGATCGGCGATGCCCAATCGCTCGAGCAGCTTGTCGACATAGATGCCGCTTGAGCCGCCGCTGGCCGGATCGATATAGGCGACCGACTTGGCCGCAAGCAGCGCCTTCTTGAAGGCCTCTACGGTGCCGATGTCGGGCTTCGGCGCGCCCTCCTTCACCACCACGCCGACACCGACGCTGGCGACATTGACGCGGCTCCCCTGCGCAATTTTGCCCGCGGCGGCGAGGTCGTCGATCGCCTTGGGTGTGATGATCGCCACGTCGAAGGTTTCGCCGCCTTCGATGCGCTTCTGCAAGCCACCCGCGGTATCGTTATCGAGAACGACCTTGTTGCCGGTCTCCTTCTCGTATTCCGGCATAAGCGCCAGCATCACCTGCTTGAACGCGCCGGCGGTGAGCACTTTCACCTCGGCAGCATTCGCCTGCGGCATTGCGAAACCCAGACAAGCGGCAATCATCGCGGCACGGCCTAACTGTCTCGTCATCATGCTTCTCCCCGGTCAAGCGGCGCAATCTACACGATCCGGCCGTTTGGGGAACCGGCTCCGTATTGCCGCATTGCGTTCCTGCAACTCTTCGGCGCTGCGCCCGTTAGCAAACGAAGGGCGCGACACACCGGGAGACAAATTCATGCAGGCTTCGGGAAAGAAAGTTCTCATTCTTGCCACCAACGGATTCGAGCAGGCCGAACTGGAAGTGCCGCGCGACACATTGAAGGCGGCGGGCGCGGCCGTCGACGTCGTCTCGCCGGAGAAAGGTCAGATCAAGGGCTGGAACGTCAAAGATTGGGGCACGCCGGTGAAGGTCGACAAGAGCCTCGATGACGTGAAGGCGGACGATTACGACGCCATCGTTCTTCCGGGCGGGCAGATCAATCCCGACCTGCTGCGGGTCAATCCCAAGGCGCTCAAACTGATCAAGGATTTCTACAACCAGAAAAAGGTCGTGGCCGCCATCTGCCATGCGCCTTGGCTGCTGATCGAGGCCGGCATCATGAAGGGCCACAAGGCAACCTCCTTCAAATCGATCAAGACCGACGTGATCAATGCAGGAGGTGCATGGGAAGATTCAGCCGTTGTCACTGACAAGGGTCTGATCACCTCGCGGAATCCGGGCGATTTGGACGCGTTTTCGGCCAAAATCATCGAGGAAATGGCCGAAGGGCGTCATTCCCAGCGCAGCGCGGCCTGATTTACTTCGCACGTGCGAGATGAAAACGGCGAGTTATCGGTTCTGACACCGCTAACTCGCCGTTAATGCTGATATTCCAATGTCTTTTCATACACTTAAGCTATGCGTTTTTGGCTTAGCTGCAGCGCAGCAAAGTTTATTTTCAACAGCATGCAAATGATTATGTTCCCGGCAACACGGATTCACCGGCCGCGAAGGCCGGGCAGAGGGAAAGAGAACTGCCATGCTTGCGACAATCGTCCGTCTCATCCGCGAGTGGAAGCGCTACAACCAGAGCCTGACGGAGCTCAACCGGTTGGGCGATCGCGAGCTCGCCGACATCGGCATCAGCCGCTCGGATATTCCGCGCGTTGCCTGGGCCGCCGCCCACGCCCGCTAAGTTCTGACGTTCAAGGTGTTCGAAGCCGCCCGCGCCTGTCGCGGGCGGTTTCGTTTTACGGCTTGCGCTTACTTGAGCGTCACCCAGCGCGACAGCGGCATGACCTCCGGCGCCACGCCGTAGCCGCGCGTCCAGGAATCGACCGACCACTTCGCGCCGCTTTTCGTCTCCACCAGCACCGCGGTCGTATGCGGCGACTGCCCACCCAGCCACAGACCGCGCGAGACCGGCACATCGACTGTGTGATGGCGCAGCAGGTCCAACTGATCGAGCAGCAACAGGAGCGACGTCGTGTTGCGGCTGGAGTCGATGCAGTCGAACTGGTGCGGATTGTACATGTAGACGTAGCCGGCATGCGCCACGTGGTTCTGCGTGCCGGCGGCCGGGGCGATCCGCCGGTCGAACCAGGCGCCCGCCGCGGCGACGGCGCGCCGCTCGGCTTCCGGCGACGCCTTGCCCGGCGCGAGCATCCGGGTGAGCTTTGCGCGGTCGGCCTCCGTCAGGTCCACTTGGACGATATATTTGCAGGTGAAGCCGTGGCAGATGAACACGTGGTCGCGTGTCGGCGGTGGCACCGAATAGGTGCTGTAAGTCGCCGCCGCGATGCCCGCGATATCGGAACGCGCGGTCACCGCCGACAGCGGCGAAATTAGTGCGACCGCGACCGCAATTTTCGTCCATCCCCGCACGCGCAGCCCCCGACGCTAAACATTGCCGCTGCCGCCCCAACGGCCTAAGTGTACCCAAATGACCTTGCCCAACAAACAACCTGTGCATGTGGTCGGCGGCGGCCTCGCCGGATCGGAAGCGGCCTGGCAGCTCGCGCAGAGCGGAATTTCCGTGGTTCTGCACGAGATGCGGCCGCAGCGCGCCACCGCCGCGCACAAGACCGACGGCTATGCCGAGCTCGTTTGCTCGAACTCGTTCCGCTCCGACGACATGGAGCACAACGCGGTCGGGCTTTTGCATGAGGAGATGCGCAGGCTCGGCTCGCTGATCATGCGTGCGGGCGGCGCCAATCAGGTGCCGGCGGGCGGCGCTCTGGCCGTTGACCGCGACGGCTTCTCCGCAGCGGTGACGGAGGCGCTCGTCTCGCATCCGCTGATCACGCTGGAGCGCGGCGAAGTCGCCGTGCCGCCGGAGGCGTGGGACAGCGTCATCATCGCCACCGGCCCCCTCACCTCCCCCGATCTCGCCGCGACGATCGGCGTGCGCACGGGCGAGCAATCCCTCGCATTCTTCGATGCCATCGCGCCGATCGTGCATCGCGAGTCGATCGACATGGGCCAGGCCTGGTTCCAGTCGCGTTACGATAAAGCGGGGCCCGGCGGCTCGGGCGCCGACTACATCAATTGCCCGCTCACGCGCGAGCAGTACGA
>DATARB010000370.1:0-5869 GCA_036264375.1 Pseudolabrys sp.
AGATGCCGAACAGCAGATTCGCGGAGACCAGCGCCACCTTGCGGCCGTAGCGGTCGCCGACCCAGCCAAATATCGCCGAGCCGAACAGAATGCCGACCAGGCTGGCGCTGAACACCGGGCCGAGGCCCTTCGGCGACACGCCCCACTCCTTCACCAGATGCGGCGCGGCAAAGGCGATGGCGGCAATGTCGTAGCCGTCAATCAGCACGAGGAAGAACGACCAGATGAGAAGCGCGATCTGGAACGAGCTCAGGCCGCGCTCGTCGAGCAGACGCGAAACCTGGACCACGGGTTGGTCGGCCATCGAATTCCCCCCTTCGGCCGCTCTGGTTTTTTTGTAAGCGCGGCAGCCGCGACGGAAACCCTAACCGAGCAAACGGCAAATTGAAATGCCGCCGCGGCCGCCGTGCACAGGACGCGGCCGCCGCGGCGGTTATAATAAGCTATTGAAACACAAAGGTTATATTGGTGCGGCCAAGAGGACTCGAACCTCCACGGGTTGCCCCGCTAGCACCTCAAGCTAGTGCGTCTACCAATTCCGCCATGGCCGCATAGGGATGAGAACGGCGGGGTCGAAACTCCGGCGTCCAAAGACGGCGACGATGTAACAAATAGGGTTCGGGGGTACAAGGGCCGAAAGGCCCTTGCCGCCCACGCCTGCACGGGAAATTTTCGCGCCCAATCAAACCTTTGGACGGCGGCCTAAAACGGCCTCGGCAAGGGGGTAGTTGCTCCCTAGGTAACAGCGCCTGTCCGGCGGCTCAGCGCATATCGGGTGGGCGCGGCAGGAGTTCGCCAACCTCCACCGCGATGCGGTTGCCATTGACGACCACGGTACCTTTTGCGACGGCGAGATTGTTGGCGAGGATGTTGACGGCGTCATCCTCCGAGGCGTCCAGTTCGATGATGGCGCCTCGTCCGAGGCGCAGAACCTGGTGGATCGGCATGGAGGTGGTGCCCAGCACCACGGTGATATCGACGGCGACCTTGTCGAGTGTGGCCACGTTTGCTTCCTATTGCGCCGCGCGCATGTGGCGGCAAGGTCAGGTCACCACGGTATGGTGAATGAGTGGTTAATATTCGCGACGAATTGACGGTTGGGATGCCCGCGGCGATCGGGTCGGCGCCGGTCGAATGGCGCGTGAGCGATTCGTTGGTGCCCTATGAGGCGGCCGTTGCCGCCATGGAGGCGCGCGTGGCGGACATCGCCGCCGGCCGTACACCGGAACTCGTCTGGCTGCTGGAGCACCCGCCCCTCTACACCGCCGGCACCAGCGCCCATCGCGAGGACGTCCTGGAACCGCGCTTCCCCGTCTTCGAGACCGGCCGTGGCGGGCAGATGACCTATCACGGCCCAGGTCAGCGGGTGGCTTACGTGATGCTCGATCTACGAAGGCGCGGACCCGACGTTCGCCGCTTCGTCGCCACGCTTGAGGAATGGATCATCCGCACGCTCGCAGGCTTCAACGTGCGCGGCGAGCGGCGCGAAGACCGCGTCGGGGTCTGGGTGCGCCGGCCCGAGAGAGGCCAAGTCTACGAGGACAAGATCGCCGCCATCGGCATCCGCGTGAAGCAATGGGTGACGCTCCACGGCATCGCGCTGAACGTCGAGCCGGAGCTGTCGCATTTCGGCGGCATCGTGCCCTGCGGCGTGCACGAGCAGCGCTACGGTGTCACCAGCCTCGCCGACCTCGGACACCTTGTCTCGATGCCGGAGGTGGACATGATCATGCGCCGCGAATTCGCGCCGCTGTTCGGCGCGACAGATGATTCAGGCGTCGCGCAAGACCGAGAACAACTCCCCGGAGTGGCGTAGGCTGAACTCTCCGTCCGTGCCGTCGCGCTGATCGATCGCATCGACACGCGCGTTGAACGGCCCGCGCCGGCAGGCTTCGATCACGGCTTCGACCGCGTCCGGCGGACCGGCGAGAACGGCCTCCACCGAGCCGTCCTTGCGATTGCGCGCCCAGCCTTCGACACCGCGCTTAACCGCTTCGCGCTCGACAAAGGCGCGATAGCCGACCCCCTGCACCCGCCCGCGCACGGTCAGGTGACGGATGACCTGCGCGTTCATGCGGTCTCTCCGGCGTCGAGGACGCGCGCCCCGGTCCAGCGCGAAACCGACCGGCGCTCGACCGAACGGACGTAGCGATCCGGCAGCTTCCAGGTGCGCGCGGCGGCGGCGCACAATTCGACATAACCCGGCCGCGGTTTGCCTTCGATACGCCGGCGCAACAGATAGATCATTGCTCGCACGCGGCGTGCTTCATGCAGAACGGGCAGCGTGCGCACGTCGTAAAGGCCTTTGTGCAGCAGTTCATAGGCGTGCAGCGCAGCGATGTCCCGCGGCGACAGCCGCCAGAGTACGCCGTGCACTTGATTCCCCGCGCTCGATCTGACCGAGCCCCATCCTTCCAGCCCAATGAAGAACCGGTACCCGTCGAGGCGCGCCGGCCCGATGGCGCGCGCGCCGGGACAGCGCAGCGCCATCGCAGCGCTGTTCATGTTGGAGCCGTAGGCGAAATAGAGGGTCATGCCTCAGCAATAGCGCGCAGTTTGCTCGCGCGGAAGCGCAGTATGGCCTGGGCGGGCGGTCTATGAACCGACCACGTTGCCGCCGTTCGGATGCAGCACCTGCCCGCTGATGTAGGAGGCTTCGTCGCTCGCCAGGAACACATAACAAGGCGCGACTTCGTTCGGCTGGCCCGGCCGCTGCATGGGCACGCTCGACCCGTGCTTGGCGACATGATCCTGATCGAACGAGGCCGGGATAAGCGTTGTCCAGATCGGCCCCGGCGCAACTGCGTTGACGCGGATGCCGTCCTTGCTCAACGCCTCGGCGAGGGAGCGCGTCAGCGCAACGATGGCGCCCTTGGTCGCGGAATAGTCGAGCAGCGTCTTGTGCCCCTGATAGGCAGTGATCGACGTGGTGTTGACGATCGCGGCGCCTTTTTTCATGTGCCGCAGCGCATGCTTGGCCATGTAAAAGAAGCTGAACACATTGGTGCGAAAGGTGCGCTCGATCTGCCGCGCGTCGATCTGGCGGACGTCCTCGGTCTCATGCTGCTCGCCGGCATTGTTGATGAGGATGTCGAGTTGCCCGAACTGCTCGATAGCGGCATCGACCGCGGCCTCGCAGAAGGATTCGTCCCCGACGTCGCCCGGAAGCAGGATGGCTTCGGTGCCCTCGCGCTTCACGGCGTCGCGCGTCGCGTTGGCGTCCTTGTGCTCGTCGAGATAAACGATGGCGATGTTGGCCCCTTCACGTGCCATGGCAACGGCGACCGCACGTCCGATGCCGCTGTCGCCACCGGTGATCAGCGCGACCTTGCCCTTGAGCTTGCCAACCCCGGGATACTTCGGTTCGTAATCCGGCAGCGGACGCATCTCGCGTTCGATGCCCGGTTGACGTTCCTGCTTCTGCGCAGGCATCCGCGCGACGGTCATGGAACCTCTCCGTGAATAGTCTCACGAAGCGAACGCTGGGCGCGCCCAAGCAGTTCCTATGTCTGGCGGATTGCCTCAGGCGAATTCGAGGATGACGGCATCCACCGCCAGGCTGTCGCCGGGCTTGGCGTTGATCTTCTTCACCGTGCCATCGATCTCGGCGCGCAGCACGTTTTCCATCTTCATGGCTTCCACCACCGCGACGGTCTCGCCGGCCTTGACCTCCTGGCCCTCTTTGACCGCGATCGACACCACCAGCCCGGGCATCGGGCACAGCACCTGCTTGCCGGTATTGGCCACTTTCTTCGCCGGCATCAGCCGCGCGTAAGCTGCTTCGCGCTCGGTGTAGACGTAGGCCTTGGCCTCCACGCCGCGGTAGCTCAGCGCAAAGCCGTTCGGAATCGTGCGCACCTGCACCGCGACCGGCTTGCTGTCGATGGTGCCGGTCCACAGCGGCTCGCCCGGCTTCCAGTCGGAATGCAGGTGGCGCAGGCCGGCCCGGCCCCGCGCAGGGAAACGCACTTCGATGGTGCCGTTCTCGCGCTTGACCTCGAGCTTGATCTCCTGCTCGCCCAGCCACACCGCTCGCTGGCTTTCGCGCGTGACGCTGCGTCCGCTCATTTGTCCGGATATCTGCCGCTTGCGCTCACCGAGGACGTGATCGATGGCCGCCGCCACCGCCGCCAACACCTCGGCGCGGTCGCCTTCGGGCACTTGCGGATGAAAGCCGTCGCGAAACTCCTCGGCGATGAAGCCGGTGGAGAGCTTGCCGGCGCGCCAGCGCGGGTGCGCCATCAGCGCCGAGAGAAACGGGATGTTGTGGCGGATGCCATCGACGACAAAAGCATCAAGCGCGTCGGCCTGCGCCTCGACCGCATCGAGCCGGTTCGACGCATGCGTGACCAGCTTCGCGATCATCGGATCATAGTAGAGCGATATCTCGCCGCCCTCGTAGACGCCGGTGTCGTTGCGCACGGCGACACCATGCGCGACGCGCTCGGCGGGCGGACGATAGCGCGTCAGCCGCCCGGTCGAGGGCAGGAAATTGCGGTACGGGTCTTCGGCGTAGACGCGGCTCTCCACCGCCCAGCCGGTGAGCTTCACGTCGCTCTGTTTCATGGCGAGTTTCTCGCCGGCGGCGACGCGGATCATCTGCTCGACCAGATCGATGCCGGTGATGAGCTCGGTCACCGGATGCTCGACCTGAAGGCGCGTATTCATCTCCAGGAAGAAGAAGCTTTTGTCCTGCCCGGCGACGAATTCGACCGTTCCGGCGCTATCGTAGCCGACGGCTCTCGCCAACGCGACCGCCTGCTCACCCATCATTTTGCGCGTGGCTTCGTCGAGCAGCGGCGACGGCGCTTCCTCGATCACCTTCTGGTTGCGGCGCTGGATGGAGCATTCGCGCTCGCCGAGATAGATGACGTTGCCGTGCTTGTCGCCGAGCACCTGGATCTCGATGTGGCGCGGGTCGACGATGAATTTCTCGATGAAAACGCGGTCGTCGCCGAAGGAGGACTTGGCCTCTGAGCGCGCACGGATGAAGCCCTCCGCCACGTCCGACTTTGAGTGGGCGATGCGCATGCCTTTGCCGCCGCCGCCGGCCGAGGCCTTGATCATGACCGGATAGCCGATCTCGTCGGCGATCTTCATCGCCTCGGCCTCGTCCACGATCACGCCGAGATGGCCAGGCACGGTCGAGACCTCGGCGGCAGCCGCCGCCTTCTTGGACTCGATCTTGTCGCCCATGGCGGCTATGGCCTTGGGGTTCGGCCCGATGAAGACAATGCCGGCGGCCTCAAGCGCTTTGGGGAAGGCCTCGCGCTCGGACAGGAAGCCGTAGCCGGGGTGGACCGCCTCGGCGCCCGACGCCTTGCAGGCTGCCAGGATCTTGTCGATGACCAGATAGCTATCGGCCGCGGCGGGCGGGCCGATGGCGATGGCCGTATCGGCCATCGCCACGTGCAAGGCGTCCTTGTCGGCGTCGGAATAGACGGCGACGGTTTCGATGCCCATCTTGCGGGCCGTTTTGATGATCCGGCAGGCGATTTCGCCGCGATTGGCGATCAGGATTCGCTTGAACATGCTGGCCTTTTAATCCCCGCCCCGCCGGCTCTCGCACTTTGCGGCAGCGCAGCGAAAAGTCAATCTCAGGTCGCCATCAGGGCGAGCGTCGCCCAAAGCGCCATCCCTGCCGCCAGCCAGCAGGCGGCGGTCATGACGGCCACATCGGTTGCAAAGCGTCCGCCCCCGATCCCGGCACTGATGACGAGCTTGGCGAGCATATTGCTCGCCACAGCGGCGAGGATGGCGACGCTGGCCCAACCGCGCTGAGAGGCTGCGGCACCAGCCGGGCCAAAGATATGGTGATGGCATCGACATCGGCGAGGCCGAGCCCGATCGCACCGAGCAATGCTCCGTT
>DATARB010000159.1:0-2947 GCA_036264375.1 Pseudolabrys sp.
GATCACCAGGAAGCGGCCTTCCCAGGCGATCGAACGCAACGCCGCTTCGGTATACGGGCCGCCGACCGGATCGTAGATCACGTCGGCGCCCTTGCCGCCGGTGACGCGCCGCAGCGCCTCCTTCAGGTCCTCGCGGGCGTAATCGATGCCCTCATCGGCGCCGTGCGTCTTCGCGAAGGCGATCTTCTCGTCCGACGAGGCGCAGGCGATGACCCGCGCGCCCATCAGCTTGCCGAGCTCGATCGCCGCGAGCCCGACGCCGCCCGAGGCGCCGAGCACGGCCAGCGTCTCGCCGGGTTTGAGCCTGGCACGGTCCTTCAGCGCGTGCAGCGTAGTGCCGTAGGTGACGCACAGGCCGGCAGCATGATCGAAATCGAGCCCGTCGGGGAGTTTGACCAGCTTGATGGCGGCAATCGCGATGCGCTCGCGCGCCGCGCCGTAGCGCGAATAGCCGAGTACGCGGTCACCCACTTTGAGGTCGGTCGCGCCATCGCCCAGCCGCTCGACAGTGCCGGCGAACTCGGCCGCCGGCGAGAACGGCATCTCCGGCTTGGTCTGGTATTTCCCGGCGACGATCAGCGTATCGAAGAAATTCAGCGCCGCGGCGTGGACGCGCACCACCGCTTCGCCGGGGCCGGGCGCGGGGTCGTCGATATCGGCCAGGACAAGATCGTCGGGTGTGCCATAGCGGGTGCAGAGCAGGGCTTTCATTGCGAGACCATAGTGAGTTGGAACGAGGAGAGATTACTGTTTTGTAACATGACGGCGGTTGCCGCCGGGCGAGCCCCTGTTAACTTTCGGCGAATAGTCTTGCTGGGGAGCGACTCTTGGTCGCCTTCACCTTGCCGATATTCGTCCGTAATGGGCTAATATCCCGCAGCTTTCAGGGCGGTTCATGAACCGTCGTCACGCTTGACCGGTAGGGGCCCGATGACCTTCCCATATTTGTTCCGTGCCGCGTTTGCCACGCTGGCGGTGTCCGCTTGCCTTGCCGCCACCACCGCATCCGCGCAAAACAACAAGAAGCCCGCTGCCAAGCCCGATCCCAGCGCGGGGGCGGCGCTGCTCGGCCAGTTCGGCGACTGGGGCGCGTATCGCGCCACGCCCGAGGGCAAGAAGGTGTGCTTCGCGCTTTCCAAACCGACCTCGGCGACCATCGAGCCGTCCAGCCGCAAACGCGACCCCTCCTATGCCTTCGTTTCGACCCGCCCGGCCGAAAAGGTGAAGAATGAGGTGTCGGTGATCGTTGGCTACTCGCAAAAGGACGGTCACGACGCCTCCGCTACCATCGGCACGGCAAACTATGTGCTCTATACGCAAAACGACGGCGCCTGGGTGAAGAACGCGGCCGAAGAGACGCAGATGGTCGGCGCAATGCGCAAGGGCGCTCAGCTCGTGGTCAAGAGCGAATCCAAGTCCGGTGCCAAGACCACCGATACCTATTCGCTCAAGGGCCTTGCCGAGGCTCTCGACAAGGTCGCCGAAGAGTGCAAGTGACCCATAGGGTCATCGCCGGGCCGCCACGCAGTGGCGAGTCCCGGTGATCCCGCTTAGATAGACTGTGCCTTCCCAAGCGGGATGGCCGGGACTTCAGGCGCGAAGACGGCGCTTCGCGCCTTTGCCCGGCCATGACAAGGTTCGAGATATGAGTGTCGCTGCGCAATCTGCCGTTCCGATCGAGAAGACGCCGCTTGCGCGGTATGTCGCGCCGGCAAAGCCGTCGCTGATCGGCCTGACGCGCGCGGAGCTTGCCGAGTCACTGGGCGAGGTCGGGGTGCCGGAAAGCCAGCGCAAGATGCGCGTGCAGCAGCTCTGGCACTGGATCTATTTCCGCGGCTTCACCTCGTTCGATACCATGACCAGCGTGTCGAAGGAGCTGCGCGCCATGCTCGCGCAGCGCTTCACGCTCGACCGCCCCGAGGTCGTCGCCGAACAGGTCTCCATCGACGGCACGCGCAAATGGCTGCTGCGCCTCCCGGGCGATGCGGAGAGCGGCCTGCCGCACGACGTCGAGTGCGTCTATATTCCCGACACCGAGCGCGGCACTTTGTGCGTGTCGAGCCAGGTCGGCTGCACGCTCAACTGCTCGTTCTGTCACACCGGCACGCAGCGGCTGGTGCGCAATCTCACTGCCGGCGAGATCGTCGGCCAGGTGATGGCTGCGCGCGACCGCCTCGGCGATTGGCCGGGCGGCGTGCGCCCGACCGACGGCGTCATTCCCACCGGCGACCGCTGCGTCACCAACATCGTCATGATGGGCATGGGCGAGCCGCTGTATAACTTCGAGGCGGTGCGCGATGCGCTGCTCATCATGTCAGACGGCGACGGCATCGCCATCTCCAAGCGCCGCATCACGCTCTCAACATCGGGCGTGGTGCCGATGATTGCGCGCGCCGGCAGCGAGATCGGCTGCATGCTGGCGATCTCGCTGCATGCGGTGCGCGACGAGCTGCGCAACGAGCTGGTGCCGCTCAATCGCAAATATCCGATCCGCGAATTGCTCGACGCCTGCCGCAACTATCCCGGTGTCTCCAACGCCAGACGCATCACGTTTGAATATGTGATGCTCAAGGGCATCAACGATTCCATCGAGGATGCCAAGGCGCTGGTACGCCTGCTCAAGGGCATTCCCGCCAAGATCAATCTCATCCCGTTCAATCCCTGGCCCGGCAGCACCTACGAATGCTCGGACTGGGAGCAGATCGAGAAGTTCTCACAGGTCGTGTTCGACGCCGGCTACGCTTCGCCGGTACGTACGCCGCGCGGGCGCGACATCCTCGCCGCCTGCGGCCAGCTCAAGAGCGCGACCGAGAAGCTCTCCGCGCGTGAACGCATGGCGCTCCGCGCCATGGCGATGGTGGAATGAGGTGTTACCTCTCCCCGCTTGCGGGGAGAGGTAAAGAAAGAAAACATGTCCCTCATCGGCCGCATCATCGTCATCATTTTC
>DATARB010000203.1:0-9282 GCA_036264375.1 Pseudolabrys sp.
TATCTTGAAGAGCGCCGGCTCAAGCCTGCTTCCCCGACCCGACGAGTCGTTGCCATGTGCTGCAATTCGGCAATGTTCCTCGATTTCACCAAAGGGCACTGGCTGTCGATATATCGGAACCGTTTTCCCGAAGGTGTGGCGGCGCTTGATATGCGGATCATGACGAACGAGCGGCGCGTCGGCGTACAGCTTGCCGATGACGCGCCGAATTATAGCGGTCACTCCGGCAAGTTCATGTTGAAACTGATCGCTGCCTGGATTGCGATGGGTTTCCGCAGGCCTGAAATCAGCTTGGGTAAGACAAATCTCAGAGCGCAATGAGCCGAGGCGGCGATTACGCCATCGTTCTTCGACCTTTCCTCGCCCTTCGCCGAACCAACACCCGCCGGCTCAGTTCGCCGCCGCGGCATCGACGAGCCGCAACTGCACGCGCTCCTCGCCTTGCCATCGGTCGATGGCGACAAAGCCGGCCGCGTGCACGGCGCGGCCGCGATTGTCCAAGAGCGCCTGGCCGAGCGGCGTGCCGATGACTCTGAAAGCAATCCCGTTGACCAGCTTGCCGTCGCCCGACTTGAGGCGCACACGGATGTGGCTGTCGCCGACCGGATCGGCATAGGCGATCGTATGGCCGGGCAGCGCCAGCAGCGGCTCCGGATTGCCGGCGCCAAAAGGCCCGGCGCGCGACAGCATCTCGCACAGCGACAGGTTGACGGCGCCGGCGCTCACCGCGCCGTCGATCTTGAGCGTGCTGTCGCGCCGCGCCAGTTCGACCGATGTGACCAGCGCCTCCTCGAGGAAGCCGCGGAAGGCGCCGAGCGCGCCTTTCTTCAGCGTGATGCCGGCTGCCATGGCGTGGCCGCCGCCCTTCACCAGCAAACCTTCGTGCACGGCGCGCCGCACGACCGCGCCGAGATCGACGCCGGGGATCGAGCGCCCCGAGCCGGTGCCGATGCCACCGGGCTCCAGGGCAATCGCAAAGGCGGGACGCCCGTAGCGCTCCTTCAGCCGCGCGGCGACGAGGCCGACGACGCCGGGATGCCAGCCCTCGCCCGCGGTGACGACCACCGCGCCCTTCTCTTCCAGGCCGAGTGCGGCCAGCGCCTCCGCCTCGGCCTGTTCGAGCGTCGCCCGCTCGATCTGCTGGCGTTCGCCGTTGAGGCGGTCGAGCTCGCCGGCAATGCGCGCGGCCTCGACCGGGTCCTCTTCCAGGAGCAGCCGCACGCCGAGATCGGCGCGGCCGATGCGGCCGCCGGCATTGATGCGCGGGCCGAGCAGGAAGCCGAGATGCCATGGCTCCGGCGGCCCTGAAAGGCGCGCGGCGTCCATCAGCGCGGTCTGCCCGATGTGCTCGCGCCGCCTGAGCGCGATCATCCCCTTGGCGACGAAGGCGCGGTTGAGACCTTTCAGCGGCACGACGTCGGCCACCGTGCCGAGCGCGACCAGGTGCAACAGCGACAGCAGATCGGGTGCGGGCCGCGCGCCGGTCCAGAAGCCGCGCTCGCGCAGGAGCCGCGTCAGCGCCACCAAAGTCAGAAAGACGACCCCGACCGCCGCGAGATGGCCGAGCCCGGACAAATCATCGGCGCGGTTCGGATTGACGATCGCGATCGCCGCCGGCAATTCCTCGTCCGCCTGATGGTGGTCGAGGACGACCACGTCGAGCCCGAGCTTTTTCGCCTCAGCGAGCGTCGCATGGCTCGTCGTGCCGCAATCGACCGTCACCAGCAGCGTCACACCCTTTTCGGCGAAGGCGCGGATCGCATCGACATTCGGCCCATAGCCCTCGAAAATCCGGTCCGGGATGTGCACCACCGGATCGAGCCCGCAGTCGCGCAGATAGCGGCACAGCAGCGCCGAGGACGTCGCCCCGTCCACGTCGTAGTCGCCGAAGATGGCGACGCTTTCGCCCGCCATGACAGCCCGCGCGAGCCGGTCCGAGGCGGCCTCCATGCCGGTCAGCGTGTGCGGATCGGGCATCAGCCGCTTGATGGTCGGATCGAGGAAAGCCTCGACGTCGTCGGCCTCCACGCCCCTGCCCGCCAGCACGCGCGCCAACAGCTCCGGCAACCCATGCCTTTGCGCGATGTTCAACGCCCGGGCCACGCCGCGCTCATCGAGCCGGTCGCGCCACGCGCGCCCGGTGAACGACTTCTCCACGCCGAGGAAGAAGCGCTCGCTGGGTCGGATGATCGCCGCCGGCAGTGCCGTCATCGCCAAAAAGCCTCTACGCGGACCGCAAGGGCGCGCCTGAACGCATATTTACTGATCGGGAGCACGCGACTGGGACGGATCGAACGCTAGCGCAGGATGGCGTCCGGGGGGACCGGTTACGCACAGGATCGTGCTCCCACTACGTGGGGTTCCCTCGCGGTATTTCCAAGAGCGCCAAACTCTCGGTCGTCATGCCCGGCTTTATGCCGGGCATCCACGCCTTGCCTGCTGAAGTAAGGAAAGACGTGGAGGGCCGGGACAAGCCCGGCCATGACGTCACCGACTCACCGTCGGCAGAAATCGCCCTAATTCTTATACCCGTGCTTCACCAGGACTGCCGTGAGCCGCGCATTCATGTCGTTCTGAAAGCTCTGCATGCGCGGCACCATGATGCCGGCGACGTCGGTCATGACCTTCGGCATGGTGTGCAGCGCCTTCATGCCGGTCGGCGACTTGTAGAACGCGATCATCTCGCGAAGCTCACCAGCGGTGAAATAGCGGGCATAGATCGTCGGCGCATCTTTCATCATTTCATTGGTATAGCTTGTCAGCGTGTGCTCGAATTCCGTGCGCATGTCGGCGACGGTCGCCGGGTCGACCTTGCCGGCGAACTGCGCCTCGATGTGCGGCCACATCTGACTGATCATTCCACTGGACATCTGCTGCACAGTGTCGCCGGTGATGAGCGCTGAAAGCTCTTGCGCCGCCTGTAGCGCTTCCGGCGAGCCGGCGTCCTGTGCGTGCACTGGCAAGCACAGCGAAGCGGCAAAAGCCGCGGCCAAGAGCAGACGTTTCATGAGATATCCCCCGCGGCGCATGCAAAGCGCCGCCACGAACAATCAGAATTAATCCAGGTGAAACTTCTCGAACTGGCGATGCTCGGCCATGACACGCCGCACCGTGCCGGTCGCCGAGCGCATCACCACCGTCTCGGTCTCGATTACATCCTTGCCGAACTTCACACCGCGAAGCATCGGTCCGTCAGTGACCCCGGTGGCGGCGAAGAGGCAGTCGCCCTTCACCATGTCCTCGATCGCGTAGATCTTCTTCGGATCGCTGATGCCCATCTTCAGCGTGCGCTCGCGCAGCGCCTCCGTGTCGATGATCAGCCGTGTTTGCATCTGCCCGCCGATGCAGCGAAGCGCCGCTGCCGCCAGCACGCCTTCCGGCGCGCCGCCGATGCCGAGATAGATGTCGATGCCCGTCTTCGGCTCGGCGCAATGGATCACGCCGGCCACGTCGCCGTCGCTGATCAGCGCCACCGCCGCGCCGGTCTTGCGCACCGCCGCGATGATGTCGGCATGGCGCGGACGGTCGAGGAGGATGGCCGTGATCTCCGACGGCCGCACGCCCTTATGCTTGGCGAGCCGCATGATGTTCTCGTCGGCCGGCGCGTCGAGGTCGATGATGCCCTTCGGATAGCCCGGCCCGATGGCGATCTTCTCCATGTAGCAGTCGGGGGCGTGCAGCAGCGTGCCGGCGTCCGCCATGGCGATGGTCGCGATCGCGCCCGCCATGTTCTTGGCGCAGAGCGTCGTGCCTTCGAGCGGATCGACGGCGATGTCGACCTTCGGGCCGTGCTTGGTGCCGACCTTCTCGCCGATGAACAGCATCGGCGCCTCGTCGATCTCGCCCTCGCCGATCACGACCGTGCCGTCGATCGGCAGCTTGTTGAGCTCGCGCCGCATGGCGTCGACCGCCGCCTGGTCGGAAGCCTTGTCCTTCCCATGGCCGCGCAGACGGGCCGAGGACACCGCCGCGCGTTCGGTCACGCGCACGATCTCGAGGGTGAGAATCCGCTCCAGCAGCAGTTCCGGCTGTACGGTAATCGACGCCATTAATCGCTCCCCTCGTCTCACAAACGCATAACGCCGCCCGGCCCCGAAGCGGCCGAATCGTGCTTCAGTTTTTCTCGATCCGGATAACCTGTGGCCGGCCAGAGATGACCCTATCGCGGCCCACTGCCGCAAGTGCCTTTCTGACCGCGTCTTCCGTTGTCGCATAGGTGATAAGGATTACGGGGACGGAACCATTCTTGGCTTCGCTATCCGAGGTACCCTTAGTGTGCCGCTGAACGATGGATTCAAGCGAAATCTCCTGTTCCGCCAATCGGGTAGCGATGGTCGCCGCGGTTCCCGGCTTGTCCCGTGCCTGCAGACGGATGTAGTACCCCCCTTCGTGGCGCTGCATGGGCGCCTTGCGCACATCGGCTAGCCGGCCCGCTGGACGGCCGAAGGGCGCCACGCGCACGCCCCGCGCCACGTCGGCGATGTCCGAGAGGACAGCCGAGGCCGTTGCCATGCCGCCGGCGCCCGGGCCGATCAGGGTCAGCGGATTGATGCCCTCGGCGTCGATGGTCACTGCATTGGTCACGCCCATCACCTGGGCGATGGCGGAATCCTTGCGCACCATCGTCGGGTGCACGCGCTGCTCGATGCCCTTCGGCGTCTTCACCGCGACGCCCAAGAGCTTCACGCGATAGCCGAGTTCGTCGGCGGCGGCGAGATCGGCCGGCGCGATCGAGGAAATGCCTTCGACATAGATTGCGTTTTCATCGACGCGCGTGCCGAAGGCGAGCGAGGCGAGAACCGACAGCTTCTGCGCGGTGTCGTGCCCTTCAATGTCGAAGGTCGGATCGGCTTCGGCATAGCCCAGCCGCTGCGCGTCCTTCAGGCACTCCGCGAAGGAGAGTTCCTCCTGCTCCATCCGCGTCAGGATGTAATTGCAGGTCCCGTTGAGGATGCCATAGACGCGGTCGATAGAATTGCCGGCGAGCCCTTCGCGCAGCGTCTTCACCACCGGAATAGCCGCACCGACGGCGGCCTCGAAGTTCAACGCCACCCCGTGCTTCTCGGCAAGCGTCGCGAGCTTGACGCCGTGCTTGGCGAGCAGCGCCTTGTTGGCGGTGACGACCGATTTGCCGGCGGAGAGCGCCGTCTCCACAGCCGTCTTGGCCGGATCGCCCGACCCGCCCATCAGTTCGACGAAGACATCGATCTCCGGTGCACGCGCCAGTGCGACCGGATCGTCGAACCACTTCGCTTTCTTGAGATCGATCCCGCGATCCTTGCCCTTCGAACGGGCGGAGACCGCGACGATGTCGATGGCGCGCCCGCAGCGCGCGGCCAGAGCCGCGTGCTGACGCACCACCTGGGCAATCAAGGCGGCGCCGACCGTGCCCAAACCGGCGACACCAACTCTGAGCGATTGAGCCATGAATTTCAGCGCCGGTTGGCGAGCGGGACGACGTTGTGCAGTTGTTCCGGCGCGGTGTCGAGGAAGCGGCGGATATTGCGGGCGGCCTGGCGGATGCGCTGCTCGTTCTCGACCAGCGCGATGCGCACAAAGCCCTCGCCATATTCGCCGAAGCCAATGCCCGGCGACACGGCGATGTCCGCCTTCTCCACCAGCAATTTCGAGAACTCGACGCTGCCCAGCGTCTGGAACGGCTCGGGGATCGGCGACCAAGCGAACATCGAAGCGCGCGGCGACGGCACGTTCCAGCCGGCGCGGCTGAAGCTTTCCACCATCACATCGCGGCGGCGCTTGTAGATGTCGCGCATCTCCTTGATGCAGTCCTCCGGCCCGTTGAGCGCGGCGGTCGCAGCCACCTGCACCGGCGTGAAGGCCCCGTAGTCGAGATAGGACTTCACCCGCGCCAGCGCGGCGATGATGCGCTCGTTGCCGACCGCAAAGCCCATGCGCCAGCCCGGCATCGAAAACGTCTTCGACATCGAGGTGAACTCGATAGCGATGTCCATCGCGCCCGGCACCTGCAACAGCGACGGCGGCGGATTGTCGTCGAAATAAACTTCAGCGTAAGCGAGATCGGACAGCACCAGGATCTCGTGCTTCTTCGCGAAGGCGACGAGGTCCTTGTAGAAATCGACGCTCGCCACATAGGCGGTCGGATTGGCCGGATAGCAGACCACCACCGCGATCGGCTTCGGGATCGAATGCACGATCGCGCGCTCGAGCGTGTGGAAGAAGTTCGGCGTCGGCTCCGACGGCACCGAGCGGATGGTGCCGCCCGCCATCAGGAAGCCGAAGGCGTGGATCGGGTAGCTCGGGTTCGGCACCAGGATGACGTCGCCCGGCGCGGTGATCGCCTGCGCCACGTTGGCGAAGCCTTCCTTCGAGCCCAGCGTGGCGACGATCTGCGTCTCGGGGTTGAGTTTCACCCCAAAGCGGCGCTCGTAGTAGGCGGCCTGGGCGCGGCGCAGGCCCGGAATGCCGCGCGAGGACGAATAGCGGTCGGTGCGCGGCTTGCCGAGCACCTCCTTGAGCTTGTCGAGAACGTGCTGGGGCGCCGACAGGTCGGGGTTGCCCATGCCGAGGTCGATGATGTCCGCGCCGGCATTGCGGGCCTTGGCCTTGGCCCGGTTCACCTCTTCGAACACATAGGGCGGCAAACGGCGGATGCGGTAAAATTCTTCCATCGGCTCAGACCTTCAAGTCGCCTTCTTCTGCTTGCGCATGATCGTGTTCAAATCCGGGTACTCTTCCCGGAATCCACAGCCGGACAGGCTCATTGCGGACCATGCGCTTGCTGCCCTTTCCAGCCGGCAGGCGTGACCCCGGCAGGCTTTTATCACGGGTTGGTCTTCGCGCCAGTGTTGGCGCTGTCGGTCCCACTGTCTTTGGCGGGCTTCGGTTTCTTTTTTGCTCCCGGCGTGGCCTTTTTCGGCGCGTCCGCATCGTCGTCGTCCGGCTGTCGTTTTCCCGCCGTACGATCCCCCGCCGCGCGCAGCGCCTTTTCCGCCTTGAGCTGTTCCTCGTCGGTCATTGGCGTGTCCACCCGCGGCGGCGGCATGTCATGGACCGCCGGAAACGCCTTCGGCGCCGCCGGCTTCGCCGGGGCGTCTGCCGGCAGGCCACCCATGCTCGCCGGCAGCCGCTCCATGGTCGGAGCGACCGAACAGCCCGCCAGGAGAAAAGCGAGCCCGGCGGCCCCCATTACCGATCGTCGTAACGCGCGCGGCATCCGTACGAGAACCCCAAGCCCGTCCACAAGAGAGCCGTGGACGTGATGTAAAATCGATGCAGACTCAATGAATTATAGCATAAATCGGCTAACGGGCTAATATGGCCGCAGCAAGGTCGCGAGACGCGTTCCGACGTCGGGCCGGACGCAATTGCAACGACCCTGCGATGAAACGCACCTTGCGGCAGGGCTCTCGCCAGGCCACGTCTCGTGATGGGGAACCGACGGACTGCGCATGAATAAGCCCACGGCCGAACTGGCCAAGACCGACGGCGACGCGAGCGGTGTCGCCAACAAGAACGGCAGCGCGAACGGCTCGGCCGGGTCCGAGCCTTCGACGGCGGCGGCCCAGCGCGCGCCGGCGAAAGCCGATGACAGCCCCCGGATCAGCTCGGTCGATGTCGAAGCCTTGTCGCGCAATCTGGCGCGGCTGGTCGAGGAAGGCGGCAAGGCGCTCGCCGCCTATTTGAAGCCGCGCGAGGAAGGCAAGATCAAACCGGAACTGGCCGAGGACATCACCGACGTCGTGCGGACGGTCGGCCAGGTCATGGAATATTGGCTGTCCGATCCGCAGCGCGCCGTCGAGCTTCAGACCAGCCTCGGCCGCGCCTATCTCGACCTCTGGGCCGGCGCGGTGAAGCGCATGGCGGGCGAAGAGGCTCCGCCCGCGGTCACGCCCGACCCGAAGGACAAGCGCTTCGCCGACCCGGAATGGTCGCAGAACCAATTCTTCGATTTCCTCAAGCAAGCCTATCTGCTCACGGCGCAGTGGAGCGACCGCTTGGTGAAGGACGCCGAGGTCGACGCGCACACGCGCCAGAAGGCCGAGTTCTATGTGAAGCAGATCGCGAACGCGATCTCGCCGTCGAACTTCGTCCTCACCAATCCCGAACTGCTGCGCGAGACATTGTCCTCGAATGCCGAGAATCTCGTACGCGGCATGCACATGCTCTCGGAGGATATCGAAGCCGGCCAGGGCAACCTCAAGATCCGCCAGTCCGACCCTTCCCTCTTCGAGGTCGGCCGCACGCTGGCGCTCACGCCGGGCAAGGTCGTGTTCCAGAACGACCTGATGCAGTTGATCCAATACGGGGCGACCACGACAGATGTCCTCAAGGTGCCGCTGCTGATCGTCCCGCCGTGGATCAACAAATATTACATCCTCGATCTGACGCCGGAGAAATCCTTCATCAAGTGGTGCGTCGAACAAGGCGTCACCGTCTTCGTGATCTCCTGGGTCAACCCGGATACGCATCTCGCCGAAAAGAGCTTCGAGCAGTACATGCGCGAAGGGGTGATCGCGGCGCTGGACGCGATCGAACAGGCGACCGGCGAGAAAAAGGTCAATGCGATCGGCTATTGCGTCGGCGGCACCCTGCTCTCGATCACGCTCGCCTATCTGGCGGCGAAGCGGAAGAACCGGGTGCAATCGGCGACCTTCTTCGCCGCGCAAGTGGACTTCAGCAATGCCGGCGACCTGATGGTCTTCGTCGACGAGGAGAGCATCCAGTCGCTCGAAACGCACATGAAGGAGAAAGGCTACCTGGAGGCCTCGCGCATGGCGAACGCCTTCAACCTGCTGCGCTCGAACGATCTGGTCTGGCCCTACGTCGTCAACAACTACCTGCGCGGCAAGAAGCCCTACCCCTTCGACATCCTCTATTGGAATTCCGACGCCACGCGCATGCCGGCGGCCAACCATTCCTTCTATCTGCGCAATTGCTATCTCGATAACCGGCTGACCAAAGGCAAGATGGAGATTGCCGGCGTCACGCTCGACCTCAAGAAGGTCAAGGTGCCGGTCTATAACCTCGCCACGCGCGAGGACCACATCGCGCCGGCCAAGTCGGTCATGACCGGGAGTCAGTTTTTCGGCGGCCCTGTCAAATTCGTCCTCGCCGGCTCCGGCCACATCGCCGGCGTGATCAATCCGCCGGCCAAGGCGAAGTACCAATATTGGACCGGCGACAAGCCGGAAGGCTCCGACGTCGATGCCTGGCTCAAAACCGCGACCGAGCATCCCGGCTCCTGGTGGCCGGACTGGCTCGACTGGCTCAAAAGCCAGAACGCCAAGACCGTACCCGCGC
>DATARB010000237.1:0-11802 GCA_036264375.1 Pseudolabrys sp.
TCCTTGGCCCCGTGTTTGCGTTTGATCCAGGACTCGAAGAGGTCGCCGAGTTGCGCCAAAGCCGACAGCAGCAGCGACACAAAGGCGAGCGCCACAGCATTCACGGCGATCGCGAATTGCGCCAGCGCGGCACCCACCACCATGGCGCCGAGCGCGCCCGCAACAGCACCCGACCACGTCTTCTTCGGGCTGATGGCGGGCCATAGCTTGGGGCCTCCGAAGGCACGCCCGGCGAAGTAGCCGACGATGTCGGTCGTCCACACGGTCGCAAACAACAACACCATCGCCAGAAATCCATAATTTTGGTCGGCGCGCAGGACCATGGGTGAAAGCACCATGGCACCGGCATACACGATGCCGGCCGTGACCCAGGCGCGCCGCCCCTGGGCCGCGAAGATCGCCGCCGCGAGCGCGCCGAGGCCAACCAGGAACACGGCCACGACGGGGCGGTTCCGCCAAGCAACCATAGTTGAGATCGCGATGGCCGCGGCGCAGGAGGAGAACATCACTTTGTGACCGGGTCCGGCGACCAGCGTGATCCATTCCCACAGGACGGCGATGGCGGCGAGGCCCCAGAACAGCGCGAACGGTATGCCGCCGGCATAGGCGGCCAGTACCGCGACGGGCGCCAGCACCACCGCGGAGGCCACCCGCAAGGCCAGATTGCTCCAGCCCATGGGCGCGTGTGCGCCGGGATCATCCGGGCCGGAGACGGGGCCGTTCACGGGATCAAGATCCGGTCTTGGCGGTTTTGGCGACGAGACCGCCGAAACGCCGCTCGCGCTGCTGATACTCGCGGATCGCGGCTTCAAGGGTGGCGCGGTCGAAATCAGGCCAGTAGGTCGGCACGAAGACGAGCTCGCTATAGGCCGACTGCCAGAGCAGGAAGTTCGAGAGCCGCTGTTCGCCGCTGGTGCGGATGAGCAGATCGGGATCGGGCAGATCGGGCGCATCGAGGAAGCGGCCGAAATGCTCGACGCTGGCATCTTCCGGCTTCAACCGGCCGGCCGCCACTTCTTCTGCGAAACGGCGGGTGGCGCGCACGATCTCCTGGCGCGCGCCGTAATTGAACGCGACCACCAAAGTGAGACCGTCATTGTTCTTCGTGAGTTCTTCGGCTTCGGTGAGCAGACGGCCAATGTCGGGATCGAGCCCCTCGCGCTCGCCGATGATGCGCACCCGCACGTTGCTGCGATGCAGCTCGGCGAGATCGTTGCGGATGAAACGGCGCAGCAGCCCCATCAGCTCGCCAACCTCGGTGGCGGGGCGCGACCAGTTTTCCGTGCTGAACGAATAGATGGTGATGATCTTGATGCCGATCTCGCCGGCGGCGCGGATCGTGCGGCGCAGGGCCTCGACTCCGCGCCGGTGGCCTTCGACCCGCGGCAGGCCGCGCGCCGCGGCCCAACGCCCATTGCCGTCCATGATGATGGCGACGTGGCGCGGCACTTCGAAGGGTGACGTCGCGCTCTGCTGAAGCTCGGCCTCGGACATGGGATCAGACCTCAGACCGTGAGGATCTCCTTTTCCTTGGCGCCCAGCATCTGGTCCACCTCGGCAATGCCGGCATCGGTCGCCTTCTGAACCTCGGCGGAGAAGCGGTCGTGATCATCCTTGCTGATCGCGTGATCCTTCTCCAGCTTCTTGATCAAGTCCATGGCGTCGCGGCGCACGTGGCGCACGGCCACGCGCGCGTTTTCGGCATATTTGTGCGCGACTTTCACCAGTTCCTTGCGCCGGTCCTCGTTCAACTCCGGGATGCGTAGCCGGATCACCTGGCCCTCGGTCGCCGGCGAGAGGCCGAGATTGGAATTCACGATGGCCTTCTCGACCGCATGCACCAGCGCGCGGTCCCACACGTTGACCGAGATCAGGCGCGGCTCCGGCACGCTGACGCTGGCGCATTGTTGAAGCGGCATCTGCGCGCCGTAGGCATCGACCATGATCGGATCGAGCAGATGCGCGGAGGCGCGGCCGGTGCGCAGGCCGGCGAGCTCGTTCTTGAGCGCAGCGCTGGCGCCCTGCATGCGGCGCTTGATGTCGTTGAGGTCGTAAGTCGCGTTTGCCATTGCCTTGCCCCGAATTGCGCGGCTTTCACTCGTGAGTGGACCGGCCCCCTCTTATGTCAGTTCTTGTGCCGGCCGTTGGACGTTTTTGAGGCTTGCGCGATTCCGCGCGCGAGCGCTAGCCGACCAGGGTCGCGTGTCCTTTCCCGCGCAAGACCGCTTCGACCGCGCCCTTTCCGGCGATCGAAAAGACGATGATAGGCATCCGGTTCTCCCGGGCAAGCGCGAAGGCGGCGCCGTCCATCACCCGCAAATCCTTCTCGATCGCTTCTTGATGGCTCAGCCTTTCGTAGCGTGTGGCCTTGGGGTCCTTTTTCGGATCGGCGGTATAGACGCCGTCGACATTGGTGGCCTTGAGCACCGCCTGGGCCTCGAGCTCAGCCGCGCGCAATACAGCGGTGGTGTCGGTCGTGAAGAACGGATTCCCAGTTCCCGCGGCCAACAGCACAACCCTCCCCTTGCCGAGATTCTTGAGCGCGCGCTTGCGGTTGTAGGTTTCGCAGACCGCGGTCATGGACAAAGCCGACAGCGTGCGGGCCTCGTGGCCGGCCCGCTCGATGGCCGCCTCGAGCACGAGGCAGTTCATCACCGTCGCCAGCATGCCCATGGTGTCGCCGACCGGGCGCGGCACCCCGCGCTCGGAGACCTCGACACCGCGGAAGATGTTACCGCCGCCCACCACAACGCCCAGTTCGACCCCGAGCCTGGCGGTCGCCACCAGATCGGCGGCGATCCGCTCGACCGTGGTCTGGTCGATGCCGAAATCGGCCGGGCCCGTCAGCGCCTCGCCCGAGAGCTTGACGACGACGCGTCGGTAAAGGGGATCACTCATGCGATGCGATCCTCGTTGAGAACGCGCCCCGTCCCAGCAAGCCCCCGGAGCCGAGGCACTCGAATTCCGGTATCAGGGCTGGCCGGCCGCCGCCGCGACTTCCGCGGCGAAGTCGGTTTCCTGCTTCTCGATGCCCTCACCGAGCGCGAAGCGGACAAAGCCGGTGACCTTGATCGGTCCGCCGACGGTGCCTTCGGCTTCCTTGAGCGCCTGAGCAACAGTCTTCCCCGAGTCGTGCACGTAAGGCTGCTCGAGCAGGCAGACTTCCTTGTAGAAGGTCTTGAGGCCCGACTCGACGATCTTGTCGATCACGTTGGCGGGCTTGCCCTGCTGCTTGAACTTGTCGGCGAGCACGTCCTTCTCGCGCGCGACCACGGCCGGGTCGAGCCCGGCGGCATCGACCGCCTGCGGGTTGGTGGCGGCGACATGCATCGCGACCATGCGGCCGAGCGCGGTGAGCTCGTCGGCCTTGCCGGTCGACTCGAGCCCGACCAGCACGCCGATCTTGCCGAGGCCGTCGACCACCGAATTATGCACGTACATGCCGATCGCGCCCTTGCTCACCGAGAGCTGTGCGGCACGGCGCAGCGTCATGTTCTCGCCGATTTTGGCGATCGTGTCGGAGATCGCTTCGGCAACCGTGATGCTGCCGACCTTGGCGGCATTGATCGTCTCGACGTCGGTGCCGACGTTGAGCGCGACATCGGCGATCATCTTCACGAGGCCCTGGAACAGGTCGTTGCGCGCGACGAAGTCGGTCTCCGAATTGACCTCGACGACGACGCCCTTGGTGCCCGCAACCTGCACTCCGATCAGGCCCTCGGCCGCGACGCGGCCGGACTTCTTGGCGGCCTTGGACAGGCCTTTCTTGCGCAGCCAGTCCTGCGCCGCGGTGATATCGCCTGCGGTTTCACTGAGCGCGGCCTTGCAGTCCATCATGCCGGCGCCAGTCGACTCGCGCAGCTCCTTGACCATCTGGGCAGTAATATTTGCCATGGCAGTGTTCCTTCATCCGTGCCGGCCGCACCCTTGCGGCCAGCGCCGTCTTTCAACGCTTAAGTATGCCCTGAATGCCCGGAGTGAATGACCCGGGCATGACCTTGCTATTCGGCCGTGAGCTGCTTGGCCTTGGCGATCCAGCCATCGACGCGGCCGGGCAGACCGACCTCTTCGCCGACATTGTGCGCGGCCTTCTCGTTGAGCTCGGCGATCTGCTGATAGTGGAAGATGCCGAGATCGTTGAGCTGCTTCTCGATCGCGCCCGAAACGCCGGGCAGCTTCTTGAGGTCGTCGGCGACGCCGCGCGGACCGGGGAGTTGCTCGAAGCCGAGACCTTCGGCTGCTGGCGCGGTCGGGATCTGCTCGGCGATGACCGGCTTCTCCTGCGCGCCGATGTCGACGCCGAGATCGCCCTGCGCGCGCGAGATGCCGTCGATGGCGGCCTTCGCGATCAGCTCGCAGTAGAGCGAGACGGCGCGGCTGGCGTCGTCATTGCCGGGCACGGCGTAAGTGATGCCCTTCGGATCGCAGTTGGTGTCGACGATGGCCGCCACCGGAATGCCGAGGCGCTGGGCCTCCTTGATCGCGATGTCTTCCTTGTTGGTGTCGATCACGAACAGCAGGTCGGGCACGCCGCCCATGTCGCGAATGCCGCCGAGCGAGCGGTCGAGCTTGTCGCGCTCGCGCTGCATCGTGAGGCGCTCCTTCTTGGTGTAACCGGCGGCTTCACCCGAATTGAGCATCTCGTCGAGCTTGCGCAGGCGCGAGATCGAGCCCGAAATCGTCTTCCAGTTGGTCAGCGTGCCGCCGAGCCAGCGCGAGTTGACGTAGTACTGCGCCGAACGCTTCGCGGCGTCGGCAATCGCGTCCTGCGCCTGGCGCTTGGTGCCGACGAAGAGGATGCGGCCGCCTTTGGCGACGGTGTCGCTCACGGCCTGGAGCGCGCGATGCAGCATCGGCACGGTCTGGGCGAGGTCGACGATGTGGATGTTGTTGCGGGTGCCGAAGATGTATTGACCCATCTTCGGGTTCCAGCGGTGGGCCTGATGGCCGAAGTGCACGCCAGCTTCCAAGAGCTGACGCATGGAAAAGTCAGGAAGCGCCATAACAGTTCTCCGGTTGATCCGCCGCGGACGGTTGTGGGCCTCAGGTGAGGCCACCGGACGGCCTTTGTGACCCATTGTCGGGGCCTAAAGCCATGCGTCCGCGTGAGTGATGACGGGGCTTATATAGGTGCGTTTGCCGGGATGCAAGGCGCACTTGCCTCTCCCCGCTTGGCGGGGCGAGGGAAAAACCTACAGCGCCTCGACCTGGATGACGCCCGGCACGGCCTTGATGGCGCCGGCGATCTGCGGCGAGACCTTGAAGCGGCCGGGCAGCTTCACCTCGACCTCGGTGCCTTTCTCGAGCATCAGGACCATGCTCACCTCCCCGTCGCCATTCGCCCGTTGAGGCACCGGCTCGAGCCGCTTGGCCACCGCCTCGAGCGGGGCGTGGTCGCGCAGGAACACGCGCAGGCCCTTCTGCAGATTGGCGGCCGCGGCATCGAGCGGCTCGGCCGACTGGATGCGGCAGCGCACCTCGTCGCCCTGCACTTCCGCCGCCAGGAACATCAGCACCGCGGCGCCCGGCTCGAGCAGGTCGCGATACTCGGCGAGCCCTTCCGAGAAGATGATCGCCTCGTAGTGGCCGGTCGGATCGGACAGACCGAAGATGCCCATCTTGTTGCCGGTCTTGGTGCGCCGCTCCTGCCGCGAGACGACTGTGCCCGCCACCCTGCCCGCAGTCGCGCCGTTCTTCACCGCGCGCGCGAACTCGGCCCAAGGCTGCACGCGGAGCTTCTTGAGTACGGCGGCGTAGTCGTCGAGCGGATGGCCCGAGAGAAAGAATCCGACGGCCTCGTATTCGCGGCGCAGGCGCTCCGCCGGCAGCCAGGGCTCGACATTCGGCAGCACGATCGGCTCGCGCTGTCCGCCGCCGCCGAACAGTTCGCTTTGGCCGATGGACGCGCCTTCGTGCGCGCGCTGAGCCCGGCCGAGCACGACATCCATGCCGGTGAAAACGCGCGCGCGGTGGCGGTCGAATTCGTCGAAGGCTCCGGCGGCGGCAAGGCTTTCCAGCACGCGCTTGTTCACGGCGCGCGGATTGATGCGGCCGGCGAAGTCGGCGAGGTCGGCGAATGTGCCCTTCTCGCGGGCTTCTATGATCGTTTCGACCGCCTGCTTGCCGACGCCCTTGAGCGCGGCGAGCGCGTAGATGATGGTGTTGCCTTCGACCTCGAAGGCGACATGCGAGCGGTTGATCGAGGGCGGATCGACCTTGAGGCCTAGGCGCTCGGCTTCGGCGCGGAATTCCGACAGCTTGTCGGTATTGCCCATGTCGAGCGTCATGGTGGCGGCCAGGAATTCGACCGGATAGTTCGCCTTCATGTAGGCGGTCTGGTAGGCGACCAGCGCGTAAGCCGCCGCGTGGCTCTTGTTGAAGCCGTATTCGGCGAAGCGCTCGAGCAGGTCGAAGATGGCGTCGGCCTGCGCCTTGTCGATGCCGCCCGTGACGCAGCCGGACACGAAGCGTTCGCGCTGCGCCTGCATCTCGGAGCGGATCTTCTTGCCCATGGCGCGGCGCAAGAGATCGGCTTCGCCGAGCGAGTAGCCGGCGAGGATCTGCGCCGCCTGCATCACCTGCTCCTGGTAGACGATGACGCCGAAGGTTTCCTTCAGCACTGTCTCGAGCTTGGGATGGATGTAGTCCGGCACTTCCAGGCCGTGCTTGCGCGCGCAATAAGTCGGGATATTCGCCATCGGGCCCGGACGATAGAGCGCGACCAGCGCGATGATGTCGGTGAACTGGTCGGGCCGCATGTCGAGCAGCGCCCGGCGCATGCCGGCGCTTTCCAGCTGGAACACGCCGACGGCTTCGGCGCGGGCCAGGAGGTCGTAGGTCTTCTTGTCGTCGAGCGGGATCGCCGTCAGATCGATCTCGATGCCGCGCCGCTTCACCAGCGCGACGGCGGTCTGCAGCACGGTGAGCGTCTTCAGTCCGAGGAAGTCGAACTTCACCAGCCCCGCCTGCTCGACCCATTTCATGTTGAACTGGGTGACCGGCATGTCCGACTTCGGATCGCGGTAGAGCGGGACCAGCTGCGACAGCGGCCGGTCGCCAATGACGATGCCGGCGGCGTGGGTCGAGGCGTGACGGTTGAGGCCTTCGAGTTTCTTGGCAATCTCGAAGGCGCGCTTGACCGTCGGATCGCTTTCCGCCTCGGCCTGGAGCTTGGGCTCGTCGTCGATGGCCTTGGCCAGACTGATCGGATTGGCCGGGTTCTGCGGCACCAGCTTGCAGAGTTTGTCGACCTGGCCGTAGGGCATCTGCAGGACGCGGCCGACGTCGCGCAGCACGCCGCGCGCCTGCAGCGTACCGAAGGTGATGATCTGCGCGACCTGATCGCGGCCGTAGCGCTCCTGCACGTAGCGGATCACCTCGTCGCGCCGGTCCTGGCAGAAGTCGACGTCGAAGTCGGGCATCGAGACACGCTCGGGATTCAAGAAGCGCTCGAACAGCAGGCCGAAGCGAATCGGGTCCAGGTCCGTGATCGTCAGCGAATAGGCGACCAAGGAACCGGCGCCCGAGCCGCGGCCCGGCCCAACCGGGATGCCGTGCGTCTTCGCCCACTTGATGAAGTCCGACACGATGAGGAAGTAGCCGGGATATTTCATGCGCTCGATGACGCCGAGCTCGAACTCCAGCCGCTGGCGGTAGTCGTCTTCCGTCATGCCCTCGGCGAGGCCGGCGGTGGCGAGACGCCCGGCGAGTCCCTCTTCCGCCTGCTTGCGCAACTCGGCCGCCTCGTCCACGGCCGCGCCGTCCTCTCCGACCGAGAAGCGCGGCAGGATCGGCTTGTGTGTGCGCGGGCGGAAGGCGCAGCGCTCGGCGATCTCCACCGTCGAGGCCAAAGCCTCCGGCAAATCACTAAAGAGCTCAATCATTTCCGCGCGCGTCTTGAAGCGATGCTCGACCGTGAGCTGGCGCCGCTCGCCCTCGGAGATGAGCTTGCCCTCGGCGATGCAGATGAGGCCGTCATGGGCCTCGTAATCGGCGGCCGTCGCGAAGTACGGCTCGTTGGCCGCGACCAGCGGGATGCCGTGCTTGTAGGCGAGATCGACCAGTACCGCTTCGGTGCGGCGCTCGGCCGGCAAGCCATGCCGCTGCAGCTCCATGTAGAGGCGGTCGCCGAACAGCTTCAGCAGCGCCTCGAGCCGCGTGCCGGCGAGATGGCCCTGCCCGCCATTGATGGCGTAGTCGAGCGGACCGCCGGGGCCGCCGGTGAGCGCGATGACGCCCTCGGTCTCGCCGTCGAGCCAGTCGAGCTTGATGCGCGGCGGCTCGTTCGACGGCGACTCCAGGAAGGCGCGCGAGTTGAGCCGCATCAGGCTGCGGTAGCCTTCGGGGCGCGCGGCAAGCAGGACGATGCGCGAGCGCTCCGGCGTCATCGGGCCGCCGCGGGCGCCGTGGTCGGTGTCGGCGAAATCGACGGCGAGCGCGCAGCCGACGATCGGCTGGATGCCGTAGCCGGCGAGCTTCTCCGAGAATTCCAGCCCGCCGAACATGTTGTCGGTGTCGGTGAGCGCCAATGCGGGCTGCTTGTCGGCCTTCGCCAGCTCGGCGAGGCGCGCGATCGGCAGCGCGCCTTCGAGCAGCGAATAGGACGAGTGCACGTGCAGGTGCACGAAGTTCAAGCCGGGCATGGGTGATTCCTTATGGACACCCAGAGTGGGGAGCGCAGCGGCCCAAGTCCACCCACTCGCCCGCAGGCCACCATCCTATCCCCGTCATCCTGAGGCGGCCGCGCGGAGCGCGGCCCTCGAAGGATGAACGGCCGGGGCCGTCGCCCTTCGATCTCGGGTTTACCCGAGATCGGATTACCAAGTGCGCAAGTCGGCCATGGCCGACTTGCGATGGCTCGCCGCCAAAGCCGCTCGCACCTCAGGGTGACGGAGCAGCGTCTGTGCCCGCCGCCATCAAGGTCCCGTCATGCCCGGCGTCGGGCGCTCGGGGACGCGCCCTCAGCCCGGCCATGACAACGCGGGATACGCCACACGCTACGAACGCGACGGACAACCCCGGCTTAGAAGTTTCCCAGCACCTGCGACCAGATGGCGATCATGCCGACGAAGAGCGACAGCGAGGCTAGAGCAGCGGCTTCCTGGATGACGGCTTTAAGCATGGCCTTCTCTCCCGTGAACGTAGAGAGAACATAGTTCATGGAATGTTCTGGAGTCAAGCGCGGCGAGCGGGTCTGAAAAACAGCGTCAGCTTGAACACCTAAGCCATTATGCAAGTGGAATTTTCGGCGAGAACGTCGCCCTCAGTCCTATCCGAAAATCTCCGCCAGCTTCGTCATGAACGGCTCATCCGTGAGATCGAGCCGTAGCGGCGTCACCGAAATGCGGTTCTCGTTGAGCGCCGCGAGGTCGCTCCCCGGGGCGGCGCCGACAATGCCGCCGCGGCCGAAGGCGATCCAGTAATAGGGATTGCCGCGGCCGTCATAGCGCGCGTCGATGCGCAGGAGCTCCTGGTCGCGCTTGCCCTGCACGGCGACGGCGATGCCGGCGACCGCGTCGGGGGCGCAGTCGGGGAAGTTCACGTTCACCAGCACGTCGCGCGGCATGCCAGTCTCCAGCACACGGCGGATCACGCCGGGCGCGTGCTTGATGGAGGTCTCCCACTGCGGCGTGCTCTTGGTGGCGAAGGAATAGGCCTGCGACAGCGCGAAGGACGGGATGCCGAGCACCGTGCCCTCCATGGCGCCGGCGACGGTGCCGGAATAGGTCACGTCCTCGGCGGCGTTGCGCCCGCGGTTGACGCCGGAGAGTACGAGGTCGGGCCTCTCCTTCATGATGTGGCGCGCGCCCATGATGACGCAGTCGGTCGGCGTGCCCTTCACCGCGAAATGGCGCTCGTCGACCTCGCGCAGGCGCAAGGGATCGTTGAGCGAGAGCGAATGCGAGACGCCGGACTGGTCGGTCTCCGGCGCCACGATCCAGACGTCGTCGGAGAGCGCGCGGGCGATCTCCTCGCAGGCGGCCAGCCCCGGCGCGTGGATGCCGTCGTCATTGGTCACGAGAATGCGCATAATCTAACTCTCAGTTGCCATGGCCGGGCTTGTCGCGGCCATCTCGATCAGGAAGGCACGGCCGTGCCCACCTAAGCGGGATCGCCGGGACAAGCCCGGCGATGACAGCGGAAACTGTGGTTCGCACTTCATCTACTTACGCTCGATCGTCGTCACGCCGCCCATATACGGCCGCAGCGCATCCGGCACGAGGATCGAGCCGTCCTCCTGCTGATAGGTCTCCATCACCGCGATGAGCGCGCGTCCGACGGCGACGCCGGAGCCGTTGAGCGTGTGCACGTGCTTGACGCCGTCCTTGGCGCGGTAGCGCGCGTTCATGCGCCGCGCCTGGAAGTCGCCGCAGACCGAGCAGGAGGAGATCTCGCGGTACATGTTCTGGCCCGGCAGCCAGACCTCGATGTCGTAGGTCTTCTGCGAGGCGAAACCCATGTCGCCGGTGCAGAGCGTGACGACGCGGTAGTGCAGATCGAGCTTCTTCAGCACCGCCTCGGCGCAGCTCAGCATGCGCTCGTGCTCGTCCTTGGATTTGTCGGGCGTGGTGATGGAGACCAGTTCGACCTTGGTGAACTGGTGCTGGCGGATCATGCCGCGCGTGTCTTTGCCCGCCGCGCCCGCTTCGGCGCGGAAGCACGGCGTGCAGGCGGTGTAGCGCAGCGGCAGCTTGTCTTCGTCGAGGATGGATTCGCGTACGAGATTGGTGAGCGGCACTTCGGCGGTGGGGATGAGCCAACGCCTGCTACTCATCGCTTCTAAGAAATCAATGCGATCTTCATTAGCGCTAACGAATTCGGATTGAAGCTGTTTTATTACTCCCTGATATTCGTGCACACTCTCCAAAAAGTCAGCACTGATATCTTTTGGAAGCTTATCAGCCACACGTTTGTAGAAACGCAGAGAGCTTTCGCTCATGCTATTAAACAATTCAGTCGATCTAGACAGTTGACCTCGGGCTTCCGCGGCTTTTTTCTCAGTTTGCCGAGGAACTAGACCCGAGAGCGCGTAAAACTGATCCTCTTCGAACTTCGGCAATTGCGCCGTGCCGAACATCGCCTCGTCGCGCACCATCAGCGGCGGATTGACTTCCGTGTAGCCGTGCTCGTCCGTGTGCACATCGAGCATGAACTGCCCGATCGCGCGCTCCATACGCGCCAGGCCCTTCTGCAACACGACAAAGCGCGCGCCGGATAATTTAGCGGCGAGTTCGAAGTCCATCATGCCCAGCGCTTCGCCCAGTTCGAAATGCTGCTTGGGCGCGAAACTGTAATTGCGCTTGGCGCCGAACTGATGGTGTTCGACATTGTCGTGCTCGTCCTTGCCGGTCGGCACCTCCGGCTCTTCGAGCGGCGTGTTGGGCAACGTCGCCAAGAGGCCGCGCGGCCCGTTCAGTTCGTCGTCGAGCCGCTTCGCCTCGGCTTCCAGCTCCGCGAGATTGCTCTTGAGCGCGGCGACCTCGGCCATCAGCGCGGCGGCGCGCGCCTCGTCCTTCGCCTTCTTCGCCTCGCCGATTTCCTTCGAGGCCGCGTTGCGGCGCGCCTGCGCCTGTTCGGACTTTGTGATGGCCGCGCGGCGCGCCTCGTCGAGCGACAGAAGCTTGTCGAGCAATTCCTGGCGCGGTCCGTCCGGCATGCCGCGCCGGATCAGCCCGCGCTCGAACACGTCAAGATGCTCGCGAATCCATTTGATGTCGTACATGGCGGAAACTCAGAAAGAATCGGAGCGTCGTTATAGCAGGACGAGGCCGCCCCACGTTCCCCTCTCCCCTTGTGGGAGAG
>DATARB010000250.1:0-4755 GCA_036264375.1 Pseudolabrys sp.
TGTTCATCGGCCCGCAGCTTCGCTCCACGCTTCCTTCCCACACTCGGTCGCCCTCATGCAGTTGCGCTTCACTTCGCTCGTTGTGATCAACTCACGATGGGACTTTCACCCATAAGAGTGCGCCCATGCTGGGCGCACCAAGGAAAAGGGGCGAGCCAAAAGCCCGCCCCTGTTTTTGACCTCAGTAGAAACGCAGCATTTCGTTGTATCCGACGCTCCCGCCGCCCGTGCTCGCGGGACTGTTTGGATTGAATGTCTCAGGGGCGGCACGCGGAACCATGGCCTGGGCGTGCAGTCCATCCTGACGGACGGAGAATCTGCCGTTCTGCGGAGTTGCCGATTCGGGCCGAAACCGTAGCACGTTACCGCTGCCGGTCTCCGGATCGAACGACTGGGCAAACGACGGCGTCGCCAGAACAGACAGTACCGCCAGGGCGGCGAGATAAGTCTTCATGGTCAGTCTCCTGTGTTTGAACGATGCGGCCGTTTGGCCACGCACAGGAGAGGACCGGACAAGCGCGCGGATTATTCTGGCGCGGCCGGTAGCGAATGCGTCATGACGGATGACGTCTTTTTCAGCATGAATTGAGGAGCCGCCCGGGAATAGATCGCGTTGCTCGCGCAACGCCTTGCGCGACCGCGGCCGCCTATGGGTAAATTATCGTGTCAATGCTGTTGCTGCCGCGGAGCGCCGCATGCCATCGACACATAAAGTGTGGATCGCCCTGCTTTGTCTTGTCGGACCGGGCGTTGCCGATCGAGGCGCCACCGCACAGCAGGCTGTGGGCGGGCAGTTCAAGGACTGTGCGAATGGCTGCCCGGTGATGGTCGTCGTCCCTGCCGGCACGTTCATGATGGGCGCGCCGGAAAGCGATGCCGACCGCGAGGACAGCGAAGGTCCGGCGCATGAGGTGACGATCGCAAAGCCTTTCGCCGTGTCCACTTTCGCCGTGACCTTCGCGGAGTGGGATGCCTGCGTCGCCGCGGCTGCATGCCCGCACGTGCCGGATGCTTGGGGACGCGGGACGTTGCCCGTGATCAATGTGAGCTACAACGACGCCAAGCAGTATGTCGCCTGGCTCTCGCAGGTGACCGGCAAGGCGTATCGGCTGCCGACGGAGGCCGAGTGGGAATACGCCGCGCGGGCCGGCGCCAAAACGCGCTATTCCTGGGGCGACGATCCAGGCACCGGCAACGCCGTTTGCGACGGCTGCGGCAGCCGTTGGGACGTCCAGCAAACGGCGCCGGTCGGATCGTTCAAGCCGAACGCGTTCGGGCTTTACGACGTGCACGGCAACGTGTGGGAGTGGGTCGAAGACAGCTGGCACGAAGACTACGACGGTGCGCCGACTGACGGATCGGCGTGGCTGCATGACGGCAGTCAAAGCATCCACGTCATCCGTGGCGGCTCATGGCGCAACGAAACGCGGCACGTGCGGGCGGCCGCTCGCTTCGGGCGCAATATCCATGTCCGCTTCGACACGCTCGGCTTTCGGGTCGTCAGAGCGATGGAGCCTTGATCCTCGCCGCTCATTCCGCCGGGTGCGGCGAAGGCGCAGCTGCCACGGGCAGTTCGTCATACTCCGCCGAAATATCCCGCCCGGTGTAGTCCGGCATCAGTGCCGTCGCCGCCAGGCTGATGACGGCGCAGATCGCGATGTAAAGGGCAATCGCAAAACTGGATTGATAGGCGGCGAGCAGCGCCGTCGCGATGAGCGGCGCCGGTCCGCCCGCGGTGATCGATGCGAGCTGATAGCCGAGCGATGCGCCACTGTAACGCAAACGCGGGGTGAAGGCCTCGGCGATCAACGCTGCCTGCGGCCCATACATCATGTCGTGCGGGATCAGCGACAACACGATCGCGATGAACACCAGAGATGGAATCGCGGTGTCCACCATTTCGAAATAGATGAAGCCGAAGATACCGACGGCGACGGTCCCGATCATGTACATTTTCCGCCGTCCGATGCGGTCGGAGATGTGGCCGGACAGCGGGATGGTGATGAATGACACGCAAGCGGCGATCAGGACCGCGAGCAAGATGAAGTCACGCGACATGTGCAGCGTGCCCACGGCATAGGCGAAGACGAAGGCCGTGAAGATATAGAACGGCGCCTGCTCAGCCGTCCGGCACAAGGCCGACAGGATGATTTCGCGCGGATGCTTCTTGAAGACTTCGATGATCGGGGCGCGTTCGATCTTCCTGTTGTTCAAGAGCTCCTGAAATACGGGCGTCTCGAGAATCCCTAAGCGGATCCACAATCCGATGCCGACGAGGATGATGGAGAGCGCGAAAGGAATGCGCCAGCCCCAGGTCAGGAATTCATCGCCCGACCAGCGGCTAAACGCCAGAATCGAGAGGTTGGCGAGGAACAGACCGCATGGCACGCCGAATTGCGGCCAGGATGCCACCAGGCCGCGCTGTTTATGAGTGCGCGACCATTCCATGGCGAGCAGAACAGAGCCGCCCCACTCGCCGCCGACGCCGATGCCTTGAATCGTCCGCAGGACGGTCAGGATGACGGCGCCCCAAATGCCGATCGAGGCGTAGGTCGGCACGAAGGCGATGAGGAAGGTCGCGATGCCCATCAACAGGAGCGTGGCGATGAGCGTCGCCTTGCGACCGATGCGGTCGCCGTAATGTCCGAAGATCGCGGCCCCGATCGGCCGTCCAATAAAGCCGACGAAGTAAGTGCCGAAGGCGGCGAGCGTCGCGGTCAGGGGGTCTGAATTGGGGAAGAACAGTTTACCGAAAATCAGGCCAGCCGCGGTGCCGTAGATGAAGAAATCATACCATTCGATCGTCGTGCCGATGGTCGATGCGATGACGGCCTTGCGGAGTTGAGCGCTGTGCTCGCGATCCGAAAGCCCAGCATGCGTGGCTGCTGCGGTCATGGGCGTTCCTCCCGGAAACCCGCCGCAGCCGTCTCGTAATCCACAAGGGATGCGGTGCGTGCGGGGCCGGCCTTCAGCCGGCCTAGGCCTTAACCGGCAGACGCGCGAAGACGCGATTTTGTTCCGGGTCCCGTCACTGGAACTCCGATGTTCGCCCTCACCGGTCGAGCGAAGCGTTCTCGACCATCCAGCGAACCAGTTCCTCGAAGCTGATGCCGGCGTGCGCAGCGAGCTCGGGGACGAGCGAGGTTTCGGTCATACCCGGCTGCGTATTCACCTCCAGACAGGCAAGCCCGCTCACGCCCGCGCGGCCGTCGTCGTAGCGGAAGTCGGCGCGGGTCACGCCGCGGCAGGCGAGCGCGCGGTGCGCGAGCAGCGCAAGGCGGCGGCATTCTTCGTAGACCTCGGACGATACCGGCGCCGGCAGCAGATGTTTGGAGCCGCCGGGCGCATATTTGGCCTCGTAGTCGTAGAACTTCACCGTCGGCACAATTTCGATAACCCCAAGCGGCTTGTCGCCCATCACCGCGCAGGTCAGCTCCTTGCCGGGGATATAGGGCTCGACCAGCACGGTCTCGCCGAAGTGCCAGTCGGGCCGCGTCAGCTCCTGCGGCGGATGCGCGTGGTCCTCGCGTACAATGAAGACGCCGACGCTGGAGCCTTCTGCCAGCGGCTTAATCACATAAGGCGGCGGCAGCAGATGCTTCTTAGCGGCGTCCTGGCGCGACACGACCATGCCGCCGGGAACCGTCACGCCGGCCGCCTTCAGCACCGTCTTGGCGATGTCCTTCTGCATGGCCACGGACGACGCCATGACACCGGAGTGGCTATAGGGAATGCCGAGGATTTCGAGCATGCCCTGCAGCGTGCCGTCCTCGCCGGGGCGGCCATGCAGCACGTTGAGCGCGCAATCCGGCTTGAGGGCGCGCAAAGTCGCGGCGATCTCGCGGTCAACGTCGATGCGGCTGACGCGGTAGGCGCCGAGCCGCTCCAGCGCGTCGGCGCAGGCCTTGCCGGAACGCAGCGACACCTCGCGCTCGGCCGACCAGCCTCCCATCAGTACGGCGACGTGCTTCTGCGTGCTAATGGCGGTGTCTCCCCCGATCGAATCCGCCGGATGGCGGTATAGTGAGTCGCCATGGTCTAATAGCCCAAGGCGGTGAGCGCATCCCTAACCCAGATGCGCCGGGAAGGACAAACGAGGCCAAATGTGATCGAAGCATGGCTGAATCTGCCGGCGGCGGGCATCTTCGCCGTGCTGACGGCGCTCTATACGGTCACGGGGGCCGTCATCGTCTGGCTCACTTTTGGGCCGCCCTTGGGCCCGCGCGTGCGCAAGCTCGATGGGGTGGTGGCGCCGTTCTTCGGCTCGGTAGGCATCCTCTTCGCTCTGCTCACCGGTTTCCTCGCCGGCGATATCGCCGACCGCAACCGGCAGGCGTCCCGCACGGTGCAGGCGGAGATCGCGGAATTGCGCAATGTGTACACGCTGAGCATCGCTTCGGCTTCGGACATGCGCGAGATCCGAGCCGCCTGGGGCCACTATTTAAACGCGGTGCTGCGCGACGAATGGCCGGCGATGACGGACGGCGCCTCGGCCCCCTCCGCCGGCGCTGCCTATGACGACCTTCTGCGCGAGGTCAGCGATCCGAAGATCGCCGCGCGGTCGGGCGCGCCGGTCCAGACCGCGCTGCTCACGGCGACGGTGCGCGTCGGCACCGCGCGCTCGGAGCGGCTGGCGCTGGCCTCCGATACGACCAGCGCTCTCAAATGGGAGATCGTGCTCGTTCTCGGCGTGATGACGCAGATCGCCATCGGCCTCGTGCACTTGCAGCGGCGCAATGCGCAGATCGCCGCGCT
>DATARB010000293.1:0-2274 GCA_036264375.1 Pseudolabrys sp.
CCTCAGACCGCGTCCGGGAAGATCCAGAAATTCATCCTGCGCGCCGGGCTGATCTAGCTGAAGACAAGTCCATGAAAAAGAACGTCGACACGATAATGCTAACGAAGCCATACAGCGCCGCCGACGTCATGTTCCTGCACCACATGCTGGGGCAGCTCGAACGGAAGCTGAAGCTGGAGCGCCGCATCGGCATCGAGGTCCTCATCGAGGAGGTCCAGGCGCTTCAGAATGTCGAGGAAATTGCGCGCTGTTCCGACCGGCTGGAGTGCCTGATCTTCGGCATGGGCGACTATTCCGGCTCGCAAGGCATCGACACTCGCGAAATCGGCAGCGGCGGCGATTATCCCGGCGACATTTTTCACTATGCGCGCTTCCGCATCGCGATGGCAGCGCGCGCCGCGGGCATCGACGCCGTGGACGGTCCCTTCGCCGGCTTCAAGGACGAGGCGGCCTATCGGACCGAAGCGATCCGCGCGCGCTCGCTGGGAATGGTCGGAAAATGGGCGATTCATCCCGCTCAGATCGCATGGGCTTTGGGCGTCTTCACGCCGCCGGCAGCCGAGGTGGCCCGCGCCCGCAAGCTGGAGGCCGCCTATCGCGCAGCCGAAGCCCAGGGACTGGGTGCAGCCCAGGTCGACGGAGTTATGATCGACGTCGCGACGGTCCGTCTCGTTCGGAACACGCTCATGAAGGCCGATCTCATCGGCATGTAACCTGACTGCGGAGGTGGTCATGACCCAAGAAGAACAGGCGGATCTCCAGGAGTTCGTTCACTTCGTGAACGGTCAGGCGCTATCGCCCGCCTCGGGGGAATTTCTTGAGAAGCGCGATCCGCGCTCGCGCCAGACGATGAGCAGGGTCGCGCGAGGGACTACGGCCGATGTCGATGCGGCCGCCAAATCGGCCGCATCAGCCTTGGCCGATTGGCGGGATCGTCGCCCAATCGAGCGCGGCCGAGACCTGCTGGAGCTGGCGCGGGCCATACGCGCTAACGCCTCCGAGCTCGCAGCAATCGAAGCGCGCGAGGCGGGCAAGCCCGCCTGGCAAGCTCCGATCGAAATTGAGGGAGCGGCGCAATACTTCGAGTTCTATGGCGGACTCGTGAACGTCGGCCATGGCGAGGTGATCAATCTCGGAGCCGGGTACCACTCCTTCACGCGCCGAGAGCCGTTTGGCGTAGTCGGCGTCATTCTGCCTTGGAACGCGCCGCTGAACCAGGCAGGGCGAGCCATCGCGCCGGCGCTGGCGGCCGGCAACACGGTCGTCGCCAAGCCATCCGAGGAGACGCCGGGCACCCTCTCGCGAGTGGCAGCGCTAGCCACGGAGTGCGGGCTCCCTCCGGGCGTCCTCAATGTGGTTCTCGGAACCGGCCCGGAGGCCGGCGCCGCTATCGTGAGCCATCGCTTGGTGCGGAAGGTGGCCTTCACCGGAAGCGTGCGCGCCGGACGGTCGATCGGCCACATCGCCGCGGACCGGATCATACCGCTCACGCTTGAGCTCGGCGGTAAGTCGCCGAACATCGTGTTTGACGACGCTGACCTTTCCGCGGCGGTTCCGGGCGCATTGCGAGCCTTCGTCTTTAACGCGGGTCAGGTCTGCCTGGCCGGTACGCGTCTTCTGGTGCAGGAATCGATCAAGGATCAGTTCATCGACGCGCTCGTCAAGGCGGTGGCTGCCGTCAAAGTCGGACCCGAACCGGATGCCATCGTCGGCGCTCTGACGACAGAGGCGCAGCACGAGCGGGTGCTCGCCTACTTCGAGGCTGCCCGCGCCGAAGGCGCGCGCGCCGTGATCGGGGGAGAACCGTACCAGGACGCGGCGCGGCGAAGCGGCTGGTTCGTGCCTCCGACGATCTACGTCGACGTCGCTCCGGATATGCGCATCGCCCGGGAAGAAGTCTTCGGGCCGGTGCTAGTGGTGCTGCCATTCAAGGACGAGGCCGACGCGATCCGCATCGCCAACGACACCGAGTATGGCCTCGCCGCAGGAATCTGGACGCGCGATCTCGGCCGGGCCCATCGCGTGGCAGCGCGGCTCGAAGCCGGCCAGATCTACGTCAACGAATATCAGGCCGGCGGCGTCGAGACTCCCCTCGGAGGCTATAAGCAGAGCGGCTACGGACGAGAGAAGGGCCTTGAGGCCCTACATCACTACACTCAGCTCAAGTGCGTGACGATCAAGCTTTGAAACGCATCGCCCGTCTCCGACGACTCGCGGCAGGAAGGCGGCGGAGCCGGTGAATCTCGACATTTCCCCCGCGGATCGGGCCTTTCA
>DATARB010000213.1:0-9082 GCA_036264375.1 Pseudolabrys sp.
CACGCCCAGCCATTGGGAAATGAACGAGGCGCGCGGCGTCTTCGTCGAACAGGTGATCCGCCCGACCGGGCTGATCGACCCGCCTGTGGAGGTGCGGCCCGCGCGCACGCAGGTCGACGATCTCGTCGGCGAAGTGCGGCAGATGGCGGCAAAAGGCTTCCGCTCGCTTGTCACGGTGCTGACCAAGCGCATGGCCGAGGACCTCACCGAATACCTGCATGAACAAGGGATTCGCGTGCGGTACATGCACTCCGATATCGACACGCTGGAGCGCATCGAGATCATCCGTGACCTGAGGCTTGGCGCGTTCGACGCGCTGGTCGGCATCAATCTGCTGCGCGAGGGCCTCGACATTCCCGAATGCGCGCTGGTCGCCATCCTCGACGCCGACAAGGAAGGCTTTCTGCGCAGCGAGACCTCGCTGGTGCAGACCATCGGCCGCGCCGCGCGCAACGTCGACGGCAAGGTGATCCTCTACGCCGATCAGATGACCGGCTCGATGCAGCGCGCGATCGACGAGACCAACCGGCGCCGCGAGAAGCAGGTGGAATACAACACGGCGAACGGCATCACGCCGGAGAGCGTGCGCAAAGGCATTGCCGACATCATGGACAGCGTCTACGAGCGCGACCATGTGCTGATCGCCACCGGCAACGCCGATCGCACCGGCGAGTTCGGCGAGGCCGCCACCATCGGCCACAATCTCGAAGCGGTGGTCGCCGACATGGAAAAGCGCATGCGCGAGGCCGCCGCCGATCTCGATTTCGAGACGGCCGCACGCTTGCGCGATGAGATCAAGCGCCTGCGCCAGACCGAGCTCGCCGTGCTCGACAATCCCACCGCGCGCGACGTGATGGTGGCGCAGACGAAGGGCTTGCGCTCGTCGTCACGCACCGACCGCCCGCACAAGCCGCATCTCGATGAAATGGGCATCGCGCTCTATCACGAGGTGAAGCCGGCGCGTTCGGGGGGCAAAGCCCCGCGCAAGCCGGACCTCGACGAGATGGGCCCCGGCGTGGAGTCGATCCCGGCCCGCAAGGACAGCCCGCGCGACGGCGGCCGCTCGACCATGGGCAAGCCCGGCATGCATGGCGGGTTCAAGGCGAACAAGCGAAAGCGCTGACTGCGCCTGTCCGGCGCTCGACAGCCCGGCAAATCCCGGGCAAAAGTGCTCTCCCGAAGAACGCGGCGAGCGCTTCCCCGAGCGACGAAATCGGCCCCCTTGCCTGAGCATAAGAATAATTTCGATCTGATCCGGCTGCTCGCGGCACTTCAGGTGTTGCAGGTGCATGCCGCGTCGGCCCTGCATTTGCCTACCCCGGCGTGGCTGGGCTTCATCGTCAATCAGCTGCCCGGCGTTCCCATCTTTTTCCTCGTCAGCGGCTACCTGGTCGCCTTGTCGCTGCTGCGTGGCCAAGGCGGCGCTCCCTCCTATTTTGCGAGGCGCGCACTACGGATCTATCCGGCTTTGTGGATCAATATCGGACTCATTGTGGTGGTGCTTATCGTCACCGGTAGCCTCTCGCTACAGGTGACGTCCTGGAGGTTCGACGCGTGGCTGGCGGCGGCCTTGGCGCTGGGCAACGACATCTACCCCAGCTTCTTTTTCGGGAAGATCGTCGATCCAAACGGCTTCTACGGGACCTTCCCTTCGGGCGTGCTCTGGACCATTCCGGTCGAGCTCGGATTTTATGCGCTGCTGCCGCTCATTTTGCTGAAGCGCCAGGGCGGAAAGATTTCCTCCGGGTGGCCGATCTTGCTGTTCGGGGCCGGGTCGCTCGCCCTCGGTGTCTTGCTGCAATATTTTAAGGACGTGCAGCCCGAAGCTCTCGCCACCAAACTTCTGGTGGTCACCACGCCGGTCTATCTTTGGTATTTCCTGATCGGCACAGCCTGCGCCGTCTATTGGCCGCGCCTGCGGACCTGGTTCGAAGGCCGGCTTGGCTTTTGGTTGATCATCCATTTCGGTTTCGCGCTGATCGACCGGCTCTGGCTCGACGATAGTCCGATCGATTTTCATGCGATGACGCCGCTGCTGCCGCCGCGCATCCTCACCCTCGCAGGCCTGGTCTTTTCGTTCGCCTTCACATTTCGACGCACGTCTGCCTGTTTGAAAGGGACCGACATTTCCTACGGCGTCTATCTCTATCACGCCCCAGTCATCTATACCCTGGTCGCGCTGCATCGGCAGGTGGACGGCCTCCTATGGAGTGAGGTTCTGGGACCGTCAGTCGCGTTAGCGCTCCTATCTTGGTTCATCGTCGAGCGCCCCGCTCTTCGGATGAAGGCGATGACCGATCGGTTGCTGTCATCCAAGCCATCCGAAGGCGCCAAACGCATGCGACCTTGAGCCCCTCTCACGTCACCGGCTGCGTCTCGGAGAACATGTCGACGATCGTGTTCGACATCGCGTTCACGATCAGCACTTGGTTCTTCATCGTGAGATAGCCGTAGTCGGCAAGCTGCGGCTGCTTGGCGATCAGACCCTGCGGCATGCCCATCGGCATGAGGCCGGACGGCAGCTTGGCGCCGACCGCCGGGTTGAAGTCCTTTGCCGGCTTCGTCTCCGGCAGTTGGAATTCGACTTCGGTGTGCGCGGTCAGCACGGCTTTGCGGATTTGCTCGCGCTGCGCCTTGTCGAGTTGCAGCGGCCCGAGCGGGATGATCTGCGGCACCTGCGTGCCGTCGCTGAGAATAACGGCGCCGGGCTCCGCCGCGGCGGACGACGCCGCAGCTGGCAGGATGAGCAAGGCCATCGCCGCGCAAAAGGGGATGCAGCGAAATGCACTCATGGCTCGCGCTCCTTCAAGTATCGCGCCCTTGTCATTCAACGCGAAGCGCAGGCGCGGAGTTGCGGCGGACACAAAGTGGTGGCCGCGAAACTGCTCCGGAATCCCAATGGCCGGGACGAAGCCCGGCCATTGGGAACGCGAGGGGCCGAAGCGCGCTTAGATCGACTCGCCCTCACCTTCGATCACTGCGTACTGGATCGTGTTGGACACGCGGTCCCAACCGTTGCCGTTGAAGCCGGCGAGGATGTTGATGCGCACCACCTGCACCAGCTTGTTGCGCACGGTCTTGGTATCGAGCGTCTTGTCGCGGATGAAAGCAATCGCCGCCACGCCGCAGGCGCGCGGATTCTTCGCCTGCTTGTTGACCGCGCTCATCGCCGCGTCGGCCTTGGCGCCGCCGGCCTGAAGTTGGATGAATTGCTCGGCCTGGTCGGACGTATTGCAGATCATGCCGACGCCGACGGTCGGCTGAGCGTCGCCGATGGCCAGATCGTCGGCTTGCGCCGCCACGCCACTGGCCAACACCAGTGCGGCCGTCGCCGCAGTCAAAGTAAGTCGCGATGAGACGCGCATTAAGAGCTCCATTTTTCTAGTCCCCGCATCTCGGCGGGAAGAACGCGCGGCCTGCGACAATGGTTCGCACCCGCACAAGCTTGTGATTTGAAAATAGTCCTTCGGGACCCGTTGCCGGCTGGCGCAAAAGCAGGCAGCCGGCAGCGGCTGGCAAAGATGTTGCCGAACGCGGAACACGGCCATAAAGAATGCGGCGCAAAGCGCGATTCCGGCGCGGGGGCGAGACGCCTGCCAATCCAAAGGCGATGGGTAAGACGATCAATGACGACAGGTCACAACAGGTTTTCCTTGCCGCGCGGCGTCCTGCTGCTCCTGGCGGCACTGGCGCTGGCTGGCTGCGAAACCACCGGCACTGGCGCGGGCCCCGCGGCCCAGGCTGCCGTAGCCGGTCCGCCACAGCCGCCGATGACGCATTCGCGCGCGGCAGCAGAATGCTGGATGAGCACGGAAAAGGGCACGGCGTCGCAGGACCTTGATAAGCGCGCCGACTACGTGACCAAGTGCATCGATGAGAAGATGAAGTCGGCTGACGCCGCGCCGAAAAGCTGATCGCGCATAATGACCGCTGGCCCCCGTGACAGCGGGGGCCAGGCGCTTTTCGCATATATGCCACGTTTATTGTGACGGCTTAGGCGGCGATCCCTCCCGGGATATCGCGCGACCTCTTGCCGAACCGCCGTGGCCGTATCACCATTCGGTGTCCACGAGTCGCAAGGAGGTCGTCATGGCTAAAGGTCAGATGCGCGTGCCGAAGGAAAAGAAAAAGCCGAAGGCGGATAAGGATAAGCCCAAGCAGATGTCCGCCTACAAGCTGTCGCAGCAGGGGTCGTCCAGCAGCGCGACGCCGAAGAAATAGATTTCAGCGCTGAACCTTGCCCATGCCGGATCCGCTGATCGGCATTTCGTCCGGCATGGCGTTCGCCGCCTTGGCCAGCTCCAGGCAGGTCAACAGCTCCACGTAACTGGGCGATCCGCCCAGGGTCGAGAGCTGAACGCAGTGATTGCGGTCGCTGGCGGAGTACTGCCCCCAGTCCTTCTGGACCGTGGCGCGGGCGGTTTCCTCATCCTGCTTGCAGGAGTTCTCATCGCGGCTGGCGATCGTGGCGGTCGCCACGGCCGCGCGACAGCTCGGTCCGTAATCGAGCGTGGGCACTTTATCGTTGGCGGCGAGCACGAGGTGCGAGCCGATCAGAAGCGTTGGCAGAAGGGCGGGCATTGTTGCCTCCTTGGTCCGGGCGTCTCCCACATTGGGAACACCTTGGGAAAGTTCCAGTTTCATCCGGTCACGGAATAACACAAGCCGATTTCGTCAAAGGCCCGTGAACCTTTCCCCCACCCGCGCGACCCATACAGGATCGCTGGGGGAGGACTTCACATGCTCAAGCGTTTTATCGTCGCTTTTCTCGTTTTCATCGCCGTCGTTATCCCAGGCGCCATTCTGCTCGCGCTGCTGGCGGGACCAGCTGAGCCCGCGCCGCTGAAGGTGCCAGCCTGCGTCGGCCACCCCACCTCTTTCATATCTTCGCCCCAGTTCCATGGCACAAGCTTCGAGATGGAATAACCGGCCCGCGCTGGAGTCGGGACAGCCGCGGCAGACCGGGACGGCAAGATCCAAGCTCTTAACACCAACGCCAGTACGACGGGTAAGGGGAGTTCTTCCGCATGCTTGCATGCGCCGTTCCGACCAGCCGCCGGATCACGGCCGCAGTGGTCTTTATCGTTTTCGCGGTGCCCGCGTTCGCGCAGGGCCAAAAGGCCGGGGATGAGGCCTACGCCCTCGCCTCCCCGCCGTCGAACCCCACCGATCAGCAGAGCCCGTCTCCCTCCAACGCGGCGCCGCTTCCGGATGAGAGTGCCGTACTCAGCAGCGTGTTGACGTTCGATCCGGCGGCGATGGCGTCTATGCCAATCAAGCCGCTCAAGCAGCCGAGCCTGGGCAATCGCGATACATTGGCCGTCACCCGCACCAATTCGCAGCCGGACGGCTCAGGTACCGTATCGGTGAAGCAGGGGCTGCAACAACCGCTGCCGACCAATTGGAGCGCCAATGTCGGCACCGATCTCAGTCTCGCGCCTAACACCTCGCCGCTGAATTCTGAGTTCGGCCAGCCACTGCCGATGCGCGGCGCCCGCGATTCCGGGGGAGCCGCCTGGGCGACGCTCGGCGTCGACAACCTCGCCTCGCTGGATGCGCGCGTCGATCCCACCAACGACCAGGGGCGCATCGGCACGACTCTGCAGCGTTCGATTCCCTTCGGCAGCCGGTTCTCGGTGACGGTCCAGGATACCTATTCGGTGACCGAGTCCTTCAGCAATCCGGGTGCGTCCGCGCCATCCGACATCCCGGTGATGAGTATGCCCGCGGCGTCGGCAAACCCGGCGCAGGTCTGGGACAATCAGCGCGGCGTCAAGTTCGGCATCCTGCCGACCGGCACGACATTTGGGGCCTCGACCGCCACAAGCAGCATCGACCCCGAGACGCACAATACGTTCAGCGCGGAACAGAAACTGCTTGGCCCCCTGAATGTGACCACCGCCGTCACCGACATCGGGAAGCCTACCGAAAGCAAGAGCATCGCCGCCGGATTCAAGTTTAACTGGTAACTGAGTGCGCTAGCGGACTCACGCTCAACTCATAATTAAGAGAACGTTACCCTTCTCGTTCAAAAGTTTCGCAAGCCGCGATGCTGCCGTTGCGTTGCCGCATCGCTGCCAAAGTCGCATGCGGCTATCGCCCTTTCGGGGGGCGTTGAGCGCAGCGATTGCGCCTCAAGCAGGAGTAAATCATGACGGCCATCAGATCCGATCGCGGCGATGCGGATAAAACCGGCGCGGAGACGTCCGGCCCAGAGAAGTACGCGCCTCCAGATCGGCGCCAGCCAGAGAAGCTCGGCGAAATCGATCAGGCGGCAGCGAACGCCTTCGAAGGGGAGATTCGTGAATTCGTCCGCCGTGACGTCGCCTTCCTTCGCCGTCAACGCAACGAGGGCGACGCGGCTGGCGACCAGCCCGTCGCCGAAAACCTGAACGCGCTGATCCGCCGCGTGTCCGGTGCGTCGATGGAAGAGATCGACCGCGTGATCAACGAGCTGCAGACTGTGCGCGACATGCTGCACAAGGAAGGCGATCGCGTCAGCCGTGAGATCGCCGGCTATGCGAGCCTAAGCCACGCGGCGATGACCGCGATGAAGGTGATTGGCGACAGCATCACGCAATGGAAGAGCGCGCCGGGCAAGCCGGCCGCCGCGCCGCGGTCCGAGCGTACGCCGAGCAGCTGACCAAGGACAGACGCAAAAAACGCCGTCGCCGGACCATCCGGCGATGGCGTTGTCATGTCCGGGCTGGACTACTGGCTGACCTCGTCCACGACGACACGGGTTTGCGGCTCGACCAGCAACACCCTCTTCTCCGTCTTCATGTAAGTCAGGCCGCTCAGGCCTGCGATGTTGCTCACGCTCGCCGGCAGCGGGTGGGTGCCGTTGAGCGCCTGGTCGATCGTCAGCATGCTCGATGGAACGAGCGCGTCGGCGCCCGGTGTCGGCTTGGTGTTGTCCGCCATTACCGCCTGGAAGATCTGATGTTGCTGCTGATCGGTCAGCCATAACGGCCAGGCCATGGTCGGGACGTGGTCGATCGTATTGTTGCGCGCTGAGAACTTCGCCGGAATTGTCTGACCGATCGAGCCGATGGGCCCCGACGGTGGCGGCGCAGCGCTGGTTCCGGGGGCGCCCGTCTCGGGCTGCGGCTGGGCGGTGTTGGCCGGCGTTTCGCCGGTCGAGGCCTGCGTCGAGACCGGCGCCATCAGCGCGGCGCGTGCGGCCTGCTGCGGAGAGCGGATGACGGCTTCGTGCGATTGGCTGGCGCCTTGTTCGGGCACACCCGGATTGATCTGGCCGGTGTTGGGAACGAAGCCAGGATCGGCTTGCTTCGTATAGCCATCCTGAGCGGCGACCGAGGTAACGCCGAGCGGGACAGCGGCAACAAGGCCAACCGCCAGCAGCGCTTCTACCAAACCAAAACCGCGAGATTCGGACATGCAAAAACCTCCCTCGACCCGACGGGACAACAGCAGATCGGACAGGGAAGTTGCATCACAACATCGGTATGCAGTTTTCAGCGCGCGGTATCAACGCTCCGCGGCGGGGATCGCAACCTCGGTCAATCCGTCTTCGAAATGGCTGCGGCCGGTCAAATAATCGCCGATCACAAACGCGCCCACCATCATGACGAACATCGTCGCCGCGCCGAGCATCAGGCCGATCATTCCGAGGGCAGTCCTGTCGGCCATCGCCGGCTCCCAAAATACAACTTCTTCGCGTCGAGCAACGGTGCGTTCAACGCGCCGGCGGCGACAGAGTTCCCGCGGCCGAACAACGGCCGTTGGGCATTTCGTACGGTCCAGGGTGGAATCAGTTGGCGGCGACGGCTTTAGCAGCCTTGCGCGGCAGAGGATAGTCTTCGCTGTCATAAAGTTGACGGATGCCGTTGCCGTCGAAGCGCTTCTCTTCGACTTCGAGATAGGCGCCAAGCAAAAGCTCGGCCGGCAACTCCTCGACCGCGAAGCGGATCGCCTCGGCGGCCGTGGGGAAACGCTTGTACCCGATCGGGCGACGCGACTTGCGGCTCCGGCTGGGAAAAAGTTCAGACGGGGCCCGATAGTTGATCATCGACATACACCACACTCCTCGAGCCGTAATATGGCCCGTAGAGAGTGAAAAATCCAGCTTTTGCGGGCGCGTGCATATCTGCCCGGCACACCGGGGTTAAACATTGTGCAGCAAAAAACTGCGAAAAACCGTACGAAAACGGCCCGGCGGATGCCGGGCCTTTCGCGTCTGCCGACTGGTTAATCTTGTTACCGGCGTACCTCGTGCACTTCGGCCGCGAGCGTGTTCGGCAACTGCGATTCACTGCGTATGCGGCGGTTCGCCTTGCAGCTTCAGCTTGGCTTTGAGCGTAACGATCCGCCGCTCCGCTTCCGTCCGCGTCAAATGTGCGCTGAACGCCTGGAAGTCGTAGGCATCGTGCGCGAGCTGCTTCAGTAGCTCGATCTGCTCTTCGGTCATCGGCGCGCCGGCGCCGGTGTCGAGCGTCAAATCGATCTCGTGCGTGTCCGGATGTGAGGGCATGGCAGGCCTATAACGGCCGACCCTGCATCGTAGTTCCGCGACTTACCTAGAGCCGCAATCGAAAACGCGAGTCATCTGAATCCGTTAGCGCCTACTGCGCGCGAGCGGCGCCTCACCGATCAACGCAGACGATTCACGGCGCGAACGCCGCGTGTTACCACCGCTCTACAAGCTGATTCGCCAAAGGCACACAGCATGATCCTCGAATCCTTGTTCGGGTTGTCGCTTGTGTTGAATGTCTCCCTCAGCAACGAACCCCCCGCCGCCAATTCGGCCACGTGGCGGCAACTGCCGGTGCCGCAACGGCAGGCCGCGCTGCTGCCGTTGATACGGCGCGCGACCGATTGCATCGTGCGCAAGGTATCGGCCGATCCACGCTACAGCGCCGACATGCGGCCGGACGAAATCAATAACTTGATCGTCGATTCGATCCCGGCCTGCGGGCGGCTGGTGCGCGAGATGATCGACACGCATGACCAGATGTATGGCGCCGGCTCGGGTGAAGCTTTCCTGCTCGGGCCTTATCTGGATGTGCTCCCGGCCGCGGTCGTGACCCAGGTCAGGACGAAAGAGCCGGCGCGCTGACGA
>DATARB010000318.1:0-3528 GCA_036264375.1 Pseudolabrys sp.
TCGCGGCTCGACAAGAGCCACTTCATGCGCGTGCATCGCAGCCACATCGTCAATATCGACCGCGTCATCGGTACCCGGCGCACCGGCGACAGCGAACTCGTGGAACTCGATGTTACCGGTCATTACAGCGTGCCGGTCAGCCGCAGCCGCATCGGTTGGCTCAAGGCCCGCATTGGCGAGAAGAATGGCGCGTCTGCCGGCGATGAAGCGCATCACCCGCGCGTTCGCGCCGCAACATAGCCCTGCGCGGCTTGGCCTAAATGATACGGATGCGGCAGCAAGGCTGACGCAATTCGTGCAAGCCGGCCGTCATTCGTGCAAAAGGGCAACAGTTCGTGCCGCTTGGTCCCGATTGGTGCACGGCCACTTGTTGCTGCGGCGCACAGTTCGCCAACCTCTCCGCGTTAACAAGAAGAGGGTGCTCGTCACGAGACCTTGATGTCGGCGGGTCGCCGATCGGTCCGAGCGCCCGGGAGGGAGACTGATGATTCCCGGCTCATTCGCCTATCACCGCCCATCATCCGTCAACGAAGCGGTCGCCCTGCTCACTGATCTGGGTGACGACGCTCGCGCCATTGCCGGCGGGCATAGCCTCATTCCCATGATGAAGCTTAGGCTCGCGACGCCCGGCCATCTGGTCGATCTCGGCGGCATTGCCGAGCTCAAGGGTATCCACGCCGAAAACGGCGACATCGTCATCGGTGCGATGACCACGCAGCATGAGCTGATCGGCTCCGATCTCTTGAGCGCGAAATTGCCGATCCTGCGCGAAGCCGCGTTGCTGATTGCTGATCCACAGGTGCGCTATCTCGGCACGCTCGGCGGCAACGTTGCGAACGGCGACCCCGGCAACGATATGCCGGCGGTCATGCTGTGCATCGGCGCGGGCTATGACGTGGTCGGCCCCAGATCGGCGCGCCGGATCGCCGCGCGCGATTTCTACCAGGGCGCTTATTTCACCGCTTTGGAGCCGGGCGAGATCGTGTCCGCCGTGCGCATTCCGGTGCCGGCCGCGGGACACGGCTACGCCTATGAGAAGCTCAAGCGCAAGATCGGCGATTACGCGACAGCCGCGGCGGCGGTGGTGCTGACCATGAACGGCGACAGAGTCGCGACATGCTCGATCGGACTTACCAACGTGGCCGAGACGCCGCTCTGGGCGGAGGAGGCGGCAAAAATCATTGCCGGCTCCGCGCTCGATGGCGCGACGGTGAAAAAGGCCGTGGCCGCCGCCGAAGCGATCACGTCGCCCGCGTCCGACGGGCGCGGGCCGGCTGCTTATCGCACCAAGATGGCGGGCGTGATGCTCGCCCGTGCCCTCGCGCGTGCGCAGACGCGTGCACGCGCATGATCCCGAAAAATAGAGGCCGGTTTTCGGAAAAGATCATGCGCGAACAAAAAGCCTGATCGGGAGAAGACCCATGGCAAAATCGTATGTGTCCATGACCGTGAACGGCAAGACCGAGGAAACTCTGGTCGAGCCGCGCACGCTGCTCATCCATTTCCTGCGCGAGCAATTGAACCTTACCGGTCCGCATATCGGCTGCGACACCAGCCATTGTGGCGCCTGCACTGTCGATATCGACGGCAAATCGGTGAAGTCCTGCACCGTCTTTGCCGTGCAGGCCCACGGCGGCAACATCCGCACCATCGAAGGCATGGCCAATGCCGACGGCACGCTGCACGCCTTGCAGGAAGGCTTTCGCGAGATGCACGGCTTGCAATGCGGCTTCTGCACGCCCGGCATGATCGTGCGCGCCTGGCGGCTGCTGCAGGAGAACCCGTCGCCGACCGAAGAAGAAATCCGCTTCGGCATCTCCGGCAACCTCTGCCGCTGCACCGGCTATCAGAACATCGTCAAAGCCATTCAATACGCCGCCGCCAAGCTCGGCGCGCCCAAAGATACGCCTTTGCAGGAGGCCGCAGAATGAACGACATGACCCCCACCTCGGAAGAACGCGCCGCCAAGCTCGAAGGTCTCGGCTGCAAGCGCAAGCGCGTCGAGGATATCCGCTTCACGCAGGGCAAGGGCAATTACGTCGACGACCTGAAGCTGCCCGGGATGCTCTACGGTGAATTCACCCGTTCGCCGCATGCTCATGCGCGCATCAAGAAGATCGACACCAGCAAAGCCAAGGCCGTGCCTGGTGTGCTGGCAGTGCTGACCGCCGCCGACCTCAAGCCGCTCGGGCTGCATTACATGCCGACGCTCGCCGGCGATGTCGCCGCCGTACTGGCGGAAGAGAAGGTGCTCTATCAAAACCAGGAGGTCGCCTTCATCATCGCCGAGGATCGCTATGTCGCGGCTGACGCGGCCGACTTGGTCGAGGTCGAGTACGAAGGCCTGCCGGTCGTGATCGACCCGTTCAAGGCGATGGCGCCGGACGCGCCGGTGTTGCGCGAGGACCTCGCGGGCAAGACCGACGGCGCGCACGGCAAGCGCAAGCATCACAATCACATTTTCACCTGGGAGATGGGCGACAAGGACGGCGTCAAGGCCGCCTTCAGCAAGGGCGATGTGACCATCAAGGAATTAATCTCGTATCAGCGCGTGCATCCGTGTCCGTTGGAGACCTGCCAGGCGGTCGCCTCCTTCGACAAGATCAAGAGCGAGCTGACGCTGTGGGGCACCTTCCAGGCGCCGCACGTCATCCGCACGGTCGCCTCGCTGATCTCGAAAATCCCCGAGCACAAGATCCACGTCATCGCCCCCGATATCGGCGGCGGCTTTGGCAACAAGGTCGGCGCTTACCCGGGCTATATTTGCGCTATCGTCGCTTCGATCGTCACAGGACGCCCGGTGAAGTGGGTGGAGGACCGCATCGAGAACCTCTCGACCACGGCCTTCGCGCGCGACTATCACATGATGACCGAAATCGCCGCCACCAAGGACGGCAAGGTCACTGGTCTGCGTGTCTACACGATAGCGGACCACGGCGCCTTCGACGCCTGCGCCGACCCGAGCAAATGGCCGGCGGGCTTCTTCAACATCGTCACCGGTTCCTACGACTTTCCCGTAGCGCATGTGACGGTGGATGGCGTCTACACCAACAAGGCGCCGGGCGGCGTGGCTTATCGTTGCTCATTCCGCGTGACGGAGGCGGCCTACTGCATCGAGCGCGCCATGGACATCATGGCGCAGAAGCTCGGCATGGACCCGGCCGAATTCCGCATGAAGAACCTGATCCGGCGCGAGCAGTTTCCCTACACCTCGGCGCTTGGCTGGGAATATGACTCCGGCGACTACCACACCGCTTTGAACAAGGCGATTGAGACGGTCGACTACAATGCGCTCCGAGCGGAGCAGAAGGACAAGCAGGAGGCGTTCAGGCGCGGCGAGACGCGCGAACTGATGGGCATCGGCGTCGCCTTCTTCACCGAGATCGTCGGCGCCGGGCCGTCGCGCAATTGCGACATCCTCGGCATCGCCATGTTCGACTCGGCGGAAATCCGTATCCACCCCACGGGCAGCGCGATCGCGCGGCTCGGCACCAAGTCGCAAGGGCAGGGGCACGAGACCACTTACGC
>DATARB010000358.1:0-2948 GCA_036264375.1 Pseudolabrys sp.
CGGGCGAGCGCTCGTGCAGCCGATAAACGATCCTCATCGGCAGGCACGGCGCCGGCTCGAGCGGCACGAATTGCACGCCCGTCCGCGGCGCATGGCTGAAGCTGGCAGGGGCGAGCGTGAGACCCATGCCGGCAGCGACCAGCCCGAGCGCCGTTTCCGCATGTTGCACCTGGAACGCCACTTCCGGCTCAATCCCGCCGCTGTGAAACATTGACAAGACTAGGCCGCTTTCGATGCTGCGCGTGCCGTAGAGCACGATCGGCTCACCCGCGAGCTCGGCAATGCGCATCGCAACTTGCTGTGCGAGGCGGTGGTCGCTCGGCACAGCAACCAGGACGGGATCGTCATATAGCAGCTCCTCGACGAGCTGCTCATGATCGAAGGTACTCCGCAGAAATCCGACATGCACGCGCCGATCGAGCAATGCTGCCTCTTGCTCGGCGGCCAGCATCTCGAACAGCAGCACCGCGACGTTTGGATGCTCGGCATGGAAGCGACGTAATGCCGGCTGGATCGGCGTGCTCATCGCCGAGGTGACATAGCTCACGCCCAACCAGCCCGTTTGACCACGCCCGATTCTGCGCGTGCCGACGACCGCGTCGTCTAGCTTGGCGAGGATCTGGCGCGCCTCGGTGCGGAAGAAGCTCCCGGCTTCGGTCAGGCGCAGCGGCCGGCTGCCGCGTTCGAGCAATTGCAGGCCGAGCTCGTCCTCGAGCTGCCGGATCTGTTGGCTCAAGGGCGGCTGCGCGATGTGCAGTCGCTCGGCGGCGCGGCTAAAGTTCAGCTCCTCGGCGACCGCGAGGAAGTAGCGGAGATGACGCAGCTCCATTAGACGCTCCGCCTATAGTTTTCTATGTAAACGATCTTAGACGCGTGAAACAAGGCCGCCCAATATTTGGTGACAGCGATGTGTTATCGGCAATCACACATCGACTCAGGACGCGGATAACATTGCATTGTCGGGAGCATATACACGCTACGGGCGTGTATATGCTTATTCGACGGCGAAAAGCGCGAGGTGCGGCATGACAGAAATCCTAGTCACGGATGTGCTCATCGTCGGAGAGGGCTGTGCGGGCCAGACTGCTGCGTTGGCCGCAAGCGAAGAGGGCTGCGACGTGGTCCTGCTCCGCGACGGCCGCCCGCCGAGCACCGCCACCTCGACCGGATTTCTGACCTTCGCGGCGCATGAGGGCTTCACCCGCGACCAGCTTCTCCAGACCATGGCCGAGGTGACGGGCAAGGGGGTGTGCGACCAAGCGCTCCTCAGGCGCCTTGTCGACGAGGCCCCGAAGGAGATGGGCGAGGCGATCGCGGCTTATCGCATTCCCGTCGATCGGGTCGAGCGGGGTCTGCGCGCGCGGCGGGCGCTCGGCAAGAGCGGGCGCGACCTCTTATCGGGCGTCGGGACCGAGTACCAGGAGCGCGACAGCGTCGAGGACATGACGGGGCTCATGATGGAGTTCTCGTCGACCCACGGCACAGCGCTCTACGCGCAACTGCGTAAGGCCGTGAAGGCCTCGCCTCAGATCACGCGCCTGAGGGGCAGCGCCCTCGTGCTCGAGCCCGGCGCCACGGCGGTCGGCGCGCTCGTCGACGGCAAGCCTGTCACGGTCGCGGCACGCGCCATCATCCTGGCGACCGGCGGGCTGCAGGGCCTCTACGAGTTCACCGACACCCCCGAGACGCTGACCGGTGACGGCCACGGCATGGCCGCAGAGGCGGGCGCCGCGCTCGTCGACATGGAGTTCATCCAGTTCTACCCGCTCGCCGTGCGTGAGGATGGCATCCCGCCGATCTTTCTCTACCCGGACTTCCCGAAGCTCTCGACCCTCGTAAACAATCAGGGCGAGAACGTGCTGCACAAGCACCTCGGCCAGGCCTCCCAGTATCTCGCCGACCTGCACAATTGGGACCAACTCTCGGCGCTCATCCAGGCGGAGATCGTCCAGGGCCGGCGCGTCTTCGTCGACTTCCGTAAGACCAAGCCCGCTGACTGGGCACCGGACTCGCTGACCGGCACCTTCCTGTCGAAGTTCATCCCGAATTTCCGCGAGCGGCCGGTGCAGGTCGCGCCCTCGTCCCACTACACGATCGGCGGCCTCAAGGTGGACGTGGAGGGCCGGACGAGCCTGCCGAAGGTCTATGCGGCGGGCGAGATCGCCGGCGGCGTCCATGGCGCCAACCGCCACGGTGGCACGGCGCTTGTCGAGGCGATCACCTTCGGCCGCATCGCCGGTCGGAACGCGGCGCGGACGCTGAACGGCGGTGCGACCCGCACCAATGCCTCGCTCCTGCCGCCGGAGCGCAAGGCTGGCGCGCCGGCGCGGGTCGCCGAAGCCATGACGAAGCTGCGCCACGCAAACCAGATGGCGCTTGGTCCCATCCGCGACCGCAGTCGTCTCGAGGAGGCCGGGACGCGCCTTGTCGCGTTGCGCGACGAGGTCCGCGGGTTCGGCTGGAGCGGCTACGGCGAGATGCAGGAGGTTCTGCGCGTTCAGCGCGGCATCATGCTCTCCGATTGCCTGCGCCAGGCGATGCTGCGCCGGACCGAGAGCCGCGGCACCCACGCCCGGTCGGATTTCCCGCAGACGAGCGACGCCTGGCTCAAGAAGCAGGTGATGCGGGTCGTGGACGGCATGGCGCGCTTCGCGGACGCACCGCTCTAGGGCCGCGCCGCCGCGATACGTGCATATGCCAACAAGCAGACCGCAAGGCGTCGCATTGAAACTGAAAGGAGAATCCGATGCCCACCTATGTTTGCAGTGCTGCCGGCGGGCGGCTGACGCCGGTCCAGAAGGCTGAAATCGTCCGCAGTATCACCGCGATCCACCATGAGGAGACCGGCGCGCCACGCTATCTGGTCCAGGTAATCTTCTACGACCTTGCGCCAGACAGTCACTACGTGGCCGGCCAATTGGCGCCTGCGGATCAGATATGGGTTCGAG
>DATARB010000230.1:0-4742 GCA_036264375.1 Pseudolabrys sp.
CGGCGCGGCACGGTGTCGCCATCGCCGATTGGCCGGCCGATCCGATCGACCCCTTCTTCAACGTCAATACGCCGGAAGATGCCGCAAAGGCCGAACACATTGCGTTGCAGCATACTGGTGGATGATTGCGCGGCGTCTTGACCTGTCCTAACCCGGTTCCACATCTGTTATAGTCGCAAGCTATGGATGGGCAGAGGAGTCCCGAGTCATGAGGTCGTTCGTCATCGCCTGCGCCGCGGCCATTGTCATCGCCGTGATCGGCGGCTTGGCGCTCAGCAGCATCCAGGAGCCGGTTGACAAGGCCTTCACCACCAGCGGCGTTCGGCTGGGCTGAGCTAGCCGATCAACGTCGCGTAGGACAGGAACCCGACGCGCGCGCCGGGTTCGATCGCCGTCACGTCCTCGGGGAATTCCAGAAGGCCATCGGTCTCCGTCAGTGACGTCAGGATGCCGGCGCCGTCCTGGGGGTGCTTCACCGCCTCGATCTCGCCATCGCTGCCGCGCTTGAGCGCGACGCGCACATATTCACGGCGATCCTTCTTCTTCTTGTAGGCGAAGGCCGAACGCACCGGCAGCGGCACAACTGTTTGCGGCTGTGCGCCGGCGAGCCGGCGCAGCAGCACCTTCACGACGCGCACGAAGGTGACAAACACGGCCACCGGATTGCCCGGCAGGCCGACGAAGGCGGCGCTGTGCCCGGAGGCATCGCGAATGACGCCGAGCGCCACCGGCCGCCCCGGCTTGATGGCGACGCGCCAGAACACCAGGCTGCCGATGCGCTCGACCGCGCTGCGCACATAGTCGGCCTCGCCGGTCGAGACGCCTCCGGATGTGACGATGAGGTCGTGACCGGCTGCCGCTTCCGTCAGCGCACGCGCAAGCGGCTCGGGATCGTCCTTGAGGATGCCGAGATCGGTCACCACCGCGCCAAGCCGCGCCAGCAGTTCGGCCAGCAGATAACGATTGGCATCGTAGATCGCCGCGCCGCCGCGCTGAGCTCCCGGCTCCACGACTTCGTCACCGGTGGAGAAGATCGCCACCTTGAGCCGCCGCCGCACGTCGATCGCGGTGATCCCCAAGGCCGCGGCGAGCGCGACGTGCTGCGGCTCCAACACCGTGCCCGCCGGCAGCACCACATGCCCCGCCGGCACGTCCTCGCCGGCGAGCCTGCGGTTGGCGCCGCGCTTGAGGCCCTTGGGCACAAGGACGGCATCGCCGTCGACGCTCACGTCCTCTTGCATGAAGACCGTGTCGGCGCCGTTCGGCATCGGCGCGCCGGTAAAGATGCGGATGGCCTCGCCCGGCTTCAACGCCACGTCCGCGCGGGCGCCGGCCATGAGCCGTCCGGCAATGGCAAGACGCGTATCGGCATTGGTATTGAGATCGGCGTGACGCACGGCGTAGCCATCGACCGCCGAATTATCGAACGGCGGCAGGTCGCCCGGCGCAACGATGTCCGTGGCGGTGACACGCATGCGCGCGCCGGAAAGCGGCACGCGCTCCGTCTCCGCCACCGGCGCAATCCGCTCACCGATCAGCCGCTCCATGTCATCGAGCCGCAAGAGCGGCCCCGAAAACGCAAAGCAGTCGTCGGAGAGCTGCGCCATCAGGTTGTCTTTCGCTTGCGCATGAACTGTCCCGAAAACGGTGTCCCATTTTTCGGGATCGTGCGCTAGGCGCTCCGTGCAGCCCGCGTCGCCTGGGCGACCCCGATCGGCACTGCCTTGGCCAGCAGCATATCGGCGATCGTATCGATGTCGTTGAGGTCGATCACCGGCACCTTGGCCTCGGGGAGCGGGATGTCGGCCGCGATGGCGACGATGTGGGGGTCTTCGGGCTGGATGAGCGGCTTGCCGTTCTCGGCGCGGTGGATCTCGAGCTTGGGGAAGGCGTCGCGCTTGAAGCCCTCGACGAGCACCAGATCGACCGGCGACATTTTGGCGACCAGGTCGCCGAGATCCCATTCCGCCTCCTCACGCAGCTCGTGCAGGATGGCCCAGCGCTTGGACGAGGAGATGATCACCTCGGTGGCGCCGGCGGCGCGGTGCATGAAGGAGTCCTTGCCCGGCTTATCGAGGTCGAAGCCGTGGTGGGCGTGCTTGAGCGTGGAGACCTTCACGCCGCGCCCGATGAGGTGCGGGATCAGCTTGGTGATCAGCGTTGTTTTGCCGGAACCGCTCCAGCCGGCGAGACCGATGATGCGCATGGTGTTCATATAGGTCAGCCGCCTGAAAAATGCCTGTCAACCACGCAATTTCTTATCCGCCGCCAGTTCCTCCGGTGCGATTGTTATCGTGCCATCCGGAAAGCGCGCGGCGATTTCGAGCGTGCCGCCGAGCGCCTCGACGTAGCGGCGCAGATTACTCACATACATATCGCCGCGACGCTCGAGCTTGGCGACAGCAGGCTGGCCGACCGCCAGCTTACGGGCCAGTTCCTGCTGGGAGACGGTGCGCGCCTTGCGCAGTTCATGCAGCGCCAAAGCCGTGTTCAATGCCGCCGTCTTATCTTCTATCCGCGCCTTGCGCGCAGGGGGCAGACGCTTCGTCAACGCGGTGAACGGCCGATGTCCGGTCATGGGATCAATCCTTCGCGTCTGATCTCGTCAAGGTAAGCGTCATAGAGACGATCCGCGCGCGGGATCATATGCTCATAGAAACGGTCGTCGCCGGCTTTGCTACCTCCCAGGAGCAAGATCGCAGTGCGGCGCGGATCGAAGGCATAGAATACTCGCAACGGGTCCCCTCCGCTCTGCACGCGCAACTCACGCAGGTGCCCATGCCGTGAGCCCATGACCGCCGAAGAATAGGGAAACGGCAAACGGGGGACCTCTCTGCTCCAGCACAGCGACGATCGCGGCGACATCGTCTTGCTTCTCAGCGCCGAGCGATTCCCACCACCCGCCAAATTCGTCCGTGTACTCGACTGGCCAGGACATAAATATTCCATTGATGGAATAATAACAAGAGGCCCTGAAATGACGATACTAGTGCGCATGTTCTTGATTTGTTCTTATCAATTGAGCACGGCTTGCAATCTTCGCCGGTGATCCGCGCTTCGGGCCGCTATTCGGCGCAATTGCTTGGCAGGACCGTCGAGTCCCGCCGTCATGAACCCGCGCGCAAAAACAAAAACGGCCGGCTGCAAGACCGGGCGTTTTTTAAAAATCGGAAGAAGCCGCCTTATTCGGCGGGCGTGGGCGTGATGACTGCCCCACCTTTGCCGCCCGCCTCGCGCTCCATCTCCTGCTTGTACCAGAGGCTGTGGTGCTCCTTGGCCCAGTTGAGGTCGACGGTGCCCTCGCTCATCGCCTCGAAAGCACCCTCCATTCCAAGCGTGCCGAGATAGATGTGTGCGATGATGAGCGCGACGAACATCACGCCGACGACGCCGTGGAAGATCTCGGCCAACTCCATATCGCCGACATTGAGGCCGTAATAGAACGGAAACAGCAGTACGAAGCCGCTGATGATCATCGCGGTTCCGCCGGCGATGATCAGCCAGTAGAGTATTTTCTGGCCGGCGTTGAATTTATAGGCCGGCGGATGCGGGCCGTGACCCTTGCTGAACATCCCGCCGCCCGCCTTGAGCCACTGGATGTCCGCCGCGGTCGGGAAGTTCTGCCCGATCCACATCAGGAACATCAGCACGACGCCGATGGTGAAGGCGAAGCTGAGATAGTTGTGCACGTATTTGGCGTATTCCGACCAGGCGCTGAACGCCTCCGGCCCCATCCAAGGAAGAATAAGCGCGCGCCCGAAGGTAATGTTGAGGCCGGTGATGCCAAGGATGACGAAGGTCGAGGCGGTGAGCCAGTGTACGAATCGCTCGACTCCGGTGAAGCGCACAAGTTTACGTCCGGAGCGGCCGCCTTCGATCCGCATCCGGCCGCGCCACATATAGAAGAGTGCAAGCGCTACCAGCATGCCGATGATGGCAACGCCGCCGATCGCCTTCAGCCAGACAGTGTGGAACTGGCGCCAATCGCGGCCGGCGGGGTGCTCGAGCGTATACGACTTCTTGTCGGGAATGGTGCCGAGCCCCTGGATCGTGCCGAGCCCCTTGAGCAGTTGCTGCTCCTGCACGGCGGCGGCGTTCGGGTCGACCCGCTGCGCGCTGGCAGGTGCGGCGAGCGCAAGCATCAATGCGAGCGCGAGAGCGCCGGCGATGAAGCGGATCTCTACGGCAAGCTTCGCCATGGCAATCTCTCCTCAACTCTAATCGTTGGCGAACGGCGGCGCGTCCCACCGCGCCGGCGGCACGCATCAGGTCGCAATGTTCTCGCGATAAGCGGTCTGCCATCCCCAGGCGCCGGAGCCGTAGCCGCGCTTCGACACGCGCTCCTTGTAGATCTGAGCGATGACGTCGCTGTCGCCCGCAAGAAGCGATTTGGTCGAGCACATCTCGGCGCAAAGCGGCAGCTTGCCTTCGGCGAGCCGGTTGGCGCCGTATTTCTCGTATTCTTCCTTGGTGTTGTCGGCTTCCGGACCGCCGGAGCAAAAGGTGCATTTGTCCATCTTGCCGCGTGAGCCGAAGTTGCCGATCTTCGGATACTGCGGCGCGCCGAACGGGCACGCGTAGAAGCAATAGCCGCAGCCGATGCACAGGTCCTTGGAGTGCAGCACCACAGCGTCGGCCGTGGTGTAGAAGCAGTTCACCGGACAGACCGCCGCGCAGGGCGCGTCGGTGCAGTGCATGCAGGCCATCGAGATCGAGCGCTCGCCCGGCTTGCCGTCATTGAG
>DATARB010000387.1:0-2156 GCA_036264375.1 Pseudolabrys sp.
GTGTGCAGCACGCCCTTCGGCTTGCCGGTCGAACCGGACGTATAGAGGATGAACAGCGGGTCCTCCGCGTGCATCTCCTCGCACGGGCATTGCGCGGTCACGACGGCTGCGCCCTCGTGGTACCAGACGTCGCGCGACGGATCCATGTCGACCGCGCCGCCGGTGTGCTTCACGACGACGACGAAATCGACTCCGCCGACCTTGGCGATCGCGGCATCGACATTGGCCTTGAGCGGAACCTTGCGGCCGCCGCGCAGGCCTTCGTCGGCCGTGATGACGACCTTCGATTGGCAATCCTCGATGCGGCCGGCCAGCGAGTCCGGCGAGAAGCCGCCGAACACCACCGAATGCACCGCGCCGAGCCGCGCGCAGGCGAGCATCGCGTAGACGGCCTCCGGGATCATCGGCATGTAGATGGTGACGCGGTCGCCTTTCTCGACGTTGCGGTTGCGCAGGATGTTCGCCATCCGGCAAACCTCGTCGTGCAGCTCCTGATAGGTGATCGTCTTGCTGTCTTTGGGGTCGTCGCCCTCCCAGATGATCGCGACCTGATCGGCGCGCTTGGGGAGATGGCGATCGACGCAGTTGTAACAGGCGTTCAGCGTCCCGTCCTCGAACCATTTGATCGATACGTGGTTCGGATCGTAGGTGGTGTTCTTCACCTTGCTGAAGGGCTTGATCCAATGGATGCGCTTGGCCTGCGCGGCCCAGAAGCCGTCCGGGTCTCTGACCGAGCGCGCATACATCTCCTGGTATTTGGCGTCATCGATCCACGCCTGCTGGCTCCAATCGGCCGGAACGCCGTAGATTTTTTCGTCGGACATAGGACTCCTCCCACCCCGCGCAGCGACAGCGCGGGCACTCGGTCGTTTCGTGTTGGAAGCATTATGCGACGGCGCTTGTCCGCTGGACAAGACGCGAATGGTCACCCTTTGGCAGGGGTTAGCCTTTGATCTGGATCAGGGCGGCTACCAGGATGCCGTCGCGGTGCAGGGGCGCTAGAGCGAATTCCACTTGGAATGCCTCAGTGAGTCGTCATGGCCGGGCTTGTCCTCGCCATCCACGTCTTACTGCTCGGTCAAAGACGTGGATGCCCGGCATAAAGCCGGGCATGACGGCGGAGAGGTTGATGCAAGCCAGACGGAAAATGCGCTAGAGGCCGCCCATCTTGCAGACGAGCTTCCACTCGTCGGCAGTGACCGGCTGCACCGACAGGCGCGATTGCTTCAGTAGAGCCATGTCCTTGAGCTTGGGCTCGGCCTTGACGGCGTTAAGTGTTACCGGCTTCGGCACCGGCTCGAGTGCCTTGACTTGTACGACGACCCAGGGCGAACCGGCCTCGGCGGTCGGATCGGGGAAATGCTCGCGGACGATCTCGAGGACGCCGACGATCTCCTTGCCGATGTTCGAGTGATAGAAGAAGGCGCGGTCGCCTTGTCTCATCTTCATCAAATTGAGTTTGGCGGTGTGGTTGCGCACGCCGGTCCAGGCTTCGCCCTTGGCGCCCTTCTTGACCTGCTGGTCCCACGACCACGCATCGGGTTCGGATTTCATCAGCCAGTAGGCCATCGGTTGCTCCAGCAAATGCCACACGCTCTGTCATCACCGGGCCGCCGCGAAGCGGCGTGACCCGGCGATCCCGCTTAGGGACGCACTGTGCTGTGCCACCCTAAGCGGGATGGCCGGGACAAGCCCGGCCATGACAAATGAAATGAAAACTATTCCGCCTTCAAGGGACGATTAAGCAAAGACTCGATCGCTTCGTCGACGCTCATCTTGCCGGCGAGCACGGCGGCCACCGCGTTCGAGATCGGCATCTCGATATCTCTCTCGCGCGCCATTTCCAACAGCACCGGCGCGGTGAACGCGCCTTCGGCGAGCTTGCCGTGCGCGGCACACTCCGGTTTGTCGCCTTTGGCGAGCGCGATGCCGAACGAGAAGTTGCGCGACTGCGGCGTCGAGCAGGTGAGCACGAGATCGCCGAGGCCGGAGAGACCCATCATCGTCTCCGTGCGCGCGCCGTAGGCCTTGCCGAAGCGCGCCAGTTCGGCGAAGCCGCGCGTGATGAGCGCGGCGGAGGCGCTGGCCCCTAAGCCGCGTCCGGTGACGATGCCCGAGGCGATCGCCAGCACGTTCTTGGTGGCGCCGCCGAGTTC
>DATARB010000047.1:0-22512 GCA_036264375.1 Pseudolabrys sp.
ATCGCCGCCGCCACCGGCTGGCCTTCGCTCGGCCTGGTTCCTTACTTTTCCGAATCGCGGAATCTTCCGGCTGAAGATTCCTTGGCGCTGGATCGTCCGACCCGGCGGCGCAACGACGCCAAGCTCGTGATTGCCGTTCCCGTGCTGCCGCAGATTGCCAACTTCGACGACCTCGATCCGCTCGAGGCCGAGTCCAACGTCGCCCTGATTCGCGTGCATCCCGGCAAAGCATTGCCGGGCGATGCGGACCTGGTGATCCTTCCTGGATCGAAGACGACCGTCGCCGGGCTGCGCGCGCTGCGCGAAAGCGGCTTCGACATCGATATTGCCGCGCACGTGCGCCGCGGCGGCATGGTGCTCGGCTTGTGCGGCGGCTACCAGATGCTGGGCAGGAGCATCACCGATCCGAGCGGCATCGAAGGTCCCGCCGGAACAGTGCCGGGACTTGGCTTGCTCGACGTCGAGACGGTTCTATCGCCGGACAAAAGGCTGACGCTCAGCAGCGGAGCCACGCGCGACGGCGTCCCCTTCTCCGGTTACGAGATGCACATGGGCGTAACGGAGGGGCCGGACCGCGCGCGGCCCTTCGCGCAGCTCGCGGATGGAACGCCCGAGGGTGCGATGTCGGCAAATGGCCAGGTGATCGGCACCTACGTCCACGGCCTGTTCGCCGACGACAAGCAGCGCGCGGCGTGGCTTGCGCGCCTGGGCGGCGGTCCGGCGACAATCGCTTATGACGATATGATCGAACGCACATTGGATCGGCTGGCGTGGCACCTGACCACATTCATCGATCTCGACCGGCTGCTCACATTGGCGCGATGACAATTGCCGCGATGACGATGGCCGCGAGAACGGCCATCAGGACGATGAAGATCGTATCAGCCCGCCGATAGAGCGCCAGCGCGGCGCGAATGTCTTTGGGTCCGGCATCGCGGCGGCCGTTTCCCATAGTTGCGTCTTCGACCAAGATGCCGCCGTAAACGCGCGGACCCGCAAGCGCCAAACCCAGCGCGCCCGCCATGGCCGCTTCCGGGTAGCCGGCGTTCGGCGACCGATGATGACGGGCGTCGCGGCGCACGGCCGTCCATGCTTCCGATGCCGAAGCATCCTTGCTGATAGCCGCCGCCGCGACAATCAGGAGTGCGGACAGCCGCGAGGCCGGCAGATTGAGGAGATCGTCCAGCCGCGCGGAGGCGAAGCCAAAATCTTTATGACGCGCTGTCCGGTGGCCGATCATGCTGTCGGCGGTGTTCACCGCCTTGTAGGCCACGCCGCCGGCGAGCCCACCAACCGCCAGCCAGAACGCCGGTGCGATTATTCCGTCGGAAAAATTTTCAGCGAGGCTCTCGATCGCCGCCCGCGACACGCCCGCCTCGTCGAGCACATTGGGATCGCGCCCGACAATATGCGATACGGCCTGGCGGCCGCCATCGAGGCCGTCGCGTTCCAGGGCCAATGCAACACGCGCGACATGATCATGCAGACTTCGTTGCGCCAGCAGTGTACTCGCGAACACGCCGGCGATCACGAACCCGAATGGAAACGCCAACACAAAGTGTTCAACGCCAAAGGCCACGGCGGCTGGAATTCCGGCGATACAGAGGGCAGCGGCGAATCCGGCCGTCTTGCGGTTGGCGTCGCTGCGGCTTTCCCGGTTGAGCGTGTGATCGAGCCAGCCGATCATGCGGCCAAGCCAGATCACGGGATGGCCGACAATCCGCGCAATGCGCTCCGGATAGCCGAAGCTTGCCTCGATCAGCAGAGCCACTAGAGTAATTACGATGCTCATCGCCGCCGACACCGTTCCACAGCCTCTGGCACCCCTCGCGCACGGCGGCAATCTCGCCGCGGTGCGCCAGATGTTCCCGGACGCTCCCGAACCCTTCATCGATCTGTCGACTGGAATCAATCCTTATCCGTACCCGTTGCCGCAGATCCCGCGCGATTGTTTCACGCGGCTGCCGGATCGGGCATCGGTCAGGCGGCTTGCCGCGGCCGCCGCACGATCGTACGGAGCGCCGTCGGACGATTGCGTTGTGCCTGCGCCTGGCACGCAGATCCTGCTTCCGCAGGTCGCCATGCTTGTCCCGCCGGGACGCGCCGCCATTCTTGGCCCGACCTACGCCGAACACATGCGGGCAGCCGTGCTCGCCGGACATCGCGCGAACGAGGTCTACGACGCCGATCAGCTGAGATCCGCTGACCTTGCGGTGATCGTCAACCCGAATAATCCCGATGGCCGCGTCGTTCCGAAGGCGGAGATATTGGACATCGCCCGCGACCTGCGGCAACGCGACGGCATTCTCGTCATCGACGAAGCCTTCGCGGATGTCGCGCCGCCCGGTGTCAGCCTCGCGGGCGATGTCGATTGCGGCAACATCGTCGTTCTACGATCTTTCGGAAAGTTCTTTGGTTTGGCCGGTCTGCGGCTGGGCTTCGCCATCGCGACACCTCACCTCGCAAAGGGTCTTGATCTGTTGCTCGGTCCATGGGCTGTCGCCGGTCCGGCAATTTTTGTCGGTGAGCAAGCGCTCGCCGACACATCCTGGAAGAGCCGGATGCTCGAATGCCTTGCAGCGGCCGCGCAGCGACTCGACCTTCTGCTTGCCGGTTCGGGACTTGAGATCATAGGCGGCACGTCGCTTTATCGCCTCACGCAATCCTCCAAGGCGCATGACCTGTTCAATCATCTCGGCCGCGCGGGCATTGTGGTGCGCACCTTCGCGCACGATTCGACCTGGCTACGATGGGGGCTTCCCGCAACCGAAGCCGCCTGGCAGCGATTGAATGCGGTTCTATCTGCCTATTCCAAAGCCTGAGACATGACGGCAAAAACACCGATCACCGGCGCTCCCGAATTTGGCGCGGCCTTCCGCGCGGAACTGCTCAACCTGTTTCTCTGGCGTCGTGATGTTCGGCGATTCAAACGCGAGCCGCTTTTGGAGGGGATGCTGGACCGCTTTCTCGGCCTCGCATGCCTCGCGCCGTCCGTTGGCCTCAGCGAACCTTGGCGCTTCGTCGTGGTCGAGAGCCCGGAACGCCGGCAGGAAATTCGCGCGTGCTTCGAAAACTGCAATGCCATTGCGCTCAAGGACCAGTCAGGCGAGAGAGCGTCCCTCTACGCGCGGCTGAAGCTTGCCGGGCTGGACGACGCGCCTTCTCAGTTCGCGGTCTTTGCCGACCATTCAACCACGCAAGGTTCCGGGCTTGGGCGGCGGACAATGCCTGAGACGATCGATTATTCGGCCGTACTGGCGGTGCATACCTTGTGGCTGGCTGCCCGGGCCGAAGGCGTTGGTCTGGGCTGGGTGTCCATCATAGACCCGTCACGAGTGAGCGCGATTCTCGACGTCCCTTCGTCCTGGACCCTGATCGGCTACTTTTGCCTGGGCTATCCCGCGGAAGAACACGAGGACCCGATCCTGCAACGAGAAGGATGGGAGGCGCGCCGCGCTCCCATGTCATACGTTCTTAAACGCTGAGCTGTAAGTCGCCTCCGAGAACCGTGCCCGCGGCCGACCGGCATTTTCATGGCGGTCCCGAGAGGAGTCGAACCTCCGACCTTCGGTTTAGGAAACCGCTGCTCTATCCTGCTGAGCTACGGGACCGTCGGCGCAGCCATTAGCACAGGCGCGCCGGGCGCGCACGCCCTCTGTCCCCGCCATCCACGCGCAATCTCAGTCCCGTCACTCCGCCTTGGCGCCGGAAAGCGACACACCGCGAGAGGCACCGCGACCCTTTGCGGCCAGGGCGCCTGCGCTTAACCAGGAACCCCGGTTGGGCGCGTCCGGCTCCGCGACTTTGGTCCAGGCTCCGCTGGCGGATCGGCCGCCCGGGTGCATCTCGGCTCAACCTCCGAGCAGCCCTTCAGGCAAACGTCGCGCCGGGGATCCACGGCAAAGATCCTGGCCCTGCATTCCAATCGACAGGTCTCCGCCCGCTGCGCGCACTGCTCCGGTCCCAGACAGCCCTCGCACCGAGCGGGCGCGGGGCCGTTCTGCGCAAGCGCTGGGGACAGAAACAAGGCCGTCAGCAGCAGCAGCGCGGCCGCGGTGGTCTCTATGCCGATCATCGACTGCTTGCGCATGGCCATTGCTCCGCAACAGCTGCCGTCACGGCCTCACGTAAGCCCACCCCTGTTCCTGCAGTTCGGTGATCCGCGCGATCCCAGTCGGAACGATATGGGCTTCCGGAAGCAGCGTCAGTTCCTTGCTTTCCTGCTTCGATTGGGCGTTCAGCGTGTTCCCGCAGCCGGAGAACGTGACCTGTTTGTTTTTCTCGGCGAAGCTCTTGATCCGATCGCGGACGGGAGACGTGTCGCTGCGCAGCATATGCAGGCCCGGTCCGTAGGCGACGAACTCCACCTGCAGGTGCTCACCCTTCTGCTGATAGTAGTTGTTGAGATTTTCGGCGTTGTTGAGCGCGATGTTCATCAGCGCCGGATCGTTCTGCGTCACCTGGATGACGACCCGATGCATCTTCAGCGCGGCCGGCTTGGCGGCTGCAGTGCCGGCCGCGGCCAGACGCGAAGCAGGACGCTGTTCCGAGAAGGATTGGCTCGACGTGCCCAGGACGACGAGCGCTGCGATGGTCAGAAAAATCGGAAACGATCGGTTCATGGCTTTACCTCCGTGCCGGACAGCATGCGTCCCGAATCTTGTTGCGCGGCAGCCGGCTTGGCTTGGGTCGCACTCGTAAGGGCGCGAGCGTGAGCCGCTCGGTCGAGCCACGCCTGCGCCACGCTAAAGCGGCTGAGGCCCGGAACGGTTGCGCTCAGATTCACCTCCTTCCACTTGGGATGGAAGCCGGGCGCGTGCAGCTTCTCGACACGATCGAACAAGAGCGTGGTCAGCCGGGCCAGCCGCTGATAGCGATCGGAGCCCTGGGGAAAGTTGAACGCGGCCAGAACCGTCGGGATCGACAAGGTTTGTATCTGCTCGCCGGGGGCGATCAGTTGCGGATAGTCCTGCGCATCCAGGACGGCCGGCAAGTAGTAGTCCTCGAGTTCGCGTTGGTAGGGGACCGGCAGGAATTTGTATCCGCCCTCCCATTTGCCGCGCGCAAATGCATCGACAGGCTTCGAGGTGATGAACACCACGGCGGCGATTTCGCCCTTGCGCAGCTGCTCCAGAGCGGTCTGATGCGGAATGAAAAGTTTGTCCACGTTGACCTTCAACCGCTCGAAAATAAGCGGGCCTGAATAGGCTGCGGCGGTGCCGGGCGTGTTGAAGTTCACACGTTTGCCTGCAAGATCCTGGATCGATCGAATTTCCGGCCGCACAAAAACGTGCAGTTCGGACGGGAACAGATTGAGGATGTAAGAGACCTTCTGCTGGACGTTGGGAACGACCTTTTTGAATTCCTCGAGGACGTCGGCGTTGATGATTGCCGCGTCAACGCCGCGCAAATAGAGAAGGGCATCGACGTTTTCGGTAGGACCTCGGGTCACGATGGGGAGCACGTGCAGATTGTCCCCATCATCCGCAACGCGCGCGATTTCCGTCGCGAACCTTATCGGTGCGCCCTCGAGCAATCCGCCGGCGAGACCAATCGTCCAGGCGTTCAATTTTTCTTTGATCTGCTTTTCTTTGGCCGGCTTTTCTTTGGTCTGCGACGCTCGCCGTTGCTCAGTGGTGTCTCGCGATCGATGCGCAAGATTTTTACCAATCGCCGAATCGAGCGCCGCCACGGCTTGAAGCGCAATGACACCAAGTGCCAAGGCCACGAGTTTTGTGCCGCGGATTTTCATGAGCGTCTCCCATCATTGGCGGTTTGCCGCAGGCTTCCGGTCACACGCGGTCCAGGATTGTTACTGTTGCTTTCGTCCTGTCGTTTCGAGTCGTTGGTTGGCAGGCGCATATCCCGCATCGTAGGCGCGCCGGTACAGGTCGCGCGCTTTCGCTGCATCTGCTTGCGTGCCCCGAACATTCCATTGCGAAAGCATGGCCTCATCGTAGGTTTCCCCGAGCGCGAAGGCCGCTTCGGCACTGCCCTCCGCCATGGCGCGTTGCAGGACCGCACGCGCGGCAGCGATATCGGCGCGTTTGATCAACATCTGGGCACGAGCAAGCAGGCGCGCCTCATCCTCGAGAGAAGCGGAACGAGGGCCGAGGCGCGCGTGCTCTTGCTCGGGATTGGAGGCCGCCGCGCTTACGCCCGCCGCCGCAGCGGTCTCACGCGGCCCTTGCGCCGATCCGGATGCTCCGACAGTCACAACGGCTTCCGGCCCCGCTTGGGCGCGGGACTTCGTCGTTTCCGCGATCAGAGCGGCCGCAGCGAGTTTCTGGCGCGTCGTGGCGAGCTCGGCTTCAAGCGCATTCGCTCTATCGCGTTCGCCGCGAAGCGCCGCCTCGTTTGTCTTCGCCGCCTCACGCGCTTTTTGCTCGGCATCGGATACCTCGCCCAATCGCGCGTTGACGGCGTCCATCTCCCGTCGGGCCTCCACCACCTCGCGCGCTAACGCCTCGGCTTTGAGTCGTCCGCGCCCTACCTCCTCCTCGCTGGAAGCCGCCGCATCCCGCGCACGCTGCTCCGCGTCGGTGATTGTCGCGAGCCGCGCCTGCATCATTTCGAGCTGTCCGCGCATTGCGGCGGTGTCGCGCCCGAGCGCGTCTGCCCTTTCGCGTTCACGGCTGAGCGCCTGTTCGGCGGCTGCAGCAGCTTCGCGAGCCTCGGGGCTGACGGCAGAGCTTTTGACGCCAAGGCTAGCCTTCGTGGAGTCGAGTTCCTCACGCATGGCAGTCAGTTCGCGATTGAGTGCGTCGCCTCGCTCCTTCTCGCGACCGAGCTTTTGCTCCATGGCCGCGGCGCTTTCGCCTACCTTGCGCTCGGTCTCGGACGCCTGGGCTTGCTGCGCCTGCGCTGCATCGCGCTCCGCGCGCGCGGCAGTCAGCTCGCGATTGAGCGCATCGGCTCGCTCCTTCTCGCGACCCATCATTTGCTCCATGGCCGCGGCGCTTTCCCGGGCCTTACGCTCGGTCTCGGACGCCTGGGCTTGCTGCGCCTGCGCGGCATCGCGTTCCGCGCGCGCGGCAGTCAGTTCGCGATTGAGCGCGTCGCCTCGCTCCTTCTCGCGACCGAGCGCTTGCTCCATGGCCGCGGCGCTTTCGCGTACCTTGCGCTCGGTCTCGGACGGCTCGGCTTGCTTCGCCTGCGCTGCATCGCGCTCCGCACGCGCGGCAGTCAGTTCGCGATTGAGTGCAGCGGCTCGCTCCTTCTCGCGACCGATCATTTGCTCCATGGCTGCGGCGCTTTCGCTTACCTTGCGCTCGGTCTCGGACGCCTGGCCTTGCTGCGCCTTCGCGGCATCGAGTTCCGCGCGCAATGCGGCGCGTTCGCGCATCAGCTCGTCTCGGCCCTCCTGCTCGCGCTTGAGCGCCTGGTCGTGCGCCGCGGCTGAACGGTTGGCATCCGCTGCTGCCGCGGACAGTTCGGTGAGACGCGTTTTGAGGGTTTGAATTTCCTCGCGCGCGGCCGCAAGTGCAGCGGCTTGCGCCTCGGCAGCGCCTGACTTGGCCGTCGCCGGGGCGGCACTCGTTGCATCCGGCTCGGCAGCCTTTTCATTCGGATCGCTCGTTGCAGCGGTATCCGGTACGCAGCCCGGCAGACCCGCAGCACATGCGAGGCGATTGCGGATCGTTCTGACACGGCCAACCGCGGCGCGGTCGCCGGCGGTCAGCTCCGAAATGTTGCACGGCTGGTCTTCGGCCAGACATTGCAGCATCTTGTGCAGATATTGTGCCGCGCGAACGCGCTCGAGATTCTGCGGCGCCACCTGATCCGTGACGCATCCGGCGCGTCCCTTCTGGCAGGCCGTGACGGTGACTTTGGCCAAATCATCGGGCGTGAGTAGTTGTCGATTGCAGGTTGCGAGTCCGTAGTGGCAAGCACTGAGGTTCCATCGATAACGTGCGGCTTCGGTGTTGGCCAAATCGGCTGGGTCCGCAGCGCCACGCCGGCACGCGGCTTCATCCCCGCGCAGACAGTCCGGACTTCCACGCTCTTCCGCTCTGCTGCGCTCTTGGGCAACCCCCGCGCCACACATGACGAGAACAATGGCCCAGGGCAATGCGAACGCGACCGGACGCCGCGCAAACTGCCACGCGCGCCGATATCGGAACTCTTGCGTCGCAACACGTCCCGTCACGGAGGCCCCGCCGAGTATGTGCCTATGTAAGGCAGTTTGCTCGGGACAGCTGGCCTCGGGCGCCGCAATGAAACTGCCACCCCGATGCTGAAGAGGAGGACAAGTCGCCGCAACTGATCTAAAGGGTTATGCTTTCGCAGAATCGGCGGATATTTGGTGTTAGGAACTCGGCGAGCGGGCCCGTCACTCCGCCGTGGCGCCGAAGAGCGCCACAACGTCTTTCCACATCGCCCGCTCCTTGGCTCCGGAACCAGCGTCTCGGCAAGCACGCGACAATCGCCGCAAAAGCCAAATAGCAGCCCGCAAATGTCCCGCTAAATTTCCGTGCGCGTCCGCGGGACGCTCACAGAGCGCGGGCATGCAGCTGCCAGGCCGCGAGATTGGGATAGTCCCCTTCCGGCATCGCGGCACCGACGATGTCCACCATTAAGCAAGGCAGAGTGCGGCGGCCACATGAATGGGCATTGATGACAACGCCGTTGATTTGCGCGACGGCAGCGTTGCGTCTTCTTTCGCGTTCTACGCCGAAGAATGGGTTAGCACCACCCGATGAGCGCAGCTGTTGTGGTTTGGCAGCAGCCCATGAGCGCTGATCATCCTCGAACAGATCCCCCTGTTATCAATGGGGCGTTCTCAGTCGCAGGAACAACCACGCGACCACATGCTGGCGTTGATTGGCTATCCACGGCTCAATCGCTTTCTGCCTCTCCCGCTTGCCGTCTGACTTTGCTGGTGCTGGCATTTCTGACCTTGAGGATTGGACTTGCCGCGACAATTCCGCTGTCAATCGATGAAGCTTATGCAGTGGCGGTATCGCGGAGCCACTCGCTTTCCTATTTCGATCATCCGCCGCTTGGCTTCGCGCTCGCCCGCTTCATGGCGGATATCACCGGTTGCGAATGCCGGCTGGTCGTGCGGCTCCCCTATGTGTTGCTTGGTTCGCTGTCAGCGCTGCTGCTTTTCGACCTGACTCGATATGCCTATGGCGTCGTTCCCGCATTCTGGGCGACGGTCTGGTACACCGTTGCGCCTTTTTTCCTGATCTCGGCCGGCCATTTCGTGGTTCCCGACGGACCGCTCGATTTTCTTCTTCTGACCAGTGCATGGGCGGTCGCGCCAATCCTTCTCGGCGGCGATTTACGCTTCGCGTTCTTGCGATGGATGGTGGCCGGAGTCGCTCTCGGCTTGGCCTTGCTGTCCAAATACCAGGCGGGTCTTTTTTGCATTTCCGCCTTGCTTGTCCTGCTGTCAACGAAGCCCGGCCGAGACCAACTTCGAACGCCAGGCCCCTGGATCGCCGGCGCGCTTGCCACGCTCGGTCTGGTGCCGGTCGTCCTCTGGAACATGAACCATGACTGGGCGTCGTTTGCCTTTCAGTCCAGCCGCGGCATGGCTAACAAGGGCCATCTCCTGCATCCGGAAAATCTTGCCGGCACGCTGCTTGGCCAGGCTGCCTACGTGTGGCCGCCGACCTGGCTAGTCGCGATGGCATGTCTGTGGCACGGCGTCAGGGGCGGATTTTCAGCGGCCGATCGTTTCTTCGTGCTGATTTCGGCGGTTCCTATCGTGTTTTTCGACGTGATCGCCCTGTTCAACGCCAATTCACTCCCACACTGGTCGATGATCGGCTTTCTGTTCGCGTTTCCGCTTGTCGGCCAATGGTGCAGCAGTTTTGCCGAGCGCCGTCCCTCCTTGCTGAAGGCGTCCTTTGCCACGGCCCTCATTGTGGTTCCACTGCTGGCAATAGGATTTGCGGTGCAGACACGAACTGGCGCCTTAACCCGCCTGTTTTACGACCGCGCACCGAAATTCGACGTCAACTGGCAGATGGTCGACTGGTCCGAACTAACTGACGCGGCAGCTACCCAAGACCTCAGGAGCGCCAATGCCTACGTGGTTGCTCCGAACTGGATGCAGGCGGCACGGATTGCCTACGCCCTTGGCCCGGGCATTCCGATTGAGGTGGTGCCGGGAGACCCGCGTCACTTCCAGTTCATGGACGACAAGCGTTTGGATACCCGAAGCATCGGCTTCTTCGTCGGCGCCCTGAAATTCGGCGACGAAGCTAACGCCGAGAAAGCGTATCGCGACCTTCTCTACGGTCGTTTCATTGTGGACGGTGCATCGCGTCGGATCACGCAACGCATCGCCGGATTTCCAGTCTTTGACATTCTGGTCCTGCCCATTAAACGCGAGGTGAGGTTTCCGCCATCGCTGCACGGTCGCGGGGCCCTTCCATGAGTGAAGCAATATACCGGGCGCCAGGCGATGCCCCGGATTTGGCACCTGCCGCAATGTTTGCCGCGCCTGCGAGCCAGCGCTGCAGCGCAGAACTGACCATTGTCATTCCCACGCTGAACGAGCGCGAAAACATAAGCCCGCTGATCGCCCGGCTGAGCGAGTCGTTGTGCCAGAACGAATGGGAAGTCATCTTTGTCGATGACGACTCGGAGGATGGAACGATAGCGGCCGTTCGCGCCATTGCCGCGCGGGACTACCGGGTTCGCGGCATCAGACGTATCGCGTGCCGCGGCCTTGCCGGAGCCTGCCTGGAGGGGCTTCTGTCAAGCTCCGCTCCGATTGTCGCGGTCATGGATGGGGATCTCCAGCACGACGAGAAGTGTCTTCCTGCGATGCTTGAGATCATGCAAAGCGGCGAAGCGGACCTGGTTGTCGCCAGGCGATACGAAAACGAGAGCAGCACGGACAGCGGATTAACACGGTTGCGCTCACGCGGCAGCCGGCTGGCGACGCACCTGGCGCGGTCGCTGCTGAATACACCGATTACTGATCCAATGAGCGGCTTCTTCATGCTGCGCCGGGACGTTGTCGATGCAGTGGCGCCGCGGCTGTCGCGGCAGGGCTTCAAGATACTCCTGGACATTGTCGCGTCTTCGCCAGCGCCCCTGCGTGTCAGGGAAATTCCCTATGTATTCCGCCCGCGCCTGCATGGACAAAGCAAACTCGATTCCCAGGTCGTTCTGGAATATGCGGGACTGTTGATCGCGAAGACGTCCGGGGATTTCATCTCCACACGTTTCCTCGCCTTTGGTCTCGTCGGCTCCGTTGGCGTTATTGTCCATCTTTTTGTCCTGCGTGCTCTGCTGCCGCTCGGCCTGCCCTTTGCCATGGCCCAGACCGCCGCCATGTTCGCCGCGATGGCATTCAACTACTCGCTGAACAATGCCTTTACACACCGGGACCAGCGCAGGCGCGGTTGGCGTTTTCTGACCGGCTTCGCCATCTTCGCCGCACTGTGCAGTTTTGGGATTGTGGGAGGGGTCGGCGTGTCGTCTTTTCTCTACACAAGCCAGTCGCGCTGGTGGGTAGCCGGCCTTGCCAGCGCCGTGATCGGAGCCGCTTGGAACTACATCGCCAATTCCGCGATCACGTGGCGTCCACGATAGGTGTCTGAGGCAGCCGCTGCTGCCGGGTCTCCACCTGCACCTCAGACTTATTACTCGACCTTTTTACTCCGCCTTAGCGCCGGAGAGCGCCACAACGTCCTTCCACATCGCGCGCTCCTTGGCGGCATAGGCTGTCGCCTCCTCCGGCGTCGAGGAGATGCAGCGGGCACCGGCCACCAGGAACCGCTTCTGCAAGGCTTCGTCGGCGGCGATCTTGCGCATCGCGCCGGAGAGCGCATCGATGACCGGACGCGGCGTGCCGGCGGGCACCACGAACGCCGCCCAGGAGGTGACGACGAAGTCCTTTACCCCAGCCTCGCCCATGGTCGGCACGTCCGGCAGCGTCGGCCAGCGCTGCGCCGAGGTCACCGCGAGCGCGCGCATCTTGCCGGACTGAATCTGCGGCACATACGAAGCGAGATTGTCGATGGCGAAGGTCACGTCGCCGGCCAGCATCGCCGGGATCGTCTGCGCCGCGCCGCGGAACGGGACATGCACCGCGTCGAGCCCGGCGCGGTTGGCGAACAGCACGCCGGAGAGATGCGGCGAGGTGCCGACACCGGGGCTGCCGAAATTCACCTTGCCCTTCTGCTTCGCCCAGGCGACGAACTCGGTCACCGTCTTGGCCGGGACGTGATCGCTGGAGACGACGAACACGTTCGGCAATTCCCAGGTGAGCGAGGCCGCGATAATGTCGCGCTCGGGATCGTAGGACATGTGCGCGTAAAGATATTGATTGATGGCGAAATGGCCGACGGTCGCCGCGCCGATGGTGTAGCCGTCGGGCGTGCTGCCGGTGACGGCGGCGATGCCGATATTGCCGCCGGCGCCGGGACGGTTCTCGATCACGAAGGGCTGGCCGAACATGTCCTTCAAGTGCTCGGCCAGGATACGGGCGAGCACGTCGGTCGAGCCGCCAGCCGGATAGGGCACGATGACGCGCACGGGACGGTCGGGCCAATGCCTGTCGTCGGCGCGCGCATAAGGCGCGAGCATGATCGCCGCTCCGGACGCGGCGGCGCGGAGAACCGTGCGGCGCGTCGGCGAGGTCCACGGTGATGGCATTGCACGCTCCTCGGAGGTACCAATGGCTTTCACGTCTGACGTGTCATCTTAGCGTGGCGAGAGATGCTGACATCAAGATTCAACGCTGCGGTGCAGCGCCTGCGCTTGGCCTGCTTCTGCAGCCTGGCGCTTGCGGGTGCCGCATCTGCGCAGGGCGCCATCTGCACGCTCGATGCTGCCGGCACCGGCAAGGTCGTGGCCGTGCGCGATGGGCGCACGCTGATGCTCGAGGACGGACGCGAAGTGCGGCTCGCGGCGATCGAAGCGCCCGACCAGAGCCGCGCCGCGCTCCTAATGTTGGCCGAGGGCCGCACGATGCGGCTGGCCAAGCTCGGCGCCACCGATCGCGACCGCTACGGCCGCCTCGTCGCCTTCGCCTTTGTTGGCGACGCGACCCAATCGCTCCAGCAGACCCTGATCGGCGAAGGCTGGGCGCGCGTTTCGTCGCGCGCCGGCGGTAACACGTGCGCCGCCGATCTCCTGGCTGCCGAAAAGGCAGCACGCACCGTGCGCCGCGGTCTGTGGGCCGATCCAAATTTCGCCCCTTTGGCCGCCGAAAATACCGTCCGTCTGCGCGCTGAGTCGGGACATTTTGCGCTTGTCGAGGGCAAGGTCTTGTCGGTGCGCGAAAGCGGCGCCACAATATATGTGAATTTCGGGCGACGTTGGGCTGAGTCATTCTCCGTCACGATTCCGCGACGTCTCGGGCGTAGCTTCGCCGCCGCCGGGATGGAGCCGAAGCGGCTCGAAGGCCGCCGTGTCCGAGTGCGCGGCTGGTTGGAGCAGCGCACGGGACCGATCATCGCCGCCGATGCGCCGGAGCAGATTGAATTCGTGGATTGAGCTTTCGAGAGTCGTGGGGCCATGGCTGTTGCATCAATTGTGAGATCGGCGAGACAGGCGCGCCGGTTTGCTGTTGTGCTTGGCCTGCTGCTCGCGGGCTGCAGCAGCATGCCCGTCGACCGGCAGGTCTCGCTGCCCTTGCCGAAGCCCAATCCGCAGACCGAGCGGCAGGCGACCGCGACCCAGCGCGAACACGCGCGCATCCTCGCCTCGTATGGCGGCGTCTACGAGAATGCGAAGATTCAGGCGATGATCGAGCAGACGGTCTCGCGCCTGGTCGCGGCCTCCGAGCGGCCCGACCTGAAATATCAGGTCACCATCCTCAACTCGTCGGCCATCAACGCCTTCGCGCTGCCGAACGGACAGCTTTACGTCACGCGCGGGCTGATCGCGCTGGCCAACGACCGCGCCGAGCTCGCCTCCGTGCTGGCGCACGAGATGGGCCACGTGATCGCCCGCCACGCCGCCATCCGCGAGGAGCAGGCGAAGCAGGCCGCGATCATCTCGCACGTGGTGAACGACGTGCTCAGCGATCCCAACACGGGCGCGCTGGCGCTGGCGAAATCGAAGCTGGCGCTGGCGAGCTTCTCGCGCGCGCAGGAGTTCGAGGCCGACGGCATCGGCGTCGGCATTTCCGCGCGCGCGGGCTTCGATCCGTTCGGCGCCTCGCGCTTCCTCAACGACATGCAGCGCAACGCCGACCTGAAAGCCTCAGGCGGCACCAGCGCCGATCCGCGCACCATCGACTTCCTCTCCAGCCATCCGGCGACGCCCGAGCGCGTGAAGAACGCGCTCGCCAATGCGCGCCAGTTCAGCGGCCCCGGCAACGGCGAGCGCGACCGTGCGCAATACCTCGCGGATCTCGACGGCATGGTCTACGGCGAGGACCCGAGCGAAGGCTTCACGCGTGGGCGCCGCTTCGTGCACCCCAATCTCGGGTTCACTTTCGTGGCGCCGCCAGGCTTCTCGCTCGACAACACCGCGCAGGCCGTGCTCGGCCTCAAGGACGGCGGCGGCGAAGCGCTGCGCCTCGATGTCGTGAGCGTGCCGGCCGAGCAGTCGCTGCCCGATTATCTCAAGTCGGGCTGGATGGAGCATGTCGATGCATCCAGCATCGACCAGTTCACCATCAACGGCTTCCAGGCGGCGACGGCCACAGCGTCAGGAGACCAATGGTCGTTCCGGCTTTATGCGGTGCGCTTCGGCAGCGACATCTACCGCTTCATCTTCGCGACGAAAAACAAGACCGCGCAGTCCGAGAAGGCGTTCCGTGAGTCGGTGATGAGCTTCCGCCGCATGAGCCTGAAGGAGGCTCGAGAAGTGCATCCGCTGCGCATCAAGATCGTCACGGCGGAGAACGGCGACACGCAGGACAAGCTCGCGCGCCGCATGGCGGCGTCGGAGCATCAGATCGAACTGTTCCGCGTGATCAACGGGCTATCGCACAACGATGCGATCAAGCCCGGCGAGAAGCTCAAGATCGTGGTGGAGTGAGGCACCGTCACCCTGAGGTGCTTGCGCGAAGCGCAAGCCTCGAAGGGTGACAGCCCGTGCCCGTCATCCTTCGAGGCCCGGCTTCGCCGGGCACCTCACGATGACGGTGAGAGCCCAATGCCTCGCGCGCCCTCTCCACCGTCACGCCCGGCTTTTTGCCGGGCATCCACGTCTTACTTCCCATCGCAAACTAGAACTTGGATGGGCGGGACAAGCCCGGCCATGACGAGTCATTGCAATGGGCAAATGCGATCAAGTCTCCCCCGCCTCCGGGTTGATCGTGAACTCGCGCGGCACCACGGGGCCCCAGAGATAGAACGAATCCTCCGGCTTGTGGTCGGCGGCCGGCCAGCGATCTTCCTTCGGGATGTAGTCGATGTCGCAGGAATATTCCGAGAAGCTGCCCCACGGATCCATGACATAGTGGAAGTAGTTGGAGCCGAGCACATGGCGGCCGAGACCCCAGCCCTTCTGCCAGCCTTTGTCGGCCATGCGCATGGCGCCGAGGCCGATGTCCTGCACGCTGGCGACATCCCAGCTGCAATGGTGGAAGCCCGGCGCGCTCGACTTCACCAGCGCGAGCAGATGATGATCGCTGCCGTGGATGCCGTGCATGAACGCGACGATGTCGGAGGCGCGGTCGGACAGCCGCAGGCCGATCGTGCGCTCGTAGAACTTGATCGAGGCATCGATATCGGAGGTGAAAATCAGCACGTGCGACAGGCGGCGGGGGCGCACCAGGCCGGACTTCTCGCGCGTGGTCGCGGCGGCGACGCCGGGACCGACGGAGATCCACTCGCTGACCGCCTTGTGGTCGGGCGAGACCTTCGGGGCGACCTTCACTTCCATCAGCACGCCTTCATGGTTGCGGAACCAGAAGCCGTTGCTCTCGAAGCCCGGCGGCGGATCGATGAGCTTCACGCCGGCATCCTCGATGCGCGCCTTCAGGCGCGGCAGGTCCTCGGCGTAGCAGCCGAAGGACAGATGGTGCAGCGCCTTGGCGCGCGAGCCTTCCACCACCGAGCCCCAGCGGTGCTCGTGGCCGAAGGTCTTGATCGAGAGCGCCTGGCCGTCGCGTTTCACGTCGAGACCGAAATTGCCGTAGAAGTCCTCGGCGACGCTGGCGTCGGGGACCGTCAGAACGAACTGGTCGAGTGAGTGGACGCCGAGGGCATCAGCCTCTGTCGTCGGCGCGACATAGCCGCCTATAGCGGTCATAGTGAGCTCCCTAGATCATTGTGTCGTCGATTGGCGGTCATTCTAGACTTCTGCGCCAAACCGGCAACATTCGAAACTGCTAAAGAAAACTGCGTATTAGCTACGCCCGGCGGCGGAAAGTCGTGCCCGCATCTGCCCACCTCGTGGGAGCTTGAGTGGCCATGGCTCCAGCTTGGCCGGCCTTCGTGCGGATGCGCTCCGCCGCCCCTGTTCTTTGTCGCGGCCCGGGGAGGCCTGTCTTTCCTTCCCTTTGTAAATACAGAGGGGATGGAGCGCCGAGAAAGCGCGTCGGGTAGTTCAATGCGCATCTTCCTTTTGAGAAGATGCGGCGCCTTTCGGCGCGCCATCGCAGCGTCGTTACGGCGACGGGCCGCGCTTTTAGCAACCACGCAACGGAGGCGTGGCCCGCTATCAGCCCCACCCCGGTTCGCATCGCTTGCAGCGATACGAACCGACCCTCCCCGCCGCTGCGCGGGGGGAGGGTTGAAGGCAGCGCTTCCATTCTCAAACGGTCTCATAGGAAGGCAGGGCCGCGCCGCACCTTCTCTTTCCTCCCCTTTCAGGGGCGGGATCAGAAAGAGCCCACGCGAACAAAAAGCCCGGCGTTTCCGCCGGGCTTCTGTGTTTCTCGCAATCAGCTGGCCGGATCAGGCCGCTTCTTCCTCGACAGCTTCGTCGCCGCCGGCCTCATCGGCAGGCTTCGGACCACGGCGCGGGCCCTTGGCGAGCGCGCCTTCGATCTCCTTGATCGCCTCGGTCTCGGTGATGCGCTGCACCGCCGCGATCTCGCGCGAGAGCCGGTCGAGCGCCGCCTCGTAGAGCTGCCGCTCGGAGTAGGACTGTTCCGGCTGGGTGTCCGACCGGTACAGGTCGCGCACCACCTCGGCGATGGCGACGATGTCGCCCGAGTTGATCTTCGCCTCGTATTCCTGCGCCCGGCGCGACCACATGGTGCGCTTGATGCGCGCGCGGCCCTTGAGGGTCTCCAGCGCGCGCTTCACCAGCGGCGGTTCCGCCAGCTTGCGCATGCCGACCGAGACGATCTTGGCGGTCGGAACCCGGAGCGTCATCTTGTCCTTGATGAAGTTGATGACGAAAAGTTCGAGTTTGGCGCCCGCGATCTCCTGCTCCTCAATGGCCATGATCTGCCCGACGCCATGCGCCGGATAGACGATGAACTCATTGGTCTTGAAGCCTTGGCGCTGGGTCGTCTTCTTAGGGGTCGGCATTCCGGGCAAAACTCCTTCACCGGCTGCCTTGCGGCTGCCGGCAACTTTGGCTGCGGGAGCCCCGCGGGCGGAACCGCGCGAGGCCTGCGAGGTCCGCCGCGCTACGGCAGACTTTTTGGTTCCCCGGCTACCGCCGGATGAACTTTTCTTCGTGTGACGCGATTTTCCTGCCACTGCTGACGCGTGGATTGCACGCCCTCTAGCCAGACCCTTGGGACCCTACCGCCGAAAAATAAGGCTCCCGACAAGGGGAGCTCGTCGCAGGCGGCTGTTTTTTCGTCTTCATCGGACTTTTGACGTATATAGCACATTTTTGGGCGGAATCAAAGCGTTATGGCGACGCAAAAGCGCAATGCAGGGGTTACAAATCTGTAATTTCTTAACGCGGTTAATGCCGCCGGCCCAAAAAGGTTCCGGCTGCCCGGAGATTCCGAGCCGCGATTCACATCTTCAGCGCTGAGGAGTTACCCCGCGGGGCTTTTCAGTCGCCGGTGCCGGGATTGGGCGAAAAAAACTTGTCGAGCTTGCCCGGGGTGCCGTCGAATTCCTTGGCGTCCGCCGGCGCCTCGCGCTTGACGGTAATGTTCGGCCAGGATTTCGCGTATTCGGCGTTGAGCTCGAGGAACTTTTCCAGGCCCGGCTCGGTATCGGGCTTGATCGCCTCGGCCGGGCATTCCGGCTCGCAGACCCCGCAGTCAATGCACTCGTCGGGATGAATGACGAGCATGTTCTCGCCTTCGTAGAAGCAGTCCACCGGACAGACTTCGACGCAATCCATGTATTTGCACTTGATGCAATTCTCGACGACGACGTAGGTCATCAAAAAGCTCCGACTTAACTTCCGCACCGGTCCCTAACTCAACAAGGGCAAGGCTGCAAGGCAACCGGCGCGATGACCGTCCTGCGCGCTAAGGCGTCATCTTACGCCTGCGGCACGTCGCGATAAAGCCCGCGCGCTGCCGGCGCGCCGCCGCGCTTCTCGCAGAAGCCCTCCACCTGCACCACCCGCACGGCGCGGTCGAGCGCGACGGTGACCACATCCCCGGTGCGGACCGGCTGGCTGGCGGTGGTGATCCGTTTGCCGTTGAGGCGGACATGACCCGCCTCGGCGAGCGCCGCCGCGTCGCTGCGGGTGCGCACCATGCGCGCGTGCCAGAGCCATTTGTCGATGCGCTGGCGATCCAAGGCTTCAGACCATGATTTCCTCAGGCCGAACCGAAAGCCTCAGTCCGTCATCCTGAGGTGCTCGGCCGAAGGCCGAGCCTCGAAGGATGACAGCCCCTGAATTGCACCCCGCTGCCGCTCCCCGGCCGTCGCCCTTCGAGGCTCGCTTCGCTCGCTCCTCAAGGTGACGGGACAAAGGCTGGGCGCGCTTCAACAATGAGCCCTCACGACGGCCGGTCCTTGCCGTTCTGCTCGAGCTGCTGCTTGAGGGCGGCGAGCTTGGCGAACGGCGAGTTCGGATCCGGCGCCTTGTCGCGGCGATCCGACGAGCCGTGCGGGCGCGCGTAGTACTGCTCGCGCTCGGCGCGATCGACGCGGTCGCCTTTGTCGCGGCGGGGCGGACGGTCGCGGCGCGGGCCGCGATCCTGACCCGGACGCTCGCCGCCGCGCTGGCCTTCACGTTGGACCTTCTGCTGCCGCTCGTGGCGATCGCGCCGGTCTTGACGGTCCCCACCGCGCTCATGACGCGGCGGACGTCCATCGGGCTGAGCGCCATCCGCCGGCGCGGCGGCAACGGCGGCGTCGGCGGCAGGCGCCGCTGCATCGGCCGGAGCGGCAGCCTGCGGCGCGCGGTTGGGCCGGCGCTGATGCTGCTGATGTCGCGGCGGACGCCGCTCGGAACGGCCGCCTGGACGCCAGACCTCGATGAAGGCCTGCTCCTCGGCAGGCGCGGCCGGCTCCGCAGATGCGGCGGTGGCTTCCGCCACCGGTTCGTCGGATGCGGTTGCGGCCTCGGCCGGCTGCTCCTCGGCGGGCGCGGCTTCGACGGCGGCCTCCGGCGCGACTTCGGGTGCCGGCTCGGCCGCGACGTCGATCTGCGGAATGAGCTCGGCTTCCGGCAGCAAGCTCAGAGACGAGACAGCCTGGCCGGCCGTCGTGTCGTCGGCCGGCGCAACGGCGGCCTCTTCAGGCGCGGCGGACTCTTCGGAGGCGACGCTGCTGGCCACATCAGGCGCGATTGGCGCATCGCTTGAGGCGGCCGGCGTGACGTCTGTTGCAGCATTTGTTGCAGCATTTGCTGCAGCATTTGCTGCAGCATTTGCTGCAGCATCCGTTGCAGCATCGGCGGCTGGCGCTGCGTCAGCCGAAGCCGCGGCAGGCGCGGGCTCCGGCGGCTTCGGCCGGCGGTCCATGCGATAGCCGAGCGCGCGCAGGATCGAGGCGAAGTCTTCGCCGGAAGCGCCGGTAAGCGAGGTCATGGCGCCGGTGATGAGGAAGCCGCGGCCATCGAACACGCCGTCCGGCTTCGGGCCGGGCGAGCCTTCGCGCCAGGCCAGCGCCGGGCGGATGAGATCGGCAAGCCGCTCCAAAATATCGACGCGCACGGCGCGCTCGCCGCAGATGCGATAGCCGGACGTGCGGTAGAGCGCCTTCGGCGTCTCGTTGTCGACGGGAATCGAGGTGCGGCCCGAGGCGGCAAGATGCAGCAACTCGGTGACGCCCTTGGCGTCCGGCGCCTCGTGCTTGAGCGCCCAGAGCTGCGTCGCCAGCGCGCGCGGCGCCGGCTTCATCAGCGCCGGGAGATAGATGTGATAGGCGCCGAAGCGCACGCCGTATTTGCGCAGCGTGGCGCGCGAGGGCTGGTCGAGGCCCTTGACCTCGTCCGCCACCTTCTGCCGCTCGAGCACGCCGATCGCCTCCACCAGCTGGAACGCGACGCCGCGCGCCATGCCGGTGACGTCTTCCGCCGCCGAGAGCGTGAACAGCGGCGCGAGCAGCTTTTCGATGTGCGTCTTGAGCCAGAGGTCGAGCCGCGTCTGCACCAATTCGCGCGACGGGCCGGTGAGATGTTCGTCGGCGATGATGCGCACGCGCGGACGCAGCGTGTCGTCGCCGGTCATGAGCTTGCCGACGACGTCGCCGAGCCAGCGGATAGCGCCGTCGTTGGCCAGCACGATCTGATCGTTGCGCGACTGCGACAGCCGCGTCGCGCGCGATTCGATCTCCACCGCCAGCACCTTCTGCGCGGCGGCATTGAGCGCCTTCGCTTCCGAGCCTGCGGCCGATGCGTCGGGCGCGAACATGAATCCATCGAGACGGCCGAGCATGTGGCCCTCGACCGTGACGTCGCCAGTTTTACCGATTTCAGTTTCGAGCATTGCGTTCTCTCGTAGCCGCCGCATCAAGACGCTTGTGCGGCGGTCGACGAAACGCTCTGCCAAGCGTTCGTGCAACGCATCGGACAACTTGTCCTCGACCGCGCGGGTGGTTGCCTGCCAATGCTCGGGGTCGGAGAGCCAATCCGGGCGGTTGGCAACATAAGTCCAAGTTCTGACATGCGCGATCCGGTTTGAGAGAGTGTCGATGTCGCCGTCGGTCCGGTCAGCGAGAGCGATCTGACGAGCGAACCAATCGGTGGGGATATTACCCTCGCGCGTGAGGAAACCATAGAGGGTCACGACCAATTCAGCATGGGTCGCGGGCGCGATCTTGCGATAGTCGGGAACCTGACATGCGTCCCACAGACGTTGGATCGCCGCCCGGCCGCGCGCAAGCGCGCGCACGTCTTCATCGCGCGCGCAATGTTCCAGGACGAGGATGTCTTCGCCGGTCGGCGCGCGGGTAAGGCCCTGCTCATTCGGTGTAGCGGCGAGCGAGGCCTGCAATGCGCCGATCGAGGAGAAATCGAGATCGGTGTTGCGCCACTGGAGCATGCGCACCGGCTCGAAGCTGTGGCTTTCCAGCGCCTGCACCAAGTCCGGCTCGAACGGATCGCAGCGTCCGGTGACGCCGAACGTGCCGTCGCGCGTGGCGCGGCCGGCGCGGCCGGCGATCTGTGCGAGTTCGGCCGGGTTGAGCTTGCGGAATTGGTAACCGTCGAATTTACGGTCGGACGCGAATGCGACGTGATCGACGTCGAGATTGAGCCCCATGCCGATCGCATCGGTTGCGACCAGGTAATCCACATCGCCGGATTGGTAGAGTGCAACCTGCGCATTGCGGGTGCGCGGCGAGAGCGCGCCGAGGACGACGGCCGCGCCGCCGCGCTGGCGGCGGATCAGTTCGGCGATGGAATAAACTTCTTCCGCCGAGAAGGCGACGACGGCCGAGCGCGACGGCAGGCGCGTGAGCTTCTTCTCGCCGGCATATGTGAGCATCGAGAGCCGCGGCCGGCTGACGATATGGGCGCCGGGCAACAGCTTCTCGACCATCGGCCGCATGGTGGCGGCGCCAAGGACCAGCGTCTCCTCGCGCGCGCGCGCGTTGAGCATGCGGTCGGTGAACACGTGGCCGCGCTCGAAATCGGCCCCAAGCTGGATTTCGTCGATGGCCATGAAGGCGACGTCGAGATCGCGCGGCATGGCCTCGACGGTGGAGACCCAGTAGCGCGCGTGCGGCGGCTTGATCTTCTCCTCGCCGGTGATCAGCGCGACGGCGTTCACGCCGGCCCGATCCACCACCTTGTTGTAGACCTCGCGCGCCAGCAGCCGCAGCGGCAACCCGATGATGCCGCTCGAATGCGCGAGCATGCGCTCGATCGCAAGGTGGGTCTTGCCGGTATTGGTGGGACCGAGCACCGCGGTCACGCCGGCACCGCGGGCGCGCGCGGCGCGGTTCGGCTGCGGAGAGAAACTAATGGCCATTACGCATCCAGACTGACGGCGAACCCGACGCTCGGGCACCGCCGTAGGCTTCCTGTATCACAACGCAACGACAAACACGCGCCCGGTTAAGCTTTGGAACGGGACTTGAACGAATCGCGCCCGAATCGCTGGTCATCGGCCAATCGGCCTTCGTTCTCCACGAGATGTAGGGAGCAATAGACGCCTTGCCACGAGATTTGCGCAAGACACGCGCGCAAGGTTACCGGTTTTTGGCGGTATTGATTAAGATTGCGGAGAAACTTTCCTCGCCTCCGCAATGCCTATCCCCGTCACCCTGA
>DATARB010000060.1:0-7981 GCA_036264375.1 Pseudolabrys sp.
CGGCTACTCGATCGCCTTGCCTTCGCGGAAGCTCGCCGCCAGGAGCTGCAGATTGTTCTGCACGTAGCGGTTGGCGGGGTCCTTGCGTTGGGCGGCCATCAGCTTTTCGCGGGCGCGCTGGGTGTCGCCGCGCAGCATGTAAGAGTAGCCCTGGTTGTTGAGGATTTCCGCCGTCGGCCCGACGATGGAAATGGCCTGACCGTAGGCGCGGTCGGCGAGATCAAAGCGGCGCAGGCGGTCGTAAGAGGCGGCGAGGTCGAGCCAGGACTCGGCGTCGCGCGGATGCAGTTCGACGGCGCGGCGGAAATAGCGCTCGGCCATGCCGAAATTGGCGGCGCGATAGTACTTCTTGCCGGTGCTCAGGTCGTCATTGGGATCGCTGCCGAGCAGGCCCTGCTGCGTCGGCGTCGCGCCAAGCGGCGGCGGAACGGCGGCAGGGGATGGCGGCGCATCCGGCGGCAGTTCGTCCGGCGACGCGGAGGCGTTCGCTTCCAGGCCGGTTGACGGGTTGTTGAGGCCGAGCAGATTGGACGGGGATGTGCCTATCGTGTCGCATCCGGCCAGCCACAGGCCGGCCGCCGCCACAGCAAGTGCTCGGGCCACTCCACTACGCATCGAAAAGCCTTCGGAAATGCGCCCCCCACGGGCCACCCGACAAGCTAGGTGACGATGGTTAAGAATTTCTGCCGGACTTCCCGGCGGCTGCTTCACACGCATCAAAAATATCCGCCGACATGCAGCCGAACGAAGACCGGCAACAGGATGACAACGAAGATCACCGGGAAGATGCAGACCATCATCGGCACCGACAGCTTGGCCGGCAGGGCGTAGGCCTTCTCTTCCGCGGCCGAGAGCCGCTTGTGGCGCATGTCGTCGCTGTAGACACGCAGTGCGTCAGTGATGCTGGAGCCGAGGTCGATCGACTGGTTGATCAGCGTGGCGAAGGCGCGCGCCTCTTCCAGCGCCAGGCGCTCGGCAAAGCGCTCCAGCGCCTCCTTGAGGTTGCGTCCGGCGCGGATTTCCAGATTGGTGATATGGATGTTGGCGGTGAGCGAGGGAAACGAGTCGCCGAGCTCGCGGCCGACGCGCTCGAAGGCGGCTTCCATCGACAGCCCTGAATCGGCGCAGACCACCAGCAGGTCCATGAAATCCGGGAAGCCTGAGCGGTGCTCGGCCTTGCGCGCGGCGATGCGCTTGTCGAGGTACATGCTGGGGCCGACATATCCGGCGATGCCGCCGACGATCACCATCAGCCAGAAGAACGAGCCGCTGTTCGGCCGAACGATGGGCAGGACCAGGAACAGCACGGCGGCGAGGCCGACGGCGAGCGCGGTGCGGCCGATGAAGAAGAAGGCGACGCCGCGCGGATCGTAGATGCCCGCCTGCACGAGACGCTGGCGCAGCACCTTCATGGTCTCGTCGTCGGTGCCGGAATAGTGCTTCGTGGTGTATTCGATGAGGTGCGCCACCGCCTTGAGGCTGGAATAGCGCAGCGATCGCTTCGGATTCCTCTTGCTGTCATCGACGGCGATCCGCGAGGTGCGCCGCTTGACCGCGCCGCGTACGCGCACGAACGCCATCACGCAGAACGCGAGCGTGCCGGTGGCGAGGAACACCAGGAGCCCCATCAACAGGCTGTTGCTGTCCTGCAAGGTGTTGCCGAAGACGGCCAGGATCGCGTTCATCGGTCAGACCTTGAAATTGACCATGCGGAACATGATGAGGTTGCCGATGCCCATCCAGCCGCCGGCCGCCGCCAGCGCGATCTTGGTGAGGCTCTCGTCCCAGACGCTGGCGTAGAAGCTCGGCACCATGAAATTGATGACCGCGAACATCGCGATCGGCAGCGAGGACAGGATCATCGCCGAGGCGCGGCCCTCCGCTGCCAGTGAGTGGATCTTGCGCCGCATCTTGAAACGCTCGCGGATCACGCGGGAGAGATTCTCGAGGATTTCGCCGAGATTGCCGCCGGTCGAGGTCTGGATCGCCACCGCGGTCACGAATAGCGGCAGATCGTCAGTGCCGACCCGGAAGAAGAGATTGCGCATCGCCGTTTCCAGATCGGCGCCATAAGTGATTTCGTCGGTGATGATGCCGAATTCGCTGCCGATCGGATCGGCCATCTCGCGCGCTACCATGTTGATCGCCACCGGTACCGGATGACCGGCGCGCAGGCTGCGCACGATGATGTCGATGGCGTCGGGGAACTGCGCTCCGAACTTCTTGCGCCGGCGGCTGCGTAGGACCTTCAGGACCAGGATCGGCAGCACGAAGCCGCTGAACAACGCGGCAAAGAACGCATGCGACGTGTTGCCGTCGAACATCATCATGCCGACGAAGCCGCCCACCATCGCCAGGCCGGCAAACAGAACCAGTCTGCCGAAGCCGATGGTCAGCCCCGACTGCAGCAGGAGCTGGTTGATGTTGATGAACGGCAGCCGGTAGTCGCCACTCTCGGTCAGGCCGCGCTCGCGCCGCAACTGCACCAGCACGCTTTCGCGATCGGTCTTGGTGTCCAGCACCTTGAGCCGCCGGTTGATGTTCTTGCGGTAGGACGCCTTGTTGTAGAACAGCAGATAGAAGCCTTCGGCGAACATCGCCGCCGAGAGGCCGATCAGGGCCAAGAAGACATAGACCGGGTTGATGTCGGGCATTTTGAATTAGAGCGGCTGCGACGGGTCGAAATAGCTGCCGGGGATTTTGATGCCCTGATTGACCAGATGGCCGAGGAAGCGCGGGCGCACGCCCGTGGCAACGAAATGGCCCTCGACGGTGCCGTCCGGTTTCGTGCCGGTACGCACGTATTTGAAGATTTCCTGCATCTGGATGATGTCGCCTTCGAGCCCGGTGACTTCGGCGATCGAGGTGACCTTGCGCTTGCCGTCGGACTGGCGCGAGAGCTGCACGACAAGCTGGATGGCGTTGGCGATCTGGCCGCGGATCGAGGCCACCGTCATCGGCAGCCCGGCCATGCCAATCATCTGCTCGAGGCGCGTGATGGCATCGCGCGGCGTATTGGCGTGGACCGTCGCCATCGAGCCTTCGTGGCCCGTATTCATCGCCTGCAGCATATCGAACGCCTCTTCACCGCGACATTCGCCGAGGATGATGCGGTCGGGGCGCATACGCAGCGCGTTCTTGACGAGGTCGCGCTGGCGGATCTCGCCTTTGCCTTCGATGTTGGGCGGACGCGTCTCCATGCGGCCGACATGCGGCTGCTGAAGCTGCAGTTCGGCGGCGTCTTCGATGGTGAGGAGGCGCTCCTTCTCCGAGATGAAGGCGGAGAGCGCGTTGAGCATCGTGGTCTTGCCGGAGCCGGTGCCGCCGGAGATGATCGTCGAGATGCGCGCCCGCACCGCGGCCGCCAGCACTTCGGCCATCGGCGGGCGCAGCGCGTTGACCTCGACGAGCTTGCTCAGGTCGAGCTTCTTCTTGGAAAACTTACGGATCGAGACCAGCGGCCCGTCGACGCCGATCGGCCGCACCGCCACGTTCACGCGCGAGCCGTCCAGCAGGCGCGCGTCGCAGAGCGGATGCGATTCATCGACGCGGCGGCCGACGGCGGAGACGATCTTGTTGATGATGCGCAGCAAATGCTGCTCGTCCTTGAAGCGCACCGGCAGCGGCTCGAGAACGCCGCCGCGCTCGACGTAGACGCACTCGTGACCGTTGATGAGGATGTCCGCGATGGACGGATCCTTCAGCAACGGCTCCAACGGTCCAAGGCCGGTCATCTCGTCAAGAATTTCCGAGACGAAGTCCGACAGCTCCTGCGCGTTCAAAGCGAGCCGCTCGGCCATCACATATTGCGACACGAGCTGCTGCACGTGACGGCGGATTTCATCCTCGGGCAGCTTGTCGAGCGCCGAAAGGTTGATCTCCTCGATCAACTTGCGGTGCAGGCGCACCTTGGCATCGAGCAGCTTCGCGCTGAGCAGCGGATTGTCGGCCTGCACCGATGGCGCCTGCTCCGGCGGCATCTCGGGCAATACACTCCAGCTCATAACCTGCGGCTCGGGTGACGGCGGTTCCGGCGCCGCAGATGCGGGTGCAACTCGGGTGGTGAAACGTCCGGCCATTGTCCTACCCCGCCAGCGACAGCTTGAGCTTTTTCAAGAGGGGCACCGGCTTGCCGTCCGCAGGCTTGGCCAGCGAGTCGACCACCAGCTTCTTGAGCTCGGCGGTGATCTTGTTGCCCTGCTTGACTTCCTCGAGCGGCACGCCGCGATCGATCGCCTCGCGCACCAGCGCGTAGTCGTTCGGGATGGCGCTCACAAACGAAGCACCCAGCGTCTGCTCCACATCGTTCATGCGCAGACCGGACGAGAACATGCGCTGGCTGAACCGGTTGACGATCACCTGCGGGTTCGGCTCCTCGCCCAGCCGCTCCTTGATCGCCGCCACGAGCTGCTGCGCATGACGCAGGCCCGGCACGGTCGTCTCGCTGACGATGTAAAGCTTGTTCGAGCCGAGCAGCACGTTGTCGGTCCAGGCGAACCAGGTGCGTGGCATGTCGAACACAACGTATTCGAAATTGGACGAGACGAGATCGAGCAGCCGCGTGACCATGTCGGGATCGAAAGAGCGCATTTCCGCCGGCCGGTTGGGCGCGGCGACCACCGCGAGGCCCGAGCTGTGATAGGACAACATCACCTCGAGCAATTGCCGGTCGAGGCGGTCCGGGCGCGGCTCGATCTCCGCGAGATTCAGCCGCGGCTCGATATCGAGATAGTCGGCGACCGCGCCGTGCTGGAAATCGAGATCGACGAGGCAGGTGGACGGCTTCACGCGCGGACCGCCGCTGTTGAGCAGCAACATCGCCGTCTGAATCGCGATGGTGGTGACGCCGGCGCCGCCGACGGCGGGCAGGAACGCATAGATCTGCGCGTCCGCCGGTTCGGCGCCGCTGCCGGGGCCCTTGGCGACGCGCGCGCAGGCGCGGACCAGATCGATGGCCTGCACCGGCTTCACCAGGAAATCCGCCACGCGCATCTGCAACAACGTGCGCGCGACGCTCTCGTCGAAGCTTTGCGTTACGGTAATGACCGGCGGCCAGGCGCCGAGCCGCGCCATCAGCCGCGCCAGCGCGGCCATCTCATCGTCGCGGCCGGCATCGAGGTCGACCACCACGACGGTCGCACCCTCGAGATCGAGCGTGTCGCTTTGCTCGGCGATGCGGCCGGTGACCAGCGAAAGATCGATGGCCTTCGACGCGCCAAAGGTTTCGCGCGCCGAGTTGGCGAACGCGGCGTCGGCCGTGAGCACCACGACGCGGGTGCGATTGGCGTTTGAGTTACGGCCGATGCGCATGGTTTAAGACTTCACCTCTGCCTTACTTCGTCGGCGCGGCCGCTTGGGTCACGCTCGGCCCGACCGGTGGCGCGCTGTTCGACGCGTTGCTCGGCTGATAGGACGTCGAGGTGCCGCTCGGCGGGATGACGCGGCCGGTGAGATAGCGCTCATAGGCGTTTTGGACGACGTCGCCGTTGTACGCGATATTGCGGTCGCCGCTCTGGCGCGGCCACGGATCGACCATCTGCGTGACCTTGTCGGTCTGCACCGCATCGCCGCCCTTGATCGAGATCATGTCGCGGCGGTCGAGATAGTCCGAGCAGCCGGCCAGCGCGCCGATCGCGATCGTGAGCGCGAGTCCGCGCAGGACATTATTGGATGGCCGCATTGGAAATCCCCCTGGGCATGTCGAGCATGTGGCCGGTGAACGGCTGGTTGCTGGCAGCGACAACCTGCGCCTCCGCGGGCGTAAGCTTGGCCGCCTCTTCGCGTGTCATTTCGGTCTTGCCGAGCAGGAAGAAGTCCGGGTCGTTCGGCGGCAGCGTGTCGTCGGCCGGCGTGCGCATGACGTCGCCCGGCGCGGCCGGCCGCACCAAATGCGGGGTGACGATGATGACGAGATCCGTCTGGTTCTGCTGATACGACTTGCTCGAGAACAGCGTGCCGAGGACCGGCACCGTGCCGAGCCAGGGCAGCTGCTCGATCTGGTTCGTATTATTGGTCTGCAAGAGGCCGCCGATCATGAAGCTCTGGCCGTCGCGTAATTCGACCGTGGTCGAGGCACGGCGCACGATCAGGGCCGGCACCGAGATTCCGTTGGAGACCGAGACCGAGTGGGTGGTGTCGATCTGGCTGACCTCGGGCTCGATCTTCATGTTGATCACGCCGCGGCCGAGCACGGTTGGCGTAAAGGCGAGGCCGACACCGTATTTCTTGTAGTCGACGCTGACCGAACCGAAACTGCCGGACACCGGGATGGGATATTCACCGCCGGCCAGAAAGCTCGCTGTATCACCGGAAAGCGCAACCAGGTTCGGCTCGGCAAGTGTGCGGGCAACGCCCTTCTGCTCCAGCGCGTTGATCATCACGTCCGTGGTCGAGCCATTCGCGACGATGCGCCCGATCATGAAGCCGAACGGATTGCCGCCGGAGAGCACGCCTGCGGCGGCTTCGGTGACAGATGTGACCGGCAGAACGGACGTGTTGTTGCCGATATTGGTGATGCTCGACCCGCCGAAACGATTCCATTGCACGCCGAGTTCGCGGTCGGCGGTGCGCGAGACCTCGATGAAACGCACCTCCAGCATCACCTGCTGCGGCTGCATCACCGATACGGAATTGATGACATCGGGGCCGAACTGGCGCGCGATGGTCACGGCCTTGTCGAGCGTCGCGGAATCCACGGCCTCGCCCGACAGCATGATGCGGCCGTTGACGGTGGACACCCGCAATGCGGAACCCGGAAACTGCCGTTTGAACTCATTGTTCAACCTGGTGATGTCGTAGGTCACTTCGACGTCGAAGATGCCGACCAGCTTCTTGCCGTCGCCGTAGACCGATACGCGGGTCGTGCCGATCTTCTTGCCGAGGATCGACAGCGAGTGATCGGTGAGCGGATTGACGTCGGCGACGTCGGGATCACCGAGCGTGATGTCGACAAAGCTCTGATCGGTCCGCACATCCTGCGTCTTGCCGATCGTGACCGTCGTCATAGCGGTGCGGTACTTGCCGGCGACCTGGATCAGGCGCGACTGCGCATGCGCATCGCCGGCCATCAACAGAAGCGCTGCGCCTAATGCGAGGGCCAGCGCCACCGCCAGATCACGCAGCCAGTTGCCGCGCGGCACGCTCTTGTCTTCACGCCGCCAGCGGAAGCCGGCGGCAGTTTCATTCCTGTTACTCACGACTTACCCACCCGTTTTTTAACCCCCGAGCCCGTTGACGGGCCGGAGTGCCTTATCGTTCCGCCGCGGCCATGGCGTTGCGGCCATTTTCAACCGGGACGGTGTAGTCCTGTTTCGCCGAGGCTCGCGTCACCGACACGGTCGTCGTCGCGCCCTTGTCGCCGGCGACGTCGTTGGTCCCGAGGTCCTGGAGCGTGACCTTGCGCGTCTTCGCCTGCGCGACTTCGCCCGCCTTGCGCAGCAGCAACGACAGGCTGCCGACCGACGAAGCGAGCCACACCTTCTGCGCGTCGACCGTATCGACTTCGAGCGTTACCGATTTCGCCACCGCCGCCTTGGCGGTGCGCTCGTCGGCGCTCTGGTCGACGGCAAGCACGCGCGTGTCCTGCAACACGACCTCGGTGGTCGCCGAGCCTTTGTCGAGCTGGCGCGTGAGCACGACGTCGACGTGGTCGCCCGGCAGCACGAAGCCGCCGACGCCTTCGACGTCGTTGACGCGGATGGTCACGGCCTTCATGCCGGGCTTGACCAGCGCCGACAACGTGGCCCGCTGGCCTGGACCGGTGATCTTGAGCGCCAGCACCGGCTCATTGGGCTCGATCGCCGCGAGCACGATGCGGCGGCCGCCTGCGAGGACATCCGAAACTTTAGCGAAGGCACCGGCCGGCATGGCTTCGGCCGGCCACGGTATCTCTTCGAGCATGGCGGCATTGAGTTCCGCGCCGAAGCGCAGCGGCTGCTTGGCGACGACGATGGTCTGCGTCGCCACGGCAGGCTTGTTTGCC
>DATARB010000073.1:0-4332 GCA_036264375.1 Pseudolabrys sp.
CGTGAAGGTCGAGCCGGGCTCGCTGTTCGCGGCGGGAACCGCGACCTGAGCGGGTTCGGACCCTTTGCCGGGCGTTTCGTGGCGTTTCGCCACGAAAATGCCCCTTGGCAAGGGGGATACAAAGGTCTAGATATCGTGCATTGGGCGTGCCGGCCCTAGTCTGTCGGCACGCCTTTGCGCGTCTCTGCAAAACAATGGTGAACGGACACTTTTCCTTTTGGACATCCCGGCGGGACATCTGAGAGGGAATACCCAAGTCATTGCAATGTGAAGGCGCGTACGGCTGGCCCGTCAAACGGCCGGCCACCTGTCCAAGACTGCCGGTGCCAAGGCCCGCAAGGGCTGACGCTTAATCCCGGCCCGCCCTGCGTCAGCAGGTCGGGCGCTGAAAACGGGGCCAGCATAGACGGGGTAAGAGACCAGGATTTGCACGCATAAAAAGCGTGCCGGTTTGGTTCGAACCTCGGAGACCGAGCGTGGCCGTCAAACGTCCGTTCGGGGGCAGGCTTGAGATGTCGTCCTGCCCGGTTGCCTTGCGTGACGTGGCGGGACGGCTGGTGAAACCCGGCGGCTCCCGTGGATCGTGCGGGTAAGCCGTCAAAACCGGAAAGAGCTTGCAGTGGATCGAGCGGCAAAAGCGGAGTCCATCACCGAACTGAGCGGGGTCTTCAAGACCTCGAACGTCGTGGTGGTGGCTCACTATTCCGGCCTCACCGTTGCCCAGATGCAGACCCTGCGCCAGCAGATGAAGCAGGCGGGTGCACAGGTGAAGGTCGCGAAAAACCGTCTCGCCAAAATCGCGCTCAAGGACACCGACGCTGCCGCAATCGCGCCCCTGCTGAAGGGGCCGACCGTGCTCGCCTATTCGGGCGATCCGGTTGCGGCGCCGAAGGTGGCCATCGATTTCGCCAAGGCGAACGAGAAGTTCGTCATTCTCGGCGGCTCGATGGGCAAGACGGCTCTGGATCCGAACGGCGTGAAGGCGCTCGCCTCGCTGCCGTCTTTGGACGAACTGCGTGCCAAGATTGTCGGCCTCCTCGTGGCGCCGGCGACCAAGATCGCGCAGCTCACCAACGCTCCCGCGGCCAAGGTCGCGCGCGTGGTCCAGGCCTACGCCTCCAAGGACGCGGCGGCCTGACGGCTCAAACAAGCAATCGAACTGGTTCGAACCTATAGGAACTGAACATGGCTGACCTGCAGAAGATCGTCGATGAACTGTCGACCCTGACCGTCCTGGAAGCGGCGGATCTGGCGAAGATGCTGGAAGAGAAGTGGGGCGTCTCGGCTGCCGCCGCGGTAGCGGTTGCGGCTGGCCCGGCTGCTGGTGGCGGCGCTGCCGCTGCCGAAGAGAAGACCGAGTTCACCGTGGTTCTTGCCGCCGCCGGCGACAAGAAGATCGAGGTGATCAAGGAAGTGCGTGCGCTCACCGGTCTCGGCCTGAAAGAGGCCAAGGACCTGGTCGAGGGCGCGCCCAAGCCGGTCAAGGAAGGCGTCAATAAGGAGGAGGCCGACAAGATCAAGGCCACTCTCGAAAAGGTCGGCGCCAAGGTTGAGCTTAAGTAAGTAGCGCTTACTTAAGCAAAATCCCCGGGCGAGCGTTCGCGAGCCCCGGAGATCGAGAAAGCGAAATCCCCGGGTGGGCCGAACGGTTCCCCGGGGGCTTCGAGAGGTGAAGTTCCTCGTTGGTGCGCATGCGGCGGCCGTTGGGAACAAGATGCGAAGGCGGCCCGGCGCGGCATAAAGACCGGACGGGATCGCGGTGGATGAGAGGCAGGGGTGGTGGCCAGCTGACGGACCACCTCGCAGAGGCCATCGCGGCCGGCTTAAGGCCTGGTCACGATGAAATGTAGAGTGCGGCGGTTCGGGCAGGCCCCGAATCACATACAAACGGACAGTCCCGACGCCTGTCCTGATGGTCGCGATGGATTGCGGCTGTTCGGAGAGGCGCCCGCACTGCCCGCCACAATCGAATCGAGAGAGAAACGATGGCGCAGACGTTTACCGGTCGCAAGCGCGTAAGGAAGTTTTTCGGATCAATCAAAGAAGTAGCGGAGATGCCGAACCTCATCGAGGTTCAGAAGGCATCTTACGATCAATTTTTGCTGGTGCGGGAACCGGAGGGCGGTCGCCCGGATGAGGGCTTGCAGGCCGTCTTCAAGTCGGTGTTCCCGATCTCGGACTTCTCCAATTCCTCGATGCTGGAATTCGTCAAATACGAATTCGAGCCGCCGAAGTATGACGTCGATGAGTGCCGCCAGCGCGGCATGACCTTCGCCGCGCCGCTCAAGGTGACGCTGCGGCTGATCGTGTTCGATATCGACGAGGAGACGGGCGCCAAGTCGGTCAAGGACATCAAGGAGCAGGATGTCTACATGGGCGATATCCCGCTCATGACCAACAACGGCACCTTCATCGTCAACGGCACCGAGCGCGTGATCGTGTCGCAGATGCACCGTTCGCCCGGTGTGTTCTTCGATCACGACAAGGGAAAGACGCACTCCTCGGGCAAGCTGCTGTTCGCCGCCCGCATCATTCCGTATCGCGGTTCCTGGCTCGACATCGAGTTCGACGCCAAGGACATCGTCTATGCGCGCATCGACCGCCGCCGCAAGATTCCGGTGACGTCGCTGCTGTACGCGCTCGGCCTCGACGGCGAGGAAATCCTCCGCACCTTCTACAAGCACGTCGTCTACAAGCGTGCCAAGGAAGGCTGGCGCGTGCCGTTCGATGCCAACCGGCTCAAGGGCTACAAGGCGATCAACGACCTGGTCGACGCCGACACCGGCAAGGTGGTGGTGGAGGCGGGCAAGAAGCTCAGCGTGCGTCAGGCGCGCCAGCTCGCCGAGAAGGGCCTCAAGTTCCTCCGCATGACCGATGAGGAACTGATCGGCCAGTACCTCGCCGAGGATCTCGTCAACACGAAGACCGGCGAGATCTACATGGAAGCCGGTGAGGAGATCACCGAGAAGAACCTGAAGGTTCTCACGGAGGCCGGCTACAAAGAGCTGCCGCTGCTCGACATCGACCACGTCAATGTCGGCGCCTACATCCGCAACACGCTGACGATCGACAAGAACATGACGCGTGAAGACGCGCTGTTCGACATCTATCGCGTCATGCGTCCGGGTGAGCCGCCGACCGTGGACACCGCCGAGTCGATGTTCCGTTCGCTGTTCTTCGACAGCGAGCGCTACGACCTCTCGGCCGTCGGCCGCGTGAAGATGAACATGCGTCTCGATCTCGATGCGCCCGATACGCATCGCGTGCTGCGCAAGGAGGACATCCTCGCGGTCATCAAGACGCTGGTCGACCTGCGTGACGGCCGCGGCGAGATCGACGACATCGACAACCTCGGCAACCGCCGGGTGCGTTCGGTCGGCGAGCTCATGGAGAACCAGTACCGCATCGGCCTCCTGCGCATGGAGCGTGCGATCAAGGAGCGGATGTCGTCGGTCGATATCGACACGGTGATGCCGCAGGACCTGATCAACGCCAAGCCTGCGGCTGCCGCGGTGCGTGAGTTCTTCGGCTCCTCGCAGCTCTCGCAGTTCATGGACCAGACCAATCCGCTGTCGGAGATCACGCACAAGCGTCGTCTCTCGGCGCTTGGCCCGGGCGGTCTCACGCGCGAGCGTGCCGGCTTCGAGGTGCGCGACGTGCACCCGACGCATTACGGCCGCATCTGCCCGATCGAGACGCCGGAAGGTCCGAACATCGGCCTGATCAATTCGCTCGCGACCTACGCGCGGGTGAACAAATACGGCTTCGTGGAGACGCCTTATCGCAAGGTGAAGGAAGGCCGCGTCGGTGACGAGGTCGTCTATCTCTCGGCGATGGAGGAGAGCCGCCACGCGGTCGCGCAGGCGAACGCCGCGCTCGATGCCAAGGGCAAGTTCGTCGAAGACCTGATCGTGTGCCGCCAGGCCGGCGACGTGCACTTGGTGCCGCGCGACAAGGTCGACTACATGGACGTGTCGCCGAAGCAGCTCGTGTCGGTGGCGGCGGCGCTCATCCCGTTCCTCGAGAACGACGACGCCAACCGCGCGCTGATGGGCTCGAACATGCAGCGCCAGGCGGTGCCGCTGGTTCGCGCCGAGGCGCCGTTCGTCGGCACCGGCATGGAAGGCGTGGTCGCCCGCGACTCGGGCGCCTCGATCGCCGCGCGCCGTACCGGCATCATCGACCAGGTGGACGCGACCCGTATCGTCGTGCGCGCCACCGGGGAGACCGATCCGACCAAGCCCGGCGTCGATATCTACCGGCTGATGAAGTACCAGCGCTCGAACCAGAACACCTGCATCAACCAGCGTCCGCTGGTGAAGGTGGGTGATC